>NZ_JCAFTA010000006.1:0-252190 GCF_059369815.1 Stenotrophomonas sp. YJH_SMC_27 | reverse complement strand
CAATTGCTGGGACAACGCGGTGGCCGAGAGCTTCTTTGCGACGCTCAAGACAGAAGAGGCTGCCGAGCCTTACGCCAGTAGGGAACAAGCCAGCCAGTCCATCGCTGCTTACATCCACGGCTTCTACAATCCAGCCCGGCTACACTCGGCGCTGGGCTACCACTCGCCTAACAACTACGCCCGGCAGCTCCGGGCTGCCGCCTGAAACGGCTTCATGGCGTCCGTTTTCAGGGGGCCAGATCACACGCCCCCAGCCGACCCACCCTCCCGGCCACGGACAATTTCCTGCGCACCGCGGGAAGATCAAAAGAAAAAATCAAAAGCAAAAGCCGGTTCTTCAGGCATTCGTGTCGACCAAGGTCGACACCTACCAAAGCAGAACGCCGTTCCGACCGATCGCGGCAATCTGCCCGAGGTGGGGCGGTGCGGGTTGGCAGGACCGTTGGCGCCATGGATGGCGCCATCGAGCCCCCATGGATGGGTTCACGGCGTGTCCTGCCAACCCACACCGCCCCGCCCAACCCTCAGAAAACCAGCGCCGGCTGTTGCGGTTGCTGTTGCTTCGGCGGTTGCCTTCGCCTTTAACGGGTGCAGGGCTGCAAGCCCTGCCGGAACCCCATATCACTCAGCAGGCCTCAGCCACCGCGGTGCGGCTACGCCCCAGCCATGCCAGCAGCAGGCCCGACGCGGCCAGCAGGCCACCGGCCACCGGAATCGCGGCGTAGCCCAGTCCCGAGCTGATCACCGCACCACCCAGCGCAGCACCTACCGCATTGCCCAGGTTGAATGCACCCACGTTGATCGACGACGCCAGGCCCGGCGCCTCGCTGGCCACCTGCATCACCCGGATCTGCAGCGGCGGCACGAGGGCGAAGGTCGCCGCGCCGAACAGCAGTACACCCAGCGCCGCGGTGGCGTGGCTCATGAAAGCCAGCGGCAGCACGAACATCAGCACCGCCAGGGCAGCCAGCAGGATACGGGTGGCGCCATCGAGCGACCAGTCAGCCATGCGCCCGCCGATACCGTTGCCGAGGGTGAAGCCGATGCCGATCAGGGCCAGCGCCATCGCGATGAAGGTATTGGAGGCGCCGGTCAACTCGGTCAGTACTGGTGCGACGTAGGTGTACAGCGTGAACATCGCACCCGCACCAAGCACGGTGGTGGCCATGGCCAGCAGCACCTGCGGCTGCAGGATCGCCTTCAGTTCGCGGCGCACGTCCGGGCGCGGTCCCGGTGCGGACGCGGGCAGCGCGAAGCCCAACGCAGTGATCGCGACCAGGCCCAGCGCCGCAGTACCGGCGAAGGACAGGCGCCAGCCCAGCTGCTGGCCGACCCAGGTCGCCAGCGGCACGCCACCGATGTTGGCGATGGTCAGGCCCATGAACATGGTGGCCACGGCCGCAGCCTGCTTTTCCTTCGGCACCAGGCTCGCAGCGACCACCGCACCGATGCCGAAGAAGGCACCGTGGTTGAGGCTGGTGACCAGGCGCGACAGCAGCAGCATCCCGTAGTTCGGCGCCAGCGCAGACAACAGATTGCCGGCGACGAAGATCGACATCAGCAGCATCAGCGCGGTGCGCTTGCCGAAACGCCCCATCAGCAGGGTCATCACCGGCGCGCCCAGCATCACGCCCACGGCATAGGCGGTGATCAGCATGCCCGCAGTGGGGATGCCAACGCCGACGCCGTCGGCGATGACCGGCAACAGGCCCATCGGGGCAAACTCGGTGGTTCCGATGGCGAAGGCGCCAACGGCAAGCGCCAGCAAGGCGGCTCTGGAATTCATGGGGGAGTCCTGGGGGGCGGGAATCGGGAGTGCGTAGCCTGCGCGCTTTGCTGCGCCGGATTAAGCCTCGCCCCGGGAAAACACTGTTGATCCTGATTCACAAGTGGAGGCCGGAACGCAGCCAAAAGTGCAAAAACCGCAGTGCCGTTGCAGAGCCAACCTCCCCCACAACGCAGAACCCCCGGCATGCCGGGGGTTCTGAGGGACTCACACGCCTGTGGCGCGCTTACCAGTTGCCGGCACCCGGCACGTTGTGCTCGCGGGCGCGGCGGCGCATCAGCAGATTCAGCCACTCCACCAGCACCGAGAAGCCCATCGCGGCGTAGATGTAGGGCTTGGGCACGTGCACGTCCAGGCCGTCCAGGATCAGCACCGCACCGATCATCAGGATGAAGGCCAGGGCCAGCATCTTCACGGTCGGGTTGGCATCGATGAAGCGGCCCAGCGGGTTGGCGGCCAGCAGCATCACCATCACCGACAGCAAGATCGCGGCGACCATCACCGGGATGTGGTCGGCGATGCCGACGGCGGTGATCACCGAGTCCAGCGAGAACACGATGTCGATCACCGCGATCTGCGCGATCACGTAGCCGAACACGGCCGAGGCCTTGGTGGTGCTGGGATCTTCATCCTCGCCGCCGCTGATCAGCTCCTTGATCTCCATGCAGCCCTTGATGATCAGGAACAGGCCACCAACGATCAGCACCAGGTCGCGGATGGAGATGCCCATGCCGGCCACGGTGAACAGGTTGGCCGCCATGTGCGCCAGGTAGGCCAGCGACACCAGCAGCGCGATGCGGGTGATGCAGGCCACCGCGATGCCAAGCTTGCGGGCGAACGGGCGACGCTCTTCCGGCAGCTTGCTGACCGCGATGGAAATGAACACCAGGTTGTCGATGCCGAGCACGATTTCCAGCGCGCTGAGCGTGAACAGGGTTACCCAGGCATTGGGGTCGGCGAGGAACTCAAAGGACATGGAAACTCTTCAAGGCAGTGGGGGAATGGGGTTTCAGCCGTAGTTGCCGGCCAGCGCGTGCGGAACCACGACCAGCGCCCAGCACAGCAGCACGTTCATCATCAGCACGAAGACCGCCGCCGAGCCCATGTCCTTGGCGCGGCCGGCCAGTTCATGGATCTCGCTGCCATAACGTTCGATCACCGCTTCGATGGCCGAGTTGGCCAGCTCCATCGCAAGCACCAGCAGCATCGAGCCGATCAGCAGCGCGCGTTCGACCGGCGTCTGGCCCAGCCAGATCGCGAGCGGCGTCAGCAGGATCAGCAGGTAGACCTCCAGCCGGAACGACGACTCGTGCAGCCAGGCAGCGCGCAGGCCCTGCCAGGACCAGCGGGCGGCCTGGAAGATGCGGCGCGGGCCGCGCGGCAGATGGCCGAATTGATCAGCCACGGGGCGAACATCCAGCAACAGGGACGCGGCGCAGCGACCGCTCAGACGCACGGCAGGGGATCATGGGCGCACAGGAATAGGCAGATGGCCGCCATTTTGCCACAAGGCCGCCCGCCGCCGCCCGGCACCGGCCCGGTGAACGGACTGCCAGGGGCAAGCTTCGACCTGCCCCAGCTTCTATCATGGTCGTCCCTACCCTGCCGGAGCGCCTGATGTCCCATCGCCGTACCTGCCTGCTGATGCTGGGCCTGCTGACCGCCGCCCCCCTTGCCCAGGCCCTGGGCCCGGCCAAGTCACCGCGGGTACCCGAACAGGTCTCCAACGTGGCCTGGGCCAGCGACATGGCCCACTTCGCCAGCGCCGACCAGGCCAGCCCGCCGCCGCGTGGCGGTATCGAGTTCATCGGCAGCTCCTCGATCCGCATGTGGGAGAGCCTGGCCACCGACTTCCCCGGCCAGCCGGTGTTCAACCGCGGCTTCGGGGGTTCGGAAGTGCGTGACAGCACCTGGTATGCCGATCGCATCGTGGTGCCGTATGCACCGTGCAAGGTGTTCTTCTACGCGGGCGACAACGACCTCAACAGCGGCCGCAGCGCCGTGCAGGTGCGCGACGATGTGGTTGCCTTCGTGCAGCGCGTGCATCGCGACCTGCCGAAGACCCGGGTCGAGTACCTGTCGATCAAGCCGAGCCCGTCGCGTGCGCATCTGCTGCCGGCGATCAACGAGGCCAATACGCTGATCAAGGCCGCCCTGGCCACGCTGCCCAACACCGGCTTCACCGACATCTACACGCCGATGCTGGGCACCGATGGCCAGCCGGATGCAACGCTGTTCCGCGAGGACATGCTGCACATGACCCCGGCCGGCTATGCGATCTGGACCAAGGCGCTGGCGCCGAAGGTCAACTGCAACTGAGGGACTGCGGACGCCGGGCATGGCCCGGCGCTACCGCAACCCCATCCACGCATGGCGTGGATCTACTGAATCACGGGCAATGGGGTCGGAGGATCAGCGGAAGATGACCGTGGCCTCCGTGCCCTGCCCTGGCTCGCTGGCCAGCCTGACCTTCCAGCCGAAGCGGTCGCACAGCCGGCGCACGATCGACAGGCCCAGGCCGGTGCCCTGCGGGCGGCTCGGATCGGCGCGGTAGAACGGTTCGAAGGCCCGCGACAGGGCGTCGGCAGACATGCCGATACCGGTATCGCGCACTACCACCCGGTCGTTGTGCACATGCACGTCGATGCGCCCCTCGTCGGTGTAGCTGCAGGCATTGCGCACCAGGTTGCTGATCACCACCTGCAGCACCCGCGGCGGCGCATGCAACTGCACCGGGCCGTCGCTGTGCAGGTGCACCGACACCGGGCGAGACCCCAGCAGTTCGTTGGCATTGTCCACCTCGTAGCGGACGATGTCGTTGACGTCGAACAGCTCGATCTGCGGTTCGACATCGGCCTCGCGGGCCAGGATCAGGAACGCATCGATCACCGCCTCCATGTCGCGGCCAGCCCGCTGGATGCGCTGCAGGCTGCGGCGCAGGCGCGGCTGCAGGGTTTCATCGCCAAGGGCCATGTCGCTGGCGACGCGGATGACGGTCAGCGGTGTGCGCAGTTCATGGCTGGCGTCGCGGGTGAAATTGCGCTCGCGCGCCACATGCGCGCTGACCCGGTTGGCCAGCGAATGCAGTGCGGCCGCCAGCTGGCGGGTCTCGCCCTGCATGTCCGCCGGCAGCTTGTTCGGCTCCAGATCGGCTGCTTCGGGGTGGCCCGGGTCCCAGCGCGAGACGCGCCGTGCCAGCCAGTTCACCGGCGACACCAGGCGCTTGGAAGCCCGATAGGTCACCCAGCTGGCGCCATACACCGCCAACAGGGTCAGCAGCACCGGCACGATGCCGAACCAGAACGCCAGCATCTCCGCACGCGAACGCAGGAACACCAGGTACAGGCGACCGGCGGGGCGCACATCGACCAGCACCAGCTGGTCATCCTGAGGCAGTTCGTGGAAGCCGGGCTCCAGGTTGCGCAGGTTGGCCGGCAATGACAGCGCCGACTGCCCGCTTTCCAGCAGGTAGCCGCGGATGTTCTGGGTGTTGGGCGGCGGCTGCACCGGCGACGCCTCGTGCAGCGTCCAGTAATAGGCCGCTTCCTCGCGCAGGGCGGCGCCGACCAGGCTGTGCTTGATGACCAGCGACACCAGCCAGGCACCGAGCAGGATGCCCAGGCTGGCCAGGACTGCCTGCAGGATGAAGGCGATACGGATCTTGCGCGGCAGGCCGTGCGGCATTGCGGGGTCCCGGTCAGAGCGCTGCGATTATAGGCAGCGCGCTGCGCCGTAGTCGTGCACGGACGCTGACCGGCGGCAGCGCCGGCCGGTCATCCGTGCCCGATGCGGGGTCGTTGCCCGGCCGGGCCTGATGCTGCACCGGCCCGGCCCCGATCAGGCCATCGGCTGTGCGATATCGGCAATGCGGTAGCCGGCGCTCTGCACGGTGTGCAGCAGCGGACGGTCGAACGGCTTGTCGATGATCTTGCGCAGGTTGTACAGATGGCTGCGCAGCGTGTCCGAGTCCGGCAGGCCATTGCCCCAGATCTCGCGTTCGATCTCCTGGCGGGTGACCACGCGCGGCGATTCGCGCATCAGGATGGTCAGCAGGCGCAGGCCGATCGGCGACAGCTGCAGCTCGGTACCGGCACGGGTGGCCCGCATGCTGACCGGATCGAGCACCAGGTCGGCGACCTTCAGCACCTCCGAACCCACCTGGCGACGTTCGCGGCGGATCAGCGCGCGCAGGCGGGCTTCCAGCTCCTGGATCGCGAACGGCTTGGTCAGGTAGTCATCGGCGCCGAACCCGAGGCCGGTGAGCTTGTCGTCCAGCGTGTCGCGTGCCGTGAGCATCAGCACCGGGGTGGACTTGCGCGCATCGTTGCGCAGGCGACGGCACACTTCGATGCCATCCAGGCGCGGCAGCATCAAGTCGAGCACCACGACGTCATAGCTGTTCTCCGCCGCAAGGCGGTAGCCATCCAGGCCGTCCTGTGCATAGTCGACTTCGAAGCCGCGACCTTCCAGGTATTCGCCGATCATCTCGGAGATGTTGCGGTTGTCTTCGACCACCAGCACCAAGCCGGAGGTCTCCTTCGTCTGACGCATGTGATTCCCTCTAACTTCAGCTTTGTGAAACATGCCGGATCGACGGTGGACGCGATGTGAAGTTCCGTCAAGAGGTACACAAACGGTTCAGAGGAGCGGCCTGAGCAGCGGCCAGACGTTGTCCAGCAGCTTCGGCTGCGCCTCTGCGGTCGGGTGCAGGCCGTCGGCCTGCATCATGCCCGGCTGGAGGGCCACGCCTTCCAGCAGGAAGGGCAGCAGCGGCACCTCGTACTGCGTGGCCAGCGCCTTGTAGGCCGCAGCCAGGCGCTGGCGATAGGCCGGCCCGTAGTTGGGCGGTACGTCGATGCCCAGCAGCAATACCTTCGCGCCGGCCTTCTGGCTGGCCTGCACCATCTTTTCCAGGTTGCCCTGCACCTGCGCCGGGGTCAGCCCACGCAATGCGTCATTGCCGCCCAGCGCGATCACCACCACCGTCGGCTTTTCCTTCGCCAGCAGGCCCGGCAGGCGGGTCAGCGCGCCGGCGGTGGTCTCCCCGCTCATGCTGGCGTTGACGATGCGCGCCGGGGTTTTCGACTGCTGCCTGACCCGCTGTTGCAGCAGGCTGACCCAGCCGGCGTCGGCAGGGATATTGTGGGCGGCACTGAGGCTGTCGCCGAGCACCAGCACGGTGCGGGCCGGACCTTTGGCACAGGCCAGCCCCGGCAACAGCAGGAACCCTAGCAGCAGCACCACCATCGCGCCGGCTCGCCGGCTCCATCCCGTCTTGCGCATTGGAGTCTCCTCATCGACAGCCTGTCCCCCCGCAGCGCGCCCGTCGCCATCGCCGTCGACCAGGTCGGCAAATCCGTGCAGGGCCCGGAGGGTGAAGTCCACATACTGGACAACATCACCCTGACCGTCCATGAAGGCACCAGCGCGGCCATCGTCGGCGCCTCCGGTTCGGGCAAGACCACCCTGCTCGGGCTGCTGGCCGGGCTGGACCTGCCCAGCCGCGGCCGCATTGCGCTGTCGGGCCAGGACCTGGGCGACCTCGATGAAGAAGCGCGGGCCCAGCTGCGCGCGCGTGAGGTTGGCTTCGTGTTCCAGAGCTTCCACCTGCTACCGGCGCTGACCGCCGCCGAAAACGTCGCGTTGCCACTGGAACTGGCCGGGCGCGAAGACCGTGCGCGGGTCGATGAAGTGCTGGCCCAGGTCGGGCTGGCCCATCGCGCCCGCCACTATCCGCGCCAGTTGTCGGGCGGCGAGCAGCAGCGCGTGGCATTGGCGCGTGCGTTCGTCACCCGCCCGCGCATCCTGTTCGCCGACGAACCGACCGGCTCGCTGGACCACGCCACCGGCCAGCACATCAGCGACCTGCTGTTCGAACTCAACGCCGGCAGCGGCACCACCCTGGTGCTGGTCACCCACGACCTGCGCCTGGCCCAGCGCTGCCAGTACATCCATCGCATCGACGACGGCCGGCTGCTGCCGGTCGAGCATGGGGCGCAGGCATGAACCTGCTGCGGCACGCGTGGCGCGCGCTGCGTCGCGAGGCCCTGGCCGGTGACCTGCTGACCGTGTTCGCCGCACTGGTGCTGGGCGTGGCGGTGATGACCGCGGTGGGCACGCTGGTCAACCGGGTCAACCTGGCGCTGACCGGCAGCGCTGCGGAAATGCTCGGCGGCGACCTTGGCATCGTCGGGCGCGATGACCCGCCGCAGGCGTTCGCCGACGAGGCACAGCGGCGTGGACTGGCCTACACCCGCATCGCCAGCTTCGGCAGCGTGCTGTTCAACGGTGATGCCAGCCAGATGGCCAGCATCAAGGCGGTGCAGGCGGGCTATCCGCTGCGTGGCACGCTGCGGGTGCGGGCCACACCCGGCGGCGCCCTGATCGCCGATGCCGGCATGCCGCCCAAGGGCCAGGCCTATGCCGACCCGCGCCTGTTGCAGGGACTGGGGCTGAAAGCCGGCGATGACCTCGAATTCGGCGCCGGCACGCTGCGCATCGCCGGCATCATCGAGGCCGAACCGGATACCGGTGGCGACCTGCTGACGCTCTCCCCCACCCTGCTGGTCAACCGCGCCGATGTGGAAGGCACAGGCCTGCTTGGCCCCGGCAGCCGCATCAACTACCGGCTGATGTTCGCCGGCTCCGCCGACCAGGTTGCCGCGTTGCGCCAGTGGCTGCTGCCACAGGTGAAAGGCCTTCGCCTGCTGAGCGTGGACGACACCCAGCGCGGCGTGCGCCAGGCCTTTGATCTTGCCGGGCGCTTCCTCGGCCTGAGCGCGCTGCTGGCGGTATTGCTTGCCGGCGTGGCGACCGCGCTGGCGGCCAACCGTTTTGCCCTGCGCCGCATCGACCAGGTGGCGATCCTGCGCTGCCTGGGCGCGCGCCAGCGCGACATTCTGTCCGGTCTGGCACTGCAGCTGCTGATGCTGGCAGTGCCGGCCTGCGCACTCGGCATCGGCCTGGGCATGGCTGCGCAGGAAGGTCTGGTGCAGGTACTGGGCAGCCTGGTGCCGCAGCGCTTGCCGCTACCCGAGGCAATGCCGGCGCTGACCGGCGCCGGCATCGGCCTGTTGCTGCTGTTCGGTTTCGGCCTGCCGCCGCTGCTGCGCCTACGCGGGGTGCCGCCGATGCGCGTGCTCAACCGCTCCTTCGCCGCCCTGCCCCCGGCCTCGCTGCTGGCCTACGTAGCAGCGCTGGCGGCCAGCCTGCTGCTGGCGGTGCAGGTGACCGGTGATCTCAAGCTGGCGCTATGGGTGCTGGGCGGCCTGGCCGCGTTGGCGGTGGCGGCCGGCGTGGTCGGTTTCGTGCTGCTGCAGCTGCTGCGCGGCCTGCAGCACCGTCTGCACGGCCGCTGGCGGCTGGGCCTGGCGGCGCTGACCCGGCGCCGGATGCTGGCGGTGATGCAGCTGGTCGGGCTGTCGCTGTCGCTGTGCGCGCTGTTGCTGCTGGCGGTGACCGGCCCCGGCCTGCTGCAGCAGTGGCGCGAACGCCTGCCCGCGGATACGCCGAACTACTTCCTGATCAACATCCAGCCCGGACAGCGTGACAGCGTGCTGGCCGCGCTGCGCGGACTGGGGGCCAACGACGCCAGCATCGAACCGATGGCGACCGGTCGCCTGATCGCGATCAACGGCAAGCCGCCGCTGCGCGTGGACCCGGCCGCCACCGAAGGGAACGGCACGAGCAACGGCCCCCGCGAGGACGACGACGAGAACCGGCCGTTGAACTTCAGCTGGCGCAGCACGTTCCCGCCCGCCAATGCGCTGCTGGAAGGCCGCTTCTGGCAGGCCGGCAGCACCGCGGCGGAAGCCTCGGTGGAAACCGGCTGGGCGCGGCGCTACGGCGCGCACCTGGGCGATCGCATTACGATTTCCGTAGGCGAGCAGCAGCGCGAGTTCACCGTCACCAGCATCCGCAAGGCCGACTGGAACACGTTCCGGCCGAATTTCTTCGTGCTGTTGAACCCCAACGCGGTGGGCGATACGCCGCACAACCTGCTGTCGGCCTTCCATCTGCCGTCCGGCAACGCGGCCGGGCTGGGCGAGCTGGTGCGCGCGCAGCCCAACCTGTCGCTGCTGGACGTGGACGCGGTGATCTCGCAGGTGCGCGATGTGATGGAGCGGGTCGCGCAGGCGGTGCAGCTGGTGATGGTATTCAGCCTGCTGGCCGGCGTGCTGGTGCTGCTGGCCGCACTGCAGGCCACGGCGGGCGAGCGCCGCTACGACAGCGCGGTGCTGCGCACGCTGGGCGCGACCCGGCGCCAGCTGCGTGGCGCGGTGCTCGTTGAGTTCGGCGCACTGGGCACGCTGGCCGCGTTGCTCGCAGTGGGCGCGGCGGCCGTCATCGGCGTGGCAGTCTCGCAGAAGGTGTTCGAGCTGCCGTTGCTGCCGCCGTGGCCGGGCCTGCTGATCGGCGGCGTGGTCGGCATCGGGCTGAGCCTGCTGGCAGGCTGGTGGGGTACGCGGGCGATCCTGCATACGCCGCCGGCATTGGCGCTGCGTGAGGCCTGAGGCGGCGCTGGACCGGGGCGCGTGCCGAGCAAGCTCGGCACCTACCAAGTGCACATGACGGCGTTGCCAGTGTTCAAGGAATAAGCACATCCACGCATGGCGTGGCTCTACTGGGCCTTTTCCACGTACTTGGCGAACACGTCGTCAATCTGCTTGTCCTTCACCTTCTTGCCGGACTGGATCTCTTCGGCCTGGGTGAACAGCGGGATGATCATCGCCATGCCGTCGATCCTGGTCTTCAGGTGCACGCCCGGCGCCTGGGTCAGGAAACCATCCCAACGCTGGCGCACCTTGGCCCAGTAGCCGGCAGTGGCCTTCCAGTAGTCACGCGCCGGGGTGAAGTCGACCTCGGTGGTCTTCACGTAGTCGTTGAAGCCGAACTCGCGGGCGATCTCCACCTGGCTGCCGTCGGCGTTGCGCTGCACCTTGGTGTTGAACTGTTCGTGGGTCCAGCCGTTCGGGGTCAACGTGTGGCGGTTGATCACGGCCAGCGCGTTGTAGTCGCTGCGCTTGGTGTACTCACGGCGCGGCAGCGGGCGCCAGCTCAGGTCGCTGGTCCAGCTCGGCACGTTGTTGGTGTAGGTCCAGGTGCCGGTGCCGCAGTAGCGCGGTGCGTCGCTCACTTCGTACACGCACTGGGTCCAGGCGCCCTGGTTCACCGCCGACGGAATATTGCGCACCTTCCAGGTCTGGTCGGCGCTGAACTCGAAACGATTCGGTGCTTCGTACACCCAGTCCTGGCGCCAGTGCTTGGTGATGTGGCCGCTCTTTTCATCCAGCAGCAGGTGCTGCAGCACGATGCGCTTCGGGGTGTCCTCAACCACGATGACCACTTCGCTGCCGCCGCTGCGCATCGCCGGTGCACGCTCGTAGCCCGGCTTCAGCAGCACGGTCTCGTCGAAGGCGAAGTCCACGGTGTACTCACCCTGCATGGCGAGGATGCTGTCGTGGTCGCGGGCGATATCGGAGGGCTGCGCGCTGGCCACGCCGCTGGCGGCGAGCAGCAGCATGGCGCTGGCTGTCTGGAGCTTCATCGGGGTCTTCCTTCGGGGGTGCAGATTCATTGAGGGGCCATCCGTGGCCAACGGGCGTTCCATCAGGAGAGGGTCACAGGCGGATCAGCGGCAGGTCGCCGGGAATCTGGGGCGCCGGACGCCGGGCGGCGTCGGCACAGCAGCAGTCGTCGATCACCAGCTCGCCTTCAGCACCTTCCAGGCGTGCGATGCGGCGCGCGGTGGCCGCGCCCAGCGAGGACAGGGTCGACAGACTGGCGGCCAGCGTGCGTCTGTCGTCGGCGGCATGCAGGCGCAGCGCGCACAGGCGCCAGCGCTGGCCGCCAAGATGGCCGGCCAGGCGCCGCCACAGGCGTTCGCCAACGCTCGCCTCGCTGTCGTGTTCCGGTCCCGGCGGCAGCGGCGCGACCAGACGGTCCCAGGCCAGGAAATCACTGTCGGGCAGCAGGTACAGGCGCCACACGCAGCGGCCGCGGCCATCAAGGAAGCACAGGCTTTCGCGCAGGCCCTCGCTGTCCACGCCCTGGCAGGCGTGTACGCGTACGGCCTGGCGCCAGCCGCCCAGCTCGTTGCCGTCGGCGTGGTACAGGCACAACACGGTGCCGAGCGTGGCCAGCTGTGCCGGGGTCGGCCAGGCCGCGCTGTTCGGCGCGGCGATGGAGTCATTCCTGCGTGCGGACAAGGCTCGGCTCATGAGATCACCAGGAAACGGCAAGGCTGGCGGAGAAGGTGCGGCCCGGGCTGCTGAAACGATCGCTCAGTGCGCGATCGGTGATCAGGCTCGGGGTGATCGACGACCATTCGATGTAGCGCTTGTCGGCCAGGTTGAACACGCCGACATTGAAGGTGGCACCCGGCGCGAAGTTCCAGTGCGCCATCAGGTCCAGCACGCCGTAGCCGGCCGGCTGGTAGACGAACGGTGCCGGTGCGTTCGGATTGGTCTGCGCCGCAGGCGGCGGCAGGCGCTTCTTGCGCTGCACGAAGGTACCGGCCAGTTCGACGCCCCAGGTATCGGTGTCGTACATCAGGCCCAGCGTGCCACGCAGCGGATCGACCGAGGCCAGCGGTTCGTCATCGGTCCGGTTGTCACCACGCGACCATGCCAACGCACTGCGCAGCGCCCAGCCCTTCAGCGCCGGGCTGAGTTCGCCAAACTCGATGCCGGCCTTCATTTCCGCGCCATAGATGCGCGCGTCGGCGATGTTCTGCGACTGGAACACGGTCAAACCCTGCGCGTTGCGACCGGTATCGACGTTGGACTCGATGAAATCCTTGTAGTCGTTGTAGTAGCCGCTGACGCTGACGTACGCCGCCGGCGCGATGAAGCGCAGGCCCAGTTCGTAACCGTCGCTGGTTTCCGGCTTCAGATCCGGATTGGCGATGGCGGTATAGCGGAAGGCGATGTTGGTCAGGCCGATGTTGACGTCGTTGTACGGCGGCGAACGGAAGCCACGCGCATAACCGGCGAACAGCGACCATTCGTCGGTAAAGCGCCAGACCATGCCCAGCTTCGGCGACACGCTGGTCTTCTTCAGCTGCGCCACGGCCGTGGTCGGGTTGTCTTCGGCGAAGACGCTGTCCACTTCCGACTTCAGCTCGTAGCGGTCCACGCGCACGCCCGGCACCAGCGACAGCCTGCCATCGGCAAAGCGCATCTCATCCTGTGCATACAGGCCCAGCTCGGTAGTCTTGCTGATCGGGAAGTCACGCACCGGGAAGGTGTCCGGCAACACCGTGTTGCTGACCACGCCCGCCTTGCTGACCTGGTAGCCGTCGCGCTTCTGGCGGATCTCGGTACGGGTGCCTTCGAAACCGTAGGTCACTGCGTGCTCGACGCTGCCGGTGGTGAACGCCTTGTTGAACTGCGCCTGCAGGCCATAGGCATGCTGGTCGAAGGAGAACACGCGGTGGCGGCGGGTGCCGTCGGTGCGCGTTTCGTCGGTCTGCTGCCGGGTTTCGCTGTTCTGCGCGTACACCTGCCAGTGCAGGCTGTCGGCGAACGGCTGGTCCAGCGCATCCATTTCGTGGGCGAAGGAGACGCGGTTGCGCTTCTGGGTGTCGTGGGACTTCATGCCAGTGGCCGCAGCCATCGCGCCGGGGCGCGGTGCAACGCTGGCGATCGCCGACAGCACATTGGTATCGGTGGTGTCTTCGTTGCCTTCCACGGTCAGGCGGAAGCGCTGGTCCTCGCTGGGTGCATAGACCAGTTTGCTGAGCAGGCTGCGGCCGTCGCGATCCTGCGGATTGGACGCGGTGCGGGTGTCGTTGTCGCTGCGAACCGTGCCCTTGTTGTCCGTTTCCTGGCCCTGGTGGTGGTTGACGTTGACCAGGCCGCTCCAGTGGTCGCCACCGAAGGCGGCCGTGGCACCGCCGAGCAGGCCCTTCCACTCACCGTCGTAGCCGAACTTCAGGCCGAAGTAGCTGTTCTTGCCGTCCTTGAGATAGTCGGCCGGGTCTTTGGTCACGAACGCGACCACGCCACCGAGTGCATCGGAGCCGTACAGCGGGCTGGCCGGTCCACGCACGATCTCGACGCGCTTGAGCGTATCGAGGTCGGTGAAGTTGCGGTTGGAACTGGCGAACGAACCGATGTCGAACCGGGTCGGCATGACGATGCCGTCGGTCTGGATGCGCACGCGGTTGCCGTCCAGGCCACGGATGCGGAAACCATCCAGGCCGAAGCGGGTCGCGCTGCGGGTGACCGACAGGCCCGGCTCGTAGCGCACCAGATCCTTGATGTCCTGCACCAGGTGCCGGTCCATCTGCTCACGGTCGATGACATCCACGGTGGCCGCCACGTCGCTCAGCGCCCGCTCGGTGCGGGTGGCGGTGACCTGCACCCGATCGAATTCGCGCGCATCGGGGGCAGCAGTGGCAGCAGCGTGGGCGGACAGCGGCAGCGCCATCCAGACAGCAAGGCAAAGGGCGGTATGGCGGGTCATCGGGTTCGTTCGGTCAGGCAGGGGAACCCCCGGTTACCGGCGCACCCGGAAGGTGCACGCGGTAGACCGAGGGGGAGAGAGCGGGAGCGGACGGGTCGCCCACCCTGTCGGCGCTGCCGGCAGGAGGGAGGGAGGCGGGCGACCAGACCGCGATTACTTGGTCAGGATCAGCTTGTCGTTGCTGGTGTGCCGCAGGCGATAGAAACGGTCGCCGTGCTGGATCAGGATTTCACGACGGCCCTTGAGCAGGGCTTCGCTGTCGATGACCTCTTCCGGCGGAACGACACGGACCGGACGATCGCGGAGGGTCAGCGTTTCGGGGCGCAGCAGTACAGGTTGAGCATTCATGAGCATCTGGACTCGTGCGAGGGACGAGTTAAATGATAATGATTCTCAGTTGACAATCAACAACCATTCTCAATTTCATTGGTGAGATTAATGATCGAATTCCGTAATTCGATAGATCGCATCAATTAAATGGCGAAGCAGGTGTGTAGAGTCGACTGTTGGTCGACTGCTGTTGCTCGAAGCAGTCGGTTATTCGAAGCAGTCGACTAACAGTCGACTCTACCGTTCCCGTTCCTGTTCCCTCGGCCAAGCCGGCCCGACCGAGGCCCCCGAGGCCCGGTCGGCCCCGGGGTTCAGGCGAAGACGGCTTCGACCTGCGCCCAGCCGGCGGCGTCGACCTGCTCCAGCACCTCCAGTGCCTGCAGGTTCTGCAGCAGCTGGCTGACCCGGCTGGCGCCGAGGATCACGCTGGAGACATTCGGGTTGCGCAGGCACCAGGCGATGGCCAGCGTGGCCGGCGCCTGCCCCAGCGCACGCGCCACCTCGCTGAAGCGGCGCACCTGGGCCAGGCGGGCTTCGGCGTCGGCACCCAGCACCAGGTCCTGCAACCACTGCATGCCTTCCCGGCCCAGCCGCGCATCGGCCGGAATGCCCTGGTCGTACTTGCCGGTGAGCAGGCCCGAGGCCAGCGGCGAGAAGATGGTGGTGCCCAGGCCGGCACCGGCATACAGCGGCGCGTACTCGACCTCGACCCGCTCGCGGTGCAGCAGGTTGTACTGCGGCTGCTCCATCGACGGGCCCTGCAGGTTGCGCGCCTGCGCGATGTCCAGCGCCTGCTGGATCTGCGCCGCCGACCACTCCGAGGTGCCCCAGTAAAGGATCTTGCCCTGCCGTACCAGGGTGTCCATGGCATGCACGGTCTCGGCGACCGGTGCGTCCGGATCCGGGCGGTGGCAGTAATAAAGGTCCAGGTAGTCCACCCGCAGGCGCTTGAGTGCAGCGTGGCAGGCGTCGGTCACATGCTTGCGCGACAGTCCGCGCTGGGTCGGCCGCGGGTCCTTGGCGCTGCCGAAGAACACCTTGCTGGAGACGCAGAAACCGTCGCGCGGCAGGCGCAGGTCGGCGATCACATCGCCCATCACCTGTTCGGCGTGGCCGTTGGCATAGCCCTCGGCATTGTCGAAGAAGTTGACGCCATGATCCCAGGCGGCCGCCACCAGGTTGCGGGCCTCGTCGCGCGGGATCTGGTCACCGAAGGTCACCCAGGCGCCGAAGGACAGGGCGGAAATCGGCAGGCCGGTGGAGCCCAAGCGACGGTATTGCATGCGAATCTCCTGCTGCGGGCCCGCATCCGGGCCGGGATCGAACTCCATTCTACCTGCCGCCACCGGCCGCAAGCCCTTGCCGTTGCTGGCCCGATCGGTACCGTTGGGTGCGCGCACGCTGCTTTTTCTTGCCCCGGCCCCTGCCCTGCACTAGGCTTCCCGTTTTTCGCGACGCCCCAGGGGAGTCACTCACATGGTCGAAGGTTTGGGCAGGATCGGCTTCGGCCTGTTCGGGTTGGCGGTGCTGATCGGCATCACCTGGTTGTTTTCCAACAACAAGCGTGCAGTTGACTGGAAGCTGGTTGCCACCGGTATCACCCTGCAGATCGCCTTTGCGGCGCTGGTGATCCTGGTGCCGGGCGGGCGCGACGTGTTCGATGCGCTGGGCAAGGGCTTCGTCAAGATCCTCAGCTTCGTCAACGAGGGCTCGGGCTTCATCTTCGGCTCGTTGATGGACACCAAGAACTACGGCTTCATCTTCGCCTTCCAGGTGCTGCCGACCATCATCTTCTTCTCGGCGCTGATGGGGGTGATGTACCACCTCAACGTCATGCAGGCGATCGTGCGCGTGATGGCCTGGTCGATCACCAAGGTGATGCGCGTGTCCGGCGCGGAAACCACCAGCGTCTGCGCCAGCGTCTTCATCGGCCAGACCGAGGCGCCGCTGACCGTTCGCCCGTACATCGCCAGGATGACCCAGTCCGAACTGCTGACCATGATGATCGGCGGCATGGCGCATATCGCCGGCGGCGTGCTGGCGGCCTACGTGGGCATGCTGGGCGGCGGCGATCCGGCGCAGCAGGCTTTCTACGCCAAGCACCTGCTGGCGGCCAGCATCATGGCGGCCCCGGCCACCCTGGTCGTGGCCAAGCTGCTGATTCCGGAAACCGGCACCCCGCTGACCCGCGGCACGGTGAAGATGGAAGTCGAAAAGACCTCCAGCAACATCATCGATGCCGCCGCTGCCGGCGCCGGTGACGGCCTGAAGCTGGCACTGAACATCGGCGCGATGCTGCTGGCCTTCATCGCCCTTATCGCGCTGCTGAACGCGCCGCTGACCTGGGTGGGCGAAGTGACCGGCCTGGCCGCTGCCATCGGCAAGCCGACCAACCTGTCGACCATCTTCGGCTATCTGCTGGCCCCGATCGCCTGGGTGATCGGCACGCCGTGGGCCGACGCCACCACCGTCGGCTCGCTGATCGGCCAGAAGGTCGTGATCAACGAGTTCGTCGCCTACACCGAACTGTCGCAGATCGTGAACGGCCAGATCCCGGGCGTGAGCCTGTCCGCCGAAGGCCGCCTGATTGCCACTTACGCGCTGTGCGGCTTCGCCAACTTCAGCTCGATCGCGATCCAGATCGGCGGTATCGGTGGCCTGGCGCCGGAGCGCCGCCACGACCTGGCCAAGTTCGGCCTGCGCGCGGTGCTGGGCGGTACCATTGCCACCTTCATGACGGCGACCATCGCCGGCGTGCTGACGCACTTCAGTTGAACCCCTGGTTGAGAAAAGATTTCCTATGAGCAGCAGTGTCGTTGTCGTCGGTTCCTTCAATGTCGATCACGTGTGGCGGTGCGAAACGCTGCCGGCACCGGGTGCGACCATTGCCGGCCGCTACAGCACCGGCCCCGGTGGCAAGGGCTTCAACCAGGCCGTGGCGGCCTGCCGCGCTGGTGCGGACACCCACTTCGTGTGTGCGTTGGGCGATGACGCCGGTGGCGCCACTGCGCGCGAACTGGCTGCGCACGATGGCTTCGCGCTGATCGCCGAGGCCAGCAGCGAGCCGACCGGCACCGCCGGCATCTACGTCGATGCCCGTGGCCGCAACACGATCGTGATCGGCCCCGGCGCCAATGCCGCGCTGGGCACCGATTTCCTGCAACAGCAGCAGGCCCTGCTGGCCGGTGCCAAGGTGGTGCTGGTGCAGCTGGAATCGCCGGTGCAGACCATCGAAGCGGCGCTGGCCACGGCCCGCGAGGCCGGTGTCACCACCGTGCTCAACACCGCGCCGGCCGATGCGCCCTCGACCATCGGCCTGCTCAAGCTGGCCGATGTGATCACCCCGAACGAGACCGAGTTCGCCGCCCTGCTCGGCCGCCATGTCGGCGAGCGCGTGGATGCCAACGACGTCGCGGCGCTGGATGGCGCCAGCCTGCATGCGCTGTGCCGCAAGCTGGTCGGCAACGGTACCGTGGTGGTGACGCTGGGTTCGGTGGGCGTGTTCGTCTCTCACGCCGACGAGAACCTGCGCGGCGATACCCAGCCGTACTACCGCGTCGGTGCCGAACAGGTGCAGGCCATCGACACCACCGGTGCCGGTGATGCCTTCAACGGTGCGCTGGCTGCGTCGCTGGCACAGGTGGCCGATGCACCGTTCGCCCGCCACGTGCGCTTTGCCAACCAGTTCGCCGGTCGCTCGACCGAGAAGGAAGGCGCTGCAGCGGCGATGCCGCGCTTCACCCCGGCCGACGCCGAAGCCAAGTAATTCCACGCCACGCGTGGATGACAAGGCCCGGGTGCACAGGCACCTGGGCCTTTCTTTCGCCCATTGCCCAGCCCCTGCGACCGCCTGTCGCATTGCCCACATCCTGCCCCTCGCTCACGATCCGCGCAGCTTCCTTGCACGGGCAGGACATGGACGGATTCCCCTGGTTGCTGGTCGCGGCCGCAGGCAGTGCCGCCGCGGCGCTGCTGCATATCGGCTGCATCGCCTTCGGCGCCGCGTGGTACAGGTACTTCGGTGCCGGCCAGCGCGTGGTCCGGCTGGCACAGGCCGGGCATTGGTGGCCACCGCTGATGACCGCCGGCATCACGGCCGTGCTGGTGGCCTGGACGCTGTACGCACTGGCCGCTGCGGGCTGGCATTCGCCACTGCCGGCCAGTCGTCTGGTCCTGTCGGGCATCGCCCTGCTGTTGCTGCTGCGCGCCGCGATGGGCTTCGGGCTGGCGCTGCTGCGGCCCGGCTACAACGGCCGGCGCTTCTGGATGGTCAGTTCACTGGTCTGCCTCAGCCTGGGGCTGGCCTTCGCACTGGGTACCCGCCAGGCCTGGCAGCGCCTGGGGTAGCCGCCCACCTTCGCCCGCCCTTGGGGGCGGCGGAAGCAACCGTCAAGCATCTGCTGATGCCGGTACGGCATGAGGTCGGTGCCGATCGGCCTGAACCGGGGCGCAGCCGATACGGCCGCGTCGCTGTCGGCGCCCTACAATGGGCGCATGCAGATCGGCCCGTACACCATTGCTCCGAACGTCGTGCTGGCGCCCATGGCCGGCGTCACCGACAAACCCTTCCGCCTGCTGTGCAAACGGCTGGGCGCGGGCTTGGCCGCCTCGGAAATGACCATCAGCGACCCGCGCTTCTGGACCACGCGCAAGTCGATCCACCGCATGGACCATGACGGCGAACCGGCACCGATCAGCGTGCAGATCGCCGGGACCGAGCCGCAGCAGCTGGCCGAGGCCGCGCGCTACAACGTCGACCACGGCGCGCAGATCATCGACATCAACATGGGCTGCCCGGCCAAGAAGGTGTGCAACGCCTGGGCCGGCTCGGCGCTGATGCGCGACGAGCAGTTGGTGGCGCGCATCCTCGAAGCCGTGGTCAACGCGGTGGACGTGCCGGTCACGCTGAAGATCCGCACCGGTTGGGACTGTGACCACCGCAATGGCCCGCTGATCGCGCGCATCGCCGAGGACAGCGGTATCGCTGCACTGGCCGTGCACGGCCGCACCCGCGACCAGCACTACACCGGCCAGGCCGAGTACGCCACCATCGGCGAGATCAAGGCCGCACTGCGCATTCCGGTGATCGCCAACGGCGATATCGATTCGCCGCAGAAGGCGGCCTACGTGCTGAAGGAAACCGGCGTGGACGCGGTGATGATCGGCCGCTCCGCACAGGGCCGGCCGTGGATCTTCCGCGAGGTGGCGCACTACCTGGCCACCGGCGACGAACTGCCACCGCCGTCGTTGGCGGAAGTGCGCGACATCCTGCTCGGCCACCTGCATGCGCTGCATGCGTTCTATGGCGAGCCGCAGGGCGTGCGCATCGCGCGCAAGCACTTGGGCTGGTATGCCAAGGACCGGCCGGAGAACGCCGCCTTCCGCGCCGTGGTCAACCGTGCCGAAGACCCACAGAGCCAGATCGCGCTGACCACCGAGTACTTCGACCGCCTGATCGCCGGGGAACCGGCGCTGCCTTCGGCCGCCTGACCGCCCTGCCGCGTCGCAACGTCGAGCCTGCTCGACCGAATTGAACTCCGAGAGCCCGCCTCCATGACCCCGCCGATCTCCTCTCCCACCTACCTCCACGGGTTTTCCGGCACCGAGCAGCAGCGCCTCATGACCCAGGCCCGGCTGCTGGAATCGAGCATCTTCGGCCAGATCGACTACAGCGGCGCGCGGCGCCTGCTGGAAGTCGGCAGTGGCGTTGGTGCACAGACCGAGATCCTGCTGCGCCGCTTCCCCGAGCTGCACGTGACCGGCGTGGACCTGAGCGAAGCGCAGCTGGCTACCGCACGCGAAAACCTGTCACGTACGCCATGGTGCAGCGACAGATACACCCTGCAGCAGGCCGATGCCGGCGAGCTGCCGTTCGAGGCCCGCAGCTTCGACTCCGCGTTCCTGTGCTGGGTGCTGGAACACGTGCCGTCACCGGCGCGCGTACTCAGCGAAGTGCGCCGCGTGCTGGCACCGGGTTCGCCGGTGTACATCACCGAGGTGATGAACGCCTCTTTCCTGCTCGATCCGTATTCGCCGCACATCTGGCGCTACTGGATGGCGTTCAACGATTTCCAGTACGACCATGGTGGCGACCCGTTCGTCGGCGCCAAGCTGGGCAACCTGCTGCTGGCCGGCGGCTTCCGCGACGTGCACACCGAGATCAAGACCATCCACCTGGACAACCGTGAACCGGCGCGCCGCAAGACGATGATCGCGTTCTGGGAGCAGCTGCTGCTGTCGGCGGCCGACCAGCTGCTGCAGGCCGGCTCGGTGGACGAGGAAACCGTGGAAGGCATGCGCCGCGAGTTCCGCCTGGTGCAGAACGACCCGAATGCGGTGTTCTTCTATTCGTTCGTCCAGGGCCGCGCCACGGTGTATTGATCCGGTGTTCTGCTGCCGATCGAGGCCGCAGAGCCACGCCATGCGTGGATCCACTGATCAATGCACGGCGGTGTGGTCGGCCGCGCCCGGCGCCGCCGCCGGCTCCTGCCAGATCCGCTGCCACATCGCCGCCAGGCGGCGACCGGCGTCGGCACGCGCGGCGGGACTGCTGTAGTCCACGCGCACCTGCTCGGGAACGATTGCCCGCCACTGCCCGTCGGCCTGCTCGGCCACGACGAAATTGAAGGTGTAGTCCGGCTCCAGCCCCATGCGCAGGTCGCTCAGCACCAGCCGGCCGTCCACGACCTGCGCACGCATGAAGCCACGGTTGAACCACTGCAGGCGCCGCACTGCCGGAATGCCCCCCGCTTCGCGCAAGGCCTGCACGTTGGACGCATGGCCTTCGAACCGCATCGGCCCGTGGTCGGCCACCAGCGAGCGATCACCCACCACGTAGCCGTTGGGCGTCATCGCCACCACCCGCCACAGCAGGGTGTTGAACGGCATCGGCACCGAGAAGCGCGGCGCATCGCCCAGGCCCATCGCGGACAGGCTCTGCTGCGCGGCACGGTCGACCAGTGCCTTGGCGATCAGGCCCCAGCCCAGGTAGCCACTGCTGATCAGCAGCGCCACGCCCAGCACCTTGCCCACCCAGGACCGGGCGCGACCGAACCAGGCCAGCACGCAGCCCAGCAGCAGCCATACCGTGTAGCCAGGATCGATGATGAAGACACTGGAACCCATGGTCGGATGTGGCCGCAACGGCCACCACAGCTGGGTACCGTAGACGGTGAACGCATCCAACAGCGGATGGGTGACCAGCGCCAGCTGGATCGCCCAGAACCAGCGCAGCGGTGACTGCGCGACGCGGCCATTGCCGAAGCGCTTGAACAGCCACCAGATCAATGCGGCCACCCAGGGCAGCACCAGCAGCGAATGACTGAAACTGCGGTGCTCGATCATGTTCGCCACCGGATCGGCTGCGGTGAAACCGAGCCACAGGGCGTCGAGGTCCGGCAGGGTGCCAAGCGCGGCACCGGCCAGCAGGGCCGCGCGGCGGTGGCCAGGCGGGGCGATGGCAGCAGCGACGGCGCCACCGAGCACGATCTGGGTCAGGGAGTCCATGGGCCGATGCTAGCGGCTTGCGGGCGGTGCATGTAGAGCCGAGCCCATGCTCGGCTGCTCTTCATTGCGTGTAACGGCAGCCGAGCATGGGCTCGGCTCTACAAGGGTACAGACGCGGGCGGGTTACGCCGCCTGCGACATGCGTGCGCCCGGCAGCTCCGCCAGCGTCTGGCCGTTGTGGTCCAGCAGGCGCAGCGCGCCATCATGGTCTTCGGCCAGCGCGGTCAGGCTTTCCACCCAGTCGCCGTCGTTCGCGTAGACCAGGCCATCGCGTTCAATCAACGCAGCTCGGTGGATGTGGCCACAGACGATGCCATCCAGCCCGCGACGGCGGACATCGTCCAGCCCGGCCTGCACGAAGCGCTCGATGTAGCGTTCGGCGGCGCCGCTGCGCTTCTTCAGGAACTCCGACAGCGACCAGTAGCGCATGCCCAGCCGACGCCGCACTGCATTCAGGGCCTGGTTGCCGGTGAGGATGCGGTAGTACAGCCAGTCGCCGAATTTCTCCTGCAGGCCACCGAAGTGGGTCACGCCGTCGTACTCGTCGCCGTGTGCGACCAGCAACCTGCGGCCATCGGCGGTCACGTGGATGGCACGGCGGCGCACCTGCATGGCCGGCAACATCACCCCGCATATGTGGCGCAGCGATGCGTCGTGGTTGCCGGGAATGTAGATGATCTCGGTCCCTGCGCGGCGCAGGGCGTGCAGGGCCTGGATGACTTCACTGTGCGACTGCCGCCAGTTGGCGCGGCGATGCGCCATCCACCACAGGTCGATGATGTCGCCGACCAGGTACAACCGTTCGCAACGCAGCTGCAAGAGGAACCGTGCCAGCTCGGTGGCATGGCAATGACGTGAACCCAGATGCACATCGGAGACGAACACTGCGCGCCGGTGCGGCGACAGGTTCGCCAGCGCGCTCATGCCGGCGTCCCTGCGTCGCGCAGGTAGCGTTTGCGCTTGTTCGGCCGGATCGCACACAGGTCCACTTCGATCAGGCCGTCGATCGAATCGCTGAAGTCCGGGTCGACACCGAAGGCGAGGAAGCGGGCACCACCGGGTTCACACAGATCGGTGTACTGGCGGTACAGCGTGGGTACGCCGGTACCGAGCGCAGCCAGGTTGGCCTTGAGCACCTCGAACGCGGCGCCTGCATCCAGCTCACCGAAACTGGGCGGTGCGGCGAAGTACTGGAACGGGCGGTTCGATTCGGCCATGCCAGCGGTACCGCTGTAATAGCGCTGGTAGTACGCCACCAGCTGCTCGCGCGCTTCACGCGGTAGCGCCGCGCTGATCGACACGGCGCCGAACAGGTAGCGGATGCCCGGCCGGCACTGCAGGTAGGCGCCGATGCCCTGCCACAGATAGTCCAGGCTGCGGCTGCCCCAGTAGTCGGGCACCACGAAGCTGCGGCCCAGTTCCAGGCCCTCGGCGATGTGGGTGATGGCATCGTCGGAATAGCGGAACAGCGACGCGCTGTAGAGCCCGGACAGGCCGTGCCGGGCCAGTGCGTGGGCGCCGCGCATGATCCGGTACGCGCCGGCGATGCGCTGCGCGGCGGCGTCCCAGATCACGATGTGCTCGTACTGCGGGTCGTAGTTGTCGAGGTCACGGCTGCGCCCGGTGCCCTCGCCCACCTGGCGGAAGGTCAGTTCGCGCAGGCGGCCCAGCTCCAGCAGCAGCGGCGAATCGGCAGTACAGGCGGCCAGCAGAATCTGCTTGCCATCGGCGGTCTGGCCCAGCTGGGTCGCTGCGGCAATCCCTGCGGCAACCTGCGAAGGGGGCACCGGGGCGGCCAGCGGCTCAGGGCCTGCGCAGGCAGCGGCATTGCCGGCCGCGCCATTGCGGCCCAGCGCATACAGCGCGCGACGTACCGCCAGCAGCTGTGCGCCCGGGTCACCGCCATCGCCCAGCCGCATCGGCTCGCCGATGCTCAGCCGCAGCGGGCGGCCACGACGGGTGAACATCTCGCGTGCCAGCAGGGCGGTGCCGGCCGGCTTGAACAGGGTTGATGCGCCGTAGAACAGCGCCGAGTTGCGCGCTTCCACCCGCACTGGCAGCACCGGCGCCCCGGCGGCGCGGGCAAAGCGCACGAACCCGCGCTGCCAGCGACCATCGCGGATGCCTCGCAGCGAGAGGCGCGAGACCTCGCCGGCCGGGAACACGATCACGCACTGCTCGGCGGCCAGCGCCTCCTCCACCGCGTGCAGACTGCCGCGCTGGGCCTTGCCGCCAAGGATGCGCACCGGCAACAGCAGATCCTGCAGTGGCGCGATAGCCCCCAACAGATCGTTCGCCACGATCCGCACGTCACGGCGGATGCGGCCGACCGCGTCCAGCAGCGCCAGCGCGTCCAGCGCCCCGGACGGATGATTGGCAGCAATCAGCAGGCGGCCGGTGGCCGGGATCTTCGCCAGCGCGGCCGGATCCACCTGGTACTGGCCATCGACGAATTCCAGGGCGGCGGCGACGAAGCCGAATCCGCGCAACCCTGCACTGCGCTTCAGGAAGGCCTCGATCTGGTCCAACCGCGACCAGCGACCGACGCTGCGCAGCAGCGGCCGTGCCAGCTGGCCACGACGGCCATGGAACCAATCGGGGAAGCGTTGCTGGAGACGCTGTTCGAGTTCCTGCATGGCGGATCCACTCATGCCCGGCGGCCGGATTGGCCGACAGCCTGCGCCCGGCAGGCGGCAGCCAGATGGCGGTTTCGGGGCAGAACGATGACGGCCGGTCCGGCAGGGTCGCGGCCTGCGCGGTCCGGGGTTGGACAGCCCCGTCCGTCGTCACGCTGGTGGAACACTGGGCCTCGAGGCCGGGCCCCAATCCCGTCACGACGGCCCCTGCCAGGCCTACGCGGGCTTAACCACCGGCAACCGGTACCGGTCCACAATGCACAGGCGGCGCACCCCGTGTATCATGCGCGCCCATCTTTCCATCCGAATCAAGGGATATTACGCCTGATGTCCAGCTATCTCTTCACCTCCGAGTCGGTCTCTGAAGGCCATCCGGACAAGGTTGCCGACCAGATCTCCGATGCGGTGCTGGACGCGATCCTGACCCAGGACCAGCGTGCCCGCGTGGCCTGCGAGACCATGGTCAAGACCGGCGTTGCCATCGTGGCCGGTGAAATCACCACCAGCGCCTGGATCGACCTGGAAGCGCTGACCCGCAAGGTCATCACGGACATCGGCTACGACAGCTCCGACGTCGGCTTCGACGGCGCCACCTGCGGCGTGCTGAACCTGATCGGCAAGCAGTCGCCGCACATCGCCCAGGGCGTGGACCGCAAGAAGCCGGAAGAAATGGGCGCTGGCGACCAGGGCCTGATGTTCGGCTATGCCACCAACGAGACCGACAGCTACATGCCGGCCGCGATCCACCTGTCGCACCGCCTGGTCGAGCAGCAGGCCAAGATCCGCAAGAAGAAGAACTCGCCGCTGTCGTGGCTGCGCCCGGACGCCAAGAGCCAGGTCACCCTGCGCTATGAAAACGGCGTGGTCTCGGCCATCGACGCCGTGGTCCTGTCGACCCAGCACGCCCCGGGCATCAAGCAGAAGGACCTCATCGAGGCCGTCCGCGAAGAAATCATCAAGCCGGTGCTGCCGGCCAAGTGGCTGCACAAGGGCACCAAGTTCCACATCAACCCGACCGGCAAGTTCGAGATCGGCGGCCCGGTGGGCGACTGTGGCCTGACCGGCCGCAAGATCATCGTCGACACCTACGGCGGCTGGGCCCGTCACGGTGGTGGCGCGTTCTCCGGCAAGGACCCGTCCAAGGTCGACCGTTCGGCTGCCTACGCGGCCCGCTACGTCGCCAAGAACGTGGTTGCTGCCGGCCTGGCCGACCGCTGCGAAGTGCAGGTCTCCTACGCCATCGGCGTGGCCGAGCCGACCTCGATCTCGGTCACCACCTTCGGCACCGGCAAGATCAGCGATGACAAGATCGAGAAGCTGATCCGCAAGCACTTCGACCTGCGCCCGTACGGCATCATCAAGATGCTGGACCTGATCCACCCGATGTACCAGCAGACTGCGGCCTACGGCCACTTCGGCCGCAAGCCGAAGGAGTTCAGCTACCTCAACGGCGAAGGCGAGACCGTCAACGCCACGGCCTTCTCCTGGGAGAAGACCGACCGCGCCGCCGCCCTGCGCGCCGATGCGAAGCTGAAGTAAGAAACACGAAGGGCCGCTCACGCGGCCCTTCTGCTTTCTGTAGAGCCGAGCCCATGCTCGGCTTTCTTTTTCTTGCGACAAGAGCAGCCGAGCATGGGCTCGGCTCTACAAGAGCTACGCCACGCCGATACAATCGGCCCATGTCGACCGAACTGAAAACCCACCAGCTGTCCATGACCGTGCTGATGTCGCCGGACATGGCCAATTTCTCCGGCAAGGTCCACGGTGGCGCGATCCTGAGGCTGCTCGACCAGGTCGCCTATGCCTGTGCCAGCCGCTACGCCGGCAGCTATGTGGTCACCCTGTCGGTGGACCAGGTGATGTTCCGCCAGCCCATCGCGGTGGGCGAGCTGGTCACCTTCCTGGCCTCGGTGAACCATACCGGCACCTCGTCGATGGAGATCGGCATCAAGGTGGTGGCCGAAGACATCCTCAAGCGCAGCGTGCGCCACGCCAACAGCTGTTTCTTCACGATGGTGGCCGTGGATGAGGAAGGCCGGCCGACGCCGGTGCCAACATTGCGGCCGGTCACCTCGGACGAGAAGCGCCGCCAGGCCGCAGCGCTGATCCGCCGCCAGCTGCGCCAGGAAATGGAACAGCGCCACCTGGAACTGCTGGCATCGAATCCTCCGTCGCCGGAGGAGTGAGGGCGTGCGGGGCACGCCCCGCACCCACCGAGGCAGGTAGCGCCGGGCCATGCCCGGCGGATACGCATCAACCCGTGTTCTGCACCCCCTGCGAAACACCGTTCACGCACGCCACCAGCGCGCGCAGCAGCTCGTCATCCTCGCGCCCGCTGGCCCGCCAGCGCTGCAGCAGATCCACCTGCAGCACGCTGATCGGATCGACGTAGGGATTGCGCAGGCGGATCGACAGCGCCAGCCGCGCATCATGGTCCAGCAGCGTCTTCTGGTCCATCAGCGCCAGCAGCCAGTGCCGGGTAAGTTCCAGTTCGCGCTGTACCTGCGGGAAGAAGCGCCCGTGCAGGTCGCCAGACAACAGCGAGAACTGCTCGGCGATGGTGATATCGCCCTTGGACAGCACCATCGCGATGTCGTCCAGGAAGGTGCGGAAGAACGGCCAGTCACGCGCCATTTCGCGCAGGGTCTCTTCATGGCCAGCGTCCACCGCCGCCTGCAGGCCGCTGCCCACGCCGTACCAGCCGGGAATGACGGCACGCGCCTGGCTCCAGGCAAACACCCAGGGAATCGCACGCAGGTTGCCCAGTGCCGCATCCTGGCCGAGCCGGCGCGAAGGACGCGAGCCCAGCGTCATCCGCTCGATCACGTCGATGGGTGTGGCGGTACGGAAGTAGTCCATGAAGCAGGCCTGGCCAACAAAGGCGCGATACACCTCGCTGCTGGCCGATGACACCGCGTCCATCACCGGCCGCCACGCATCCTCGCGCGGCTCGGCGGCACGCGGGCGCAGGCTGGCGCGCAGCACCGCACCGGCGGCCTGTTCCAGCGAGCGCAGGGCCAGCGCGCGGATGCCATATTTGCGATGGATCACTTCGCCCTGCTCGGTCACCCGCAGGCGGCCATCGATGCTGCCGCGCGGTGAAGCATCCACCGCGTGCGTGGTCTTCCCACCGCCACGGCTGATCGAGCCGCCACGGCCATGGAAGAAGGTCAGGCGGATGCCCGCCTCGGCCGCCACCTCCAGCAGTTCCACCTGCGCGCGCTGCAGGCCCCAGCGCGAGGCGGCGATGCCACCGTCCTTGCTGCTGTCCGAGTAGCCGAGCATCACCATCTGCACGTCGCCGCGCGCGCGCAGATGGGTGCGGTACACCGGGTCGTCCAGCAGGTCGCGCAGCGTGGCGGTGCCGCGCTTGAGGTCATCCACGGTTTCAAACAGCGGCGCGATGTCCAGCGGCACCGTGTCATCGGCGTCGACCAGGCCACCACGCCGCGCCAGCGCCAGTACCGCCAGCACGTCGCTGCGGTCGTGCGCCATCGAAATGATGTAACTGCCCAGTGCATCGCCGCCATGGCGTGCGCGTGCATCAGCCAGCGCGGCGAACACGGCGTCCAGGCGCCGGTTGCCTTCGTCGTCGCCCTTCGGCAACGGGGCCTCACCGCTGGCATGCGGGGCCAGCAGGCGCGCGCGGCCCAAGGCATCCAGACCCTCCCACGCTGCGTCGCCGCCCAGCACTGCGGCCAGCGCGCGCGCATGCACGCTCGATTCCTGGCGTACGTCCAGCCGTGCCAGATGGAAGCCGAAGGTCTTCACCCGCCACAGCAGACGCTGCACGGCAAAGCCGCCGGCATGTTCGCCGCGATTGGCACGCAGGCTGTCGAGGATCAGCTGCAGATCGTCGATCAGTTCGGCGGGGCCGGCGTAGGCGCCGCTGCCATCATCCAGCGTGGCCTGCAGGCGTGCGCGCATGCGGTCGTTGAGCAGGCGGTACGGCATGTCGGCATGGCGCGGGCGCGACTGCACCTGCGGCAGCAGCTGCTGGTACTGCGCCACGCGTGCCTGCAACGCATCACTAACGCCCACTCGCTCGGTAGACTGGCTGAGCAGGCTGGCCAGCTGCAGCAGTTCCTTCTGGTAGCGCCCCAGCACTGCCCGCCGCTGTGCATCCAGCGTGTTGCGGATGGTGGTGGCATCCACGTTCGGGTTGCCGTCCATGTCGCCGCCCACCCAGGTGCCGAAGCGCAGCAGGCGCGGCAGCGGCAGTTCTTCGCCGAAGGTATCGCGCAGCGCCTGCTGCAGCGATTCGTACAGCACCGGGATCACCCGGTACAGCACCTGTACCAGATAAAAGCCGACGTGCTCGCGCTCGTCGTCCACGGTGGGCCGCACCGGCGAGGAATCGGTGGTCTGCCACGAAGCGGTCAGCGCCATGCGGAAGCGCGCGGCATCGGCGGCCGCTTCCCCCGGCGTGCGCTGGCCATCAAGGTTGTCGACCAGGCTGGCCACCATCAGCTGCTCTTTCTCCAGCAGCGCGCGGCGCACCGCTTCGGTCGGGTGCGCGGTAAACACCGGTTCGATGTCGATGCGCGGCAGCCATTGCGCCAGCTCGTCCAGCGTCACGCCCTGCGCCTTCAGGTGCTGCAGCGCATCCTGCAGGCCATCGGGCTGCGCCCCTGCGGTACCGGCACGCTGGTAGTCACGGCGGCGGCGGATGCGATGCACGCGCTCGGCGATGTTGACCACCTGGAAATAGGTGCTGAACGCCCGCACCATGGTCTCGGCCTGCTGCGGCGTGCGCCCGGCCAGCCCTTCGGCCAGCTCGGACAACGCCGCCTGGTTCTCGCGGCGGGCGATGGCGCGGGTGCGCACGTCTTCGACATCGTCGAGAAACGCGGCGGAGACCTGTTCAACCAGCAGGTCGCCGACCAGCGCGCCGAGCCGGCGCACGTCATCGCGAAGCGGAAGATCGGGAGAAGCAAACTCGATGCTGCTGCGGTACTCGTTCATCGGCGACGCACAGGCCTCGGTCAACGGATTCAGGTCCCAAGCCTAAACCAGAACGGGCAGCGTGCTGCGATGCAAAAATGGTTTCATCTGCACGTATCCATGGCGGACGCAGCCGAGCATGGGCTCGGCTCTACAAGCGTCATGGCGCGTGACACCGTGTAGCGCCCGAGCCCATGCTCGGGCGGCGGCGCAGCCGCACAGGCGGCCGCTGTTGCAGCGGCCACCCTCATGCACGTATCAGCGCTTCTTCTTCGCCTTGCCCTGCTCGGCCGGGCCAATGGTCTGCTCCAGCCAGCGCTCGCTCTCGGCCAGCATGGTCATGATCGATTCGCGTGCGCGGTAGGCATGCGATTCGTTGGGCAGCATCACCAGCCGCGCGGTGCCGCCCAGGCCCTTCACCGCGGCGAACATGCGCTCGCTCTGGATCGGGAAGGTGCCGGAGTTGTTGTCGTCCACGCCGTGGATGAAGAGAATCGGATCCTTGATCCTGTCGGCGTAGTTGAAAGGCGCCATTTTCTGGTAGACCTCCTGTGCCTGCCAGTAGTTGCGTTCCTCGGCCTGGAAGCCGAACGGAGTGAGCGTGCGGTTGTAGGCGCCGCTGCGGGCGATGCCGGCCTTGAACAGGCGGGTGTGTGCCAGCAGGTTGGCGGTCATGAACGCACCGTAGGAATGGCCGCCGATGGCGATGTGATCGCGATCGGTCACGCCACGGCGCACCACCTCATCCACCGCTGCCTGCGCGTTGGCCACCAGCTGTTCGATGTAGGTGTCGTTCGGCTCCTTGTCGCCCTCACCGATGATCGGCATCGACGGGCTGGCCAGCACCACATAGCCCTTGGCCAGGAACGCCTGCGGGCCCCAGTAGCTGACCGCGTTGAAGCGGTACGGCGAATCGGTCACCTGGCTGGCCGCAGCCGCGCTCTTGAACTCACCCGGGTAGGCCCACATCAGCAGCGGCCGTGGGCCGTCCCGCTTGGGGTCGTAGCCCGGCGGCAGCAGCAGGGTCGCGGTCAGGTCGACCCCATCCTTGCGCTTGTAGCGGATCTGCTCCTTCTGCACGCCCTTCAACTGCGGCAGCGGGTGCGCGAAATGGGTCAGCGCGCGCGGTGCCGCACCGGCATCGGCCAGCGACTGCACGTAGAAGTTGGCCGGCTCATCCGGGCTCTCGCGGCTCAGCAGCAGCGAGCTGGCCTGGTCATCCAGCAACGCCACCGGCAGCGAATAGCTCGGCGCCTGCGAGTGGAACAGGCGCGTTGCCTTGCCCGTGGCGATGTCGAAGCGGTCCACGAACGGACGGTCGCCTTCCGGCGAAGCACCGGCACCGGCCAGGTACAGGCTGCTGCCATCGGGGCTGGTCTGCAGCAGCGAACGACCCCGCTCGTCACTGGCCAGCAGCGGCCGGCCCGGATCGGCATAGCGGTCCTGCGCGTCACGATCCCACAGCAGGCGCGGCTCGGCACCGGCGTTGTCCGGGGCGATCAGCCAGGTCTTGGTCCTGCGGGTCTTCCACCACGATTCGGTCAGCAGGGCCAGGTCACCGCGGCCCCAGCTGATGCCGGCCAGGCGGCTGCCAAGCTGGGCCAGGGTGACCGGCGGTTTGTCGAACGGCGCGGCCTGCATCAGCACCGCATCGCGCACCTTGGCGTCCCTGTTCGGGTCGCCGCCGTCCTGCGCTTCGGCCCAGACGAGGGTGGCGTCGGCATCACCGCGCCAGCTGATGTCGCGCACGCCGGTCACTTCGGCATCGTTGCCGGTCGGCAGCCCTTCCACCAGCGGGCGAACGGCGACGGTGTGCACCAGCTTGCCGCTGGCACGGTCGATCACTTCAATGCGGCGCGGGAAACTGCTCACCGGCACCACGTAGGAGTACGGGCGCTGCACCGGCTGGCGCAGCACGAAGCGGCCATCCGGCGACACCGAGAAGCCCATGAAGATGCCGGCCGCGCCGATCGCGCGGGTGCTGCCATCCAGGCCGACTTCCATTGGCTGGGTAGTGGCGTAGTAGTCGAACTGGCGTGCGTCGGCCTCGTTCTTCAGCAGGTCCTGGTAGGTACGGATCGACACCACGCCGCCGCCCTGGCTGGTCTGCTGCACGGCCGGGCCGGTCGGAATGCCATCGGCGGGCGGGGCCGCACCGAGGTTGGCCGGGCGGGTGAACACCACCAGGCCGCGGCTGTCCGGCAGCCACTGGTAGCCGCTGCCGATCACCGTGTTCAGGCCGGCAACCAGGCGGCGGGCACTGCCGCCGGCCACGTCCACCAGCCACAGTTCATTGGCGCCACTGGCAGCGTCGACCTGGTTGAAGGCAAGCCACTTCTGGTCCGGCGACCACATCACACTGGCGATCGACAGCTTGGCCGGCAGGCCGCTGATCTGCCGCTCCTTGCCGTCGGCCACGTTCATCAGCCACAGCTTCTCGCCGAAGCTGAAGCGGCTGTCGGAGAACGTGCGCGGGTTGATGCGCAGGCCAGCCAGCTTCAGTTCCGGCTGCGCCACCACCTGGATCGACGGCAGCGACGGCATCTGCATCATCGCGGCCACGTCGCGGCGCGGCGACAGGAACAGCGACGGCGCGCGCGGGGCGTCGACCACTGCCTGCAGTGCGGCCGATGGCAGTTCGTAGCCATTGACGCCCTGCGCCTGCGCCGGAGCTGGCTGCGAGGCGGCCGCCCAGGCCAGCGGGGCCACCGCCAGCAGCCCCATCGACAGGACCAGGCCGGTCCACCGCCGCGTACGGCGCGCGTGCATGCTCATCGTTCCACCTGTGTGATGCGTGAAAACACCGACCTTAACAGGCCGTGCACGCGGCCCCATCTGCCGATGGTTGGGTCATCCGGATGTCACGCCGGGGCCGCGATATAATGGGGGTTCTCCCCTGCCGAGGGGCGCTGCGACCGGATCCCACGAGGCCCGGCCAGGCTCGGTAAGGTGGCTTTGTAACAACGGCGCCCGGCTAGATGCGAGCATCCGCTCGCCCACAACCGGAGCACACGAATGAACGCTGTTGCCAAGACCTTCTCCACCGAAGGTGACTACAAGATCCGCGATATCACGCTGGCCGACTGGGGCCGCAAGGAACTGGACATCGCCGAGCACGAAATGCCGGGCCTGATGTCGATCCGCCGCAAGTACCAGGCCGAGCTGCCGCTGAAGGGCGTGCGCGTGACCGGGTCGCTGCACATGACCATCCAGACCGCGGTGCTGATCGAGACCCTGAAGGACATCGGCGCCGACGTGCGCTGGGCCTCGTGCAACATCTTCTCGACCCAGGACCACGCGGCCGCCGCCATTGCCGCCACCGGCACCCCGGTGTTTGCCTGGAAGGGCGAGACTCTGGAAGAGTACTGGGACTGCACCCTGGACGCGCTGACCTTCACCCTGGCCGACGGCACCCTGACCGGCCCGGAGCTGGTGGTGGACGACGGCGGTGACGTGACCCTGCTGATCCACAAGGGCTACGAACTGGAAAACGGCAGCGACTGGGTCAACACCGCCTCTGCCTCGCACGAAGAACAGGTCATCAAGAACCTGCTCAAGCGCGTGGCCAAGGAGCGCCCCGGTTACTGGGGCCGCGTGGTCAAGGACTGGAAGGGTGTCTCCGAGGAGACCACCACCGGCGTGCACCGCCTGTACCAGCTGGCCCAGGCCGGCACCCTGCTGATCCCGGCGATCAACGTCAACGACTCGGTCACCAAGAGCAAGTTCGACAACCTGTACGGCTGCCGCGAGTCGCTGGCCGACGGCCTGAAGCGCGCGATGGACGTGATGCTGGCCGGCAAGGTGGCCGTGGTCTGCGGCTACGGCGACGTCGGCAAGGGCTGCGCGGCCTCGCTGCGTGCCTACGGTGCGCGCGTGATCGTCACCGAGATCGACCCGATCTGCGCCCTGCAGGCGGCGATGGAAGGCTATGAAGTCAACACCATCGAATCGACCCTGGGCCGTGCCGACCTGTACGTCACCACCACCGGCAACCGCGACATCATCCGCATCGAGCACCTGAGCGCGATGAAGGACCAGGCCATCGTCTGCAACATCGGCCACTTCGACAACGAGATTCAGGTCGACGCACTGGTGTCCTACCCGGGCATCAAGCACGTCAACATCAAGCCGCAGGTGGACAAGTACATCTTCCCGAACGGCAACGCGATCTTCCTGCTGGCCGAAGGCCGCCTGGTGAACCTGGGCTGCGCCACCGGCCACCCGAGCTTCGTGATGTCCAACAGCTTCGCCAACCAGACCCTGGCACAGATCGACCTGTGGGCGAACAAGGACAGCTACGAGAAGAAGGTGTACCTGCTGCCGAAGAAGCTGGACGAGGAAGTGGCGCGCCTGCACCTGGAAAAGATCGGCGTGAAGCTCACCACCCTGACCCAGGAACAGGCCGACTACATCGGCGTGCCGGTGGAAGGCCCGTTCAAGCCGGACCACTACCGCTACTGATGCCTTCAGGGTGCCGGACAGCGGCCGGCACTACCGGTGCATGCGACACGGACGGGCGCCTTCGGGCGCCCGTTCTGCGTTGGCGCGCCACCGCCGCGCATCCACCCGCAGTAGCCTCGGTCAAGGCAACGCGCCCAGCGCGCGCTACGATGCAGCCATGACCCCGGCCATCAACCTGCTCAAGCGCGAGAAGATCGCCCACACGGTGCGCAGCTACGTGCACGACGCCCACGCCGAATCGTACGGCGGCGAAGCCGTCGACAAGCTTGGCCTCGATCCGGCCCAGGTGTTCAAGACCCTGCTGGCCAGCACCGAGGCACACGAACTGCTGGTGGCGATCGTGCCGGTGGCCGGCCAGCTGGACCTGAAGGCTCTGGCCGAAGCGGCCGGCTGCAAGAAATGCGAGATGGCCGCCGCCGACGCCGCACAGCGCGCGACGGGTTACCTGGTCGGTGGCATCAGCCCGCTTGGGCAGAAGAAGCGCCTGCGCACCTTCCTGGATGCCAGCGCTCAGGCATTGCCCGCGCTGCATGTCAGCGCCGGTCGCCGCGGCCTGGAAGTGGAACTGGCGCCGGCTGACCTGCTGCGCCTCACCGCCGGCCACTACGCTGCCATCGGCAAGTCTCGCTGATGCGCTGGCCCTGGTCTGCAGCGCGGATACCCCGTCTCGACGATGCACAGGCCGATGTGCTGCTGCAGGACCTGCTGTCGCGCGACGCAACGCGCATCACCGATGCCGCACGTAGCGTCGCACGGCTGTTCAGTGCCTCATCGTTGGACGCGTTGGCCACACATGTCGACCTGATCGAACGCAGCTGCGAGGGCATCGCCCTGGGCGGCATGCTGATAAGCAACCAGGCACACCTCAAGGCGGGCCTGCAACGGCTACGCTACTGGCAGGCGCGTAAGGGATGCCTGTGTGCGCTCAACCCCGGCTACCCGTTCTTCGATCCGCGTCGCCTGATCGAACAAGGGCAGATGCAGCTGCTCTCGTTGCAGGAGGCCGAGGAGGGTTGGGGCGATTGCCACACCGTTGCCTGCACGCAATGCGGCCAGCATTGGCAGGCCATCGACCGCGAGTACCATTACCCGTGGTGGGAATGGAAAGCTGCCTGAAGGCCAAGCAGCCACGCATGGCGTGGCTCTACTGCGGCCCGCACATTCACGCGATGCGTGGATGGCAAATATTGCTCACGGCCGCCAGTTCGCGTTGTTCTCCCAGAACTCGACAGAACGCCGGTACGCCTCACGGTCCAGCGGCACGCCGGAGCCGCCCTCCTCCACGCCCAGCGCATTGCGCATCATCGTGATCGGCGCCATTGGCACCTCTTCCGGTTCGGCGGTGTAGATGCAGCCGACGATGCCCCAGTCGGCCTCGATCGGCGAACCTTCCCTGGCCAGCTGCTCGGCGCTGTACAGGATCACCACCAGGTAGTTCGCACGCGGCGATTCCACGCCCTCGAACCAACGCACCAGCACCGGCAATTCCTCGCGGTTGCGCGCTTCATAACCACTGCGCAGCAGGTGGCGGTTGGCCTCGGTGACCGGCACCGTCAGGCAGCGCGTGCTGGTCCAGTTCTCGTAGACGAACAGCTTGCAGAACGGGGCGTAGCCGTCGAGCACCTTCAGCGGCGCCTGCGCATTGAGGTGTGCCTCGAACTGCTCGGCAGTGCAGTCCTGGATGGTGTTGCCGCGCGGCACGCGCGGGAACAGGCGGGGACGGGCGAAATCGGTGAGGACGATGGACATGGCGCAGGTGTGATCAGGAGTTCTGCTGCACAGGGTAACTGCTGGCAGCCCCTACAACGCCATCCGCTCGCGCAGTTCACGTGCCTGCCGCCGCGATACCTCCACCTCGCTGCCGTCGTCCAGCGTCAGGTCGTAGCCATCTGCAATGCTGGGCGTCACGCCACGAATGCGGCGCAGGTTGACCAGCGTGTTGCGGTTGGCGCGGAAGAACAACTCCGGCGGCAGGCGAGCTTCCAGCGCGCTCAGGCTGCGGGTCAGCAGGGCGTTCTGGTCGCGGAACCATAGCCGTGTGTAGTTGCCATCCACCAGCAGCAGACGGATCTCCGAGACCGCGACGAACCAGCAGCGTTCGCCCTCGCGCACGAACACCTGGTCCTGCGCGCCCAGCGTGCTGCGCGGCTCCGGCGTTTCGCCCGCCACCACCTCGCGCTGGCGCGCCCGCTGCAACGCTTCCAGCAAGCGCGGCGCCTCGACCGGCTTCACCAGATAGTCCAGCGCGTTGGCCTGGAAGGCGCGCACCGCATAGGTGTCGTAGGCGGTAACGAAGACCACCGCCGGCACCGTCTCCAGCCCATCCAGCACATCGAAGCCGCTGCCGGAGGGCATCTGCACATCCAGCAGCACCAGGTCCGGCGCCAGTGTGGCGATCGCCTCGCGTGCAGCGGGCACATCGTCGGCCTCGCCCACGCACTGCACCCATGGCAGCGCCGACAACAGCGTGCGCAGCTCCTGCCGCGCCAGCCGTGCATCATCAACGATCAACACACGCAGCACGCCACTCATTGCGGAATCTCCAGCAGGGCCTGCATGCGGTCGCCGACCGGCTGCAACATGAAACTCCCCTGCGTGCCAAGCTGCGCACGCAGGTAGGCAAGGCCGACGCCATGGCCATGGGTGGGCTCGTTGGCGCCGCCCAGCGGATTGTCCACCTGCAGGCGCAGTACGTCATTGTCCAGCGTGGCCCGGATCTCTATCCCGCCGCCGCCCGGGCGGCTGGCGATGCCATGCTTGATCGCGTTTTCCACCAGCAGCTGCAGCGCCATCGCCGGCAGCTGTGCCTGCAGGGCGTCGGCATCGATCTGCCGGTTCACCTGCAGGCGCTGTTCGAAGTGGACTGCCTCGATGGCCAGGTAGTCGTCCACGACCGCCAGTTCCTCCGCCAGCGTGACCTGCTCGCTGCGGTTGTGTGCCAGCGCCTGGCGCAGCGTGCGCGACAGGCGGGTGACCATGTCGCGCGCACGCTCAGGATCTTCCAGGATCAGCGCACGCAGGTTGTTCAGCGCATTGAACATGAAATGCGGGTTGAGCCGTGCACGCAGTGCATCGCGCTCCAGCGCGCTGCGCTCGGCCTCGGCACGCAGGCGCGCCAGGTCCGCACTGCGTATCCGGCGCAGGCTGTGCAGGCCTGCCCAGAGCGCTGCCCACAGGGCCAGCATCACCGCAGTGGTGTACCAGTAGAGCAGCAGCGCCTTGGGGCTGAAGTCGGCCGTCTTCCGCCCCAGGCTCACCCAGTTCCAGGCCAGCGCCGAGTGCAGCGCGATGTTCACCAGCAGCTGCGCCACTGCCGCGCCCAATGCCACCGACAGCGCCAGCCGCAGCAACAGCCCGGCCGTGCCGCGCGCCCACCAGTCGGCACGCAGCGCCAGCGCACGGATGGCACCGCTGCACCCGAACAGGGCCAACGCCAGGCCCAGCGTGATCAACACGCCTGCGCTTCCGGCATCGCTGAAATAGGCCTGGCGCAGGCCGATTCCGGCAACGCCATAGAGCGCCCACACCAGCGCATTGAGCAGCCAGAAGCGTACCGTCGAGGAGGAATCCGGCATGTCCATTCCGAGGCGTGTTGAAACTCAGTGGTGGTGGTCGAGGAAGGCCTGCACCTGACCGCGCAGCCAGCGCGGATCATCCCACATCAGGAAGTGGAACCCCTGCGCGCTCATCGCGATCTGCACGCCCTGCAGTTTCGCGTACTGCGCCTGGAACACCGCGCGCGTGCTGTCCTCGGTGCCGCCCATCGGCTGGTAGCCGGCCCAGCTACCCAGCACCAGCGTCGGTGCGGTGATCGAGGCGATGCTGTCACGCAGGTCGGTGGTCATCACCGCATGCATGGCGTCAGCGGTGGTCTGGCGGTCGCTGGCTTCGCCCCAGCGCCCCAGTTCGGCCTGCCGCTGCGGATCGCGTGTCATGCCCGGCAGGCCGGCTTTCAGCTGCGCCTGCCACTGCGCGGCATCGGCGGCGAGCATGCCCTTGCGCAGCTGGTCGGCCATCGGCCGCACGCTGTCTGCGGTGGCGTTCGGGTCACGCGCCGCCGGCAGGAACGGCAATGCATCGACCACCACCAGTGCGCTGACCGCCTTCGGCTCGGCCTGCGCCACCTGCAGCCCCAGCAGGCCGCCAAGACTGTGGCCGATCACCACCACCGGGCCCAGCTGTTGGTCGTGCAGGTAGGCCAGCAGCTGCCCGCGCATCGCCGTCAGGAATTCGGCCGGGCGCGGGTCGGCAGGCGCAGCGCCGGCAAAGCCCGGCAGCTGCACCAGATGGCACTGCACGTCCTTCAGCGCCAGGCAAGTCTCGCGCCAGACCTCGGCGCTGCTGTTCAGGCCGGGGATCATCAGCAGCGGACGGCCCTTGCCGACCACCTCGACCTGCACCTTGCCCGCACCCGGGGCGCCGACAGTGGCGGCATGCGCCGAGCCGGAACCGAGCACGGCCATCGCCATGCCGATCATCGCCAGCCGGGCCAGCGCCTTCATTGCGTACCAGAGTGCCAGGAAGATCTTCATCGTCTGCTCCTTCATCGGGTGGGTGCTGCCGGGATGGGAGCAGCGTGGGCCCGGCCGACGCATGCCGGTTGCGATTTCGGAGCAGCGGCCGCACGGCGGGGCGAACGGTCGCGGGTTGGGGACGGTTGGCCCTCACGCAATCTTCAAACATCCATCTTGATGAAGCGATATACTGCTTCGCACCTGCCGCCGCCGCCCGCGCCATGACCGCCATCAGCTTCGAGTTCTATCCGCCCAAGACCAACGAACAGCGCGGCCAGCTGGACCGTGCTGCGGCCAAGCTGAAGGACTACGCCCCCGAGTACGTGTCGTGTACCTTCGGCGCCGGTGGCTCGACCCTGAGCTACACCTCCGAAACCGTGCGCCATCTCAACCAGCACCACGGTTTCGATGCCGCGCCGCACCTGTCGTGCGTGGGCGGCACCCGCCAGGAAATCCGCGAGCTGCTCAAGCTGTACCGCGCCATCGGCTGCCGCCGCCTGGTCGCGCTGCGTGGCGACCTGCCCTCGGGCATGGGCTTTCCCGGCGACATGCGCTATGCCGCCGAACTGATCGCCTTCATCCGCGCCGAACACGGCGATGCGTTCCACATCGAAGTGGGCGCGTATCCGGAGACGCATCCGCAGGCCTCCGATTCACTGGCTGACCTGAAGCACTTCAAGGCCAAGATCGATGCCGGTGCCGATGCGGCCATCACCCAGTATTTCTTCAATCCGGACGCGTACTTCCATTTCGTCGATGAAGTGCGGCGGCTGGGCGTGCAGGTGCCGATCACGCCGGGCATCATGCCGATCGCCAACTTCAGCCAGCTGCGCCGCTTCTCCGAACAGTGTGGTGCGGAGATTCCGCGCTGGATCAGTCGCAAGATGCAGGCCTATGGCGATGATGCGGAGTCGGTGCGTGCATTCGGCACGGAAGTGGTGGCCCGGCTGTGCCAGCGCCTGATCGAAGGCGGCGCGCCCGGCCTGCACTTCTACACGCTGAACCTGGCCAAGCCGACCACCTCGGTGCTGAAGCTGCTCCAGGGCTGAAAGCACGCCGCGCGAGCATGATCGGCGTTACCCTGCGGGCATGATCCGGCTTTCCTTCCTGCTGTTGCTGCTGCCGCTGTGCGTGCTGTCGAGCGTCGCCCACGCACAGTCCATGCGCCTGAACCGCTGTACCGATGCGCAGGGCCAAAGCGTGTATACCGACCGACCCTGCGACAGTGTGGGTGCGCGGTCGCGGGTGCCACCGCCTGCGCCCAGCGGCAACATCCTGCAGCGCGATACCCTGGGGGCACGCTGCCCGCGGCGGCTGAGTGAACTGGTGGACGCATTGCGCAACGGCATCGTCAGCAATGATGTGAACCGGCTGTCCTCGCTGTACCTGTGGGGCGCGGTCTCTGATGCGGGTGCGCAGCGCATCCTCGGCCAACTGGAATCGCTGGTGCGGCGGCCGCTGGTGGACGTCGTGCCGGTTTATCCAGGACAGGGCCAGGACGCAGTGACTGACGAGGGCCAGGGCCCTGCTGCGCAGGGATCCGCCCCTGAGCCGACGGCTGTTCGCCATCCGGTCGGCCTGCGCCTGGAGCAGACCCTGCCAGGCAGCGTGGCGCGTGCCTCGACGGTGGTGGGATTACGGCGGCAGTACGGGTGTTTCTGGATCACGTTGTGATCGCGGGCATCCATCCACGCATGGCGTGGATCTACTGCTTCCATTCCACAGGGTAGCGCCGGGCGATGCCCGGCGACCGACGCGGCTTTACGCCAGCCACAGCCCGCGAATGGCGGCGATGCCCTGCCCACCATGGCGACGCGCCTCACTGATGTGGCCACTGCCCATGCCACCCAGCGCGTAGATCGGCAGTGACACCTGCGCACGCAGCTCGGCGAAGGCATCCCAGCCCAGCGGCACGGCATCGGGATGGCTGGCCGTGGCCTGCACCGGACCCAGCACGGCGAAGTCGCAGCCCAACTGCTGTGCGGCCTGCAGCTGCTGCAGGTCATGGCAGGACGCGGCCACCAGCTGGCCTTCGGGCAGCGGACGCTGCGACAGCTCCAGCAGCTGTTCGCTGCCCAGATGCACGCCCACGCCCAGTGCGCGTGCCAGCTCGATATCGCGGTTGAGCAGCCACTGCACGCCGCTGCGGCGATGCGCACGCACGACCTGCTCGACCATCGCCTGCCGCTGCGGATGGGCCGTCGGCAACCGCAGTTGGATGCGCTGCTGGCCCGCAGCCACCACGCGCTGCAGCTGTTCATGCCAATGCCGCACGCCGCCCTCATCATCGGCCGGCGGCGGGGTGATCAGGTAGCTGTCGGGCTGGCGCAGGGCGGCCACCACCGGCAGGTCTGCCGGCGGCATTGAATAGCGGCCCAGCTTGTCGGGCGCCACCCAGGTGATCGCCTGGCCCTCCCGCCCACGCGGTGTCCCCTTCCAGCTGCGCACGTGGCGCACCTCCAGGGTCAGGTGCTTGTCCGGATAGCGCTGCGGCACATCCATCAGCCACTCGCCGACATCGGCCTCGATGCCCAGTTCCTCGCGCAGCTCGCGCACCAGCGCCTGTTCGGAGGTCTCGCCGGATTCGCGTTTGCCGCCGGGAAACTCCCACAGGCCGGCCATGTCGCGGTTCTCGGTACGGCGGTTGAGCAGCACGCGGCCACGGGCGTCGGTGATGACGGCGGCCACAACGTGGATCGATCGGGTGGGGGAAGGCATGGGGGGAAGCATGCCCAGAACAGGGCGGCCGGCGCAATCACGGATCCGCTGCAACTCCCCTGCCACAAACGAAAAGCCCCGCTTTCGCGGGGCTCTTCGGCATCAGCTCAGCTGGCCGTGGCAGTGCTTGTACTTCTTGCCACTGCCGCACGGGCACGGATCGTTGCGGCCGATCTTCGGCTCGTCGCGCTGCATCTGCGCCACGCCCTGCTGGGCAGCCTGCACCTGCGCGGCTTCCTCGTCGGCGCTGTAGCCGCCCACGTCCTGGTGCTGGAACTGCGACTGGCTCAGGCGGGCTTCGGCCTGCTGGCGTTCGGCCGCTTCCAGCGCCTGCACTTCCTCGTCGCTGCGGATGCGCACGCGCGACAGCAGGGTCACCACTTCGCGCTTGACGTTTTCCAGCATGTCCGAGAACAGCTCGAAGGCTTCCTTCTTGTATTCCTGCTTCGGCTGCTTCTGCGCGTAACCACGCAGGTAGATGCCCTGGCGCAGGTAATCCATGCGCGCCAGGTGCTCCTTCCAGCTCTGGTCCAGAACGGTCAGCATCACGTGCTTCTCCAGCGCGCGCATGGTCTCTTCGCCCACGCCGGCTTCCTTCTCGGCGAAGTGCTGGTTGACGCGTTCCTGAACCTTGGCGGCAATCGCCTCGGCGTCCAGCTCCTCGTGTTCCTTGACCAGGTCGGTCAGCGACATCTGCAGGCCGAAGTCCGACTCGAGGGTCGCTTCCAGGCCACGCAGGTCCCACTGCTCGTCGATCGAGTTCGGCGGCACGAAGCGGGCCACCACGTCGAAGATCACGTCGTCGCGGATGCCGTCGACGTTGTCCTTCACCGATTCGGCGTCCAGCAGCTCGTCGCGCTGGGCGTAGATCACCTTGCGCTGGTCGTTGTTGACGTCGTCGAAGTCCAGCAGGTTCTTGCGGATGTCGAAGTTGTGGGCCTCGACCTTGCGCTGCGCCTTTTCGATCTGGCGGCTGACCAGGCGGTCCTCGATGACGTCGTCTTCCTTCATGCCCATCATGCGCATGGCCTTCTGCACCCAGTCGGAGGCGAAGATGCGCATCAGGTTGTCTTCCAGCGACAGGTAGAAGCGGGACGAACCCGGGTCACCCTGGCGGCCGGAACGGCCACGCAGCTGGTTGTCGATACGGCGCGACTCATGGCGCTCGGTGCCGACGATGTGCAGGCCGCCCGCCGCCTTCACTGCCTCGTGGCGCTTCTGCCAGTCGGCCTTGACCGCGGCTTTCTGCTCGTCGGTCGCGTCCTCGCCCAGCGCGTGGAGCTCTGCTTCCAGCGAACCGCCCAGCACGATGTCGGTACCACGGCCGGCCATGTTGGTGGCGATGGTCACCGCGCCCGGACGGCCGGCGTTGGCGACGATGGTCGCTTCGCGGTCGTGCTGCTTGGCATTGAGCACTTCGTGCTTCACACCGGCCTTGCTCAGGTGCTCGGACAGCATTTCCGAAGTTTCAATCGAGGTGGTACCGACCAGCACCGGCTGGCCGCGCTTGGCGCACTCTTCAATGTCGGCCAGCACCGCATTGAACTTGCCCTTACGGTTGAGGAACACCTGGTCCGGGCTGTCCTTGCGGATGGTCGGGCGGTTGGTCGGGATCACCACCACTTCCAGGCCGTAGATGCTCTGGAACTCGAAGGCTTCGGTATCGGCCGTGCCGGTCATGCCGGACAGCTTCTTGTACATGCGGAACAGGTTCTGGAAGGTGATGCTCGCCAGCGTCTGGTTCTCGCGCTGGACCGGCACGCCTTCCTTCGCTTCCACCGCCTGGTGCAGGCCATCGGACCAGCGGCGGCCGGCCAGGGTACGACCGGTGAACTCGTCGACGATGACCACTTCGCCGTCGCGCACGATGTAGTCAACGTCGCGCTGGTAGATCGCGTGCGCGCGCAGGGCGGCGTTGAGATGGTGGACCACGGTCAGGTTCTGCGCCGCGTACAGGCCTTCGGTTTCGCCGTTGAGGATGCCGGCTTCAACCAGCAGCTGCTCGGCGTGCTCCATGCCCGCTTCGGACAGGTGCACCTGCTTGCCCTTCTCGTCGACCCAGAAGTCGCCTTCGCCGTCTTCCGCTTCCTGCTTGACCAGGTGCGGCACGACGCGGTTGACACGGATGTACAGCTCCGGGGAATCATCGGCCGGGCCGGAGATGATCAGCGGGGTACGCGCTTCGTCGATCAGGATGGAGTCGACTTCGTCGACGATGGCGTAGTGCAGGCCGCGCTGGTAGCGGTCGGCCTTGGACAGCGCCATGTTGTCGCGCAGGTAATCGAAACCGAATTCGTTGTTGGTGCCGTAGGTGATGTCGGCGGCGTAGGCTTCGCGCTTGTCGCTGTGCGGCATGCCCGGGTAGACCACGCCCACGCTCAGGCCCAGCCAGTTGTACAGCTTGCCCATCTGCGCGGCGTCGCGGCGGGCCAGGTAGTCGTTCACGGTGACCACGTGCACGCCCTTGCCTTCCAGCGCGTTGAGGTACACCGGCAGGGTCGCCACCAGGGTCTTGCCTTCACCGGTGCGCATTTCTGCGATCTTGCCCAGGTGAAGCACCATGCCGCCGATCAGCTGCACGTCGTAGTGGCGCATGCCCAGCACGCGGCGGCCGGCTTCACGGCAGACCGCGAAGGCTTCCGGCAGCACCTTGTCCAGGGCTTCACCACCGGCAATGCGCTGCTTGAACTCCGGCGTCTTGGCCTGAAGCTGCTCGTCGGAAAGCTTCTCGATCTCCGGCTCCAGCGCATTGATCTTGGCGACGATGCGGTTGAGCTGGCGCAGCTGTCGTTCGTTACGACTGCCAAATACGCGGGTAAGCAGGCTGTTGATCATTGAAGGAACCGGGTTGGATGGACACGACGCCCGGCCTCCCCCTGGGGATCCGTCCGCCGCAAACGAAACAGGGCGCCTGGCGCCCTGTCGATGGCAACACCCATTGTAGCTTGGGACGGGCGGCTGAGGTTTCAACCCCGATGGGGTAGTGCCGGCCGCTGGCCGGTGATCCGCGATGCTGCCGAAGATCATGAGGTTGCCGGCCAGCGGCCGGCACTACCAGGTCAACCGCATCGGGTCAGAGCCCTCCCGCGGCGCGGAAGGGATCCGACCCGGGATCAGCCGCGGCTGACGCGGCCGACCGGCGTGTTGCCGCCGTCGCCGAGGAATTTGCGCGGGTTGACCACGTTGCCGTTCTCCCACACCTCGAAGTGCACGTGGGCGCCGGTCGAACGACCGGTGGAACCGGCCTTGGCCACTTCCTGGCCGGCACGGACCAGGTCGCCGGCCTTCACCACCAGGCGGGAATTGTGCGCGTAGCGGGTGACGTAGCCATTTCCGTGGTCGACGTCGACCACGTTGCCGTAGCCCCCCTTCACGCCGGCGAAGCTGACCACGCCTTCGGCCACGGCCATCACCGGGTCACCGACCTTGGCGTGGAAGTCCATGCCCTTGTGGGTGGCGGCGCCTCGGCCGAACGGGTCGGCACGGGTGCCGAAGCCGGAGGTCACGTAGCTGTTGCGGATCGGCATGCGCGAAGGCACGGCGTTCTGCTGCAGCTGGTGGTCGAACATCAGCGACTCCATCACCGACAACTGGCGGCCTGAAGCAGCGAAGCGCTGCTCCAGCACCTGTAAGTCGGCGTTGACGTCCTTGACCGGGATGTCGCTGGTCGGACCGCCTGCGTCACCGTCACCGAGACCGGGGGTCTCGTTGAAGTCGAACTCGCCATCCTCCAGCTTGCCCATCTGGGTCAGCCGTTCGCCGAGCGCGTTGAGGCGGGTGGCCTGGGCCTGCAGCTCGCCGAGACGGGCCGCCAGCGCGTTGACCTGGGTCTGCGCATCGCGCTTGACCTTGGCCAGCTCCGCATCCTGGCGCTCGACCTTGGCCTGCAGCCGGGAATCATTCAGCGCGCTGACGCCAATGCCGCCAGCAAGGCCGATAATGCAGCCTACCCCGAGCACGCTGCCCAGCAGGGCGCGGGGGCGGTCCTCGAAATAGAACCGCAAACGCGTGATCGGCGACGATTTGGCCTGTCCTTCACGCGTTTTGATTACGATCTTTTTGAATGCCATCAGTGAGTTTTCATGTCTGAGCCGAAATCCAGCGTTCGCCCCGCGTCGGCACCGAAACCGGCGCTGGATGCGGTAATGGCGGACAAAAGCGGGAACCCGCTGCGGCGTGCCCTGTGGCTCGACGCGCTGGACCGACAGTTGCGCCCCCAGTTGCCGCCACCTCTGCGCAGCCGCTGCCGGCTGGCCAATGTGGACGGGGAACACCTCGTTTTTCTCGTCGAATCCCCGGTCTGGCATGCCAAGTTGCGGCTTGCCGAAGCCCAGTTGCTCGACGCGGCCCGTTCCATCGGGCTGAAGGCCACCAAGGTGACCATCAAGACTGCGTCTCCCACTCCCACGCGCTCCCCAGCGCTCGACAACCGGAATGGACCCCACGCAGTTTCAGCCGCCACGCACAAAGGGCTACGCGACGCCTTGGCTTGCCTGCAGGACGTTCCTTCCAAACCGAAGAAACGGTCATGATGGCAACGGAGCATCCGGCTCCGCTCCCCGTCGCGCGTGTCACCACGGCGTGAAACATTTCGGGGGCCGGGTCGCATCCTAGCGGCCATCCAGGGGCCTGTCGTTAGATTGTTGTTAAAACGGCGTTAAATTCAGGCTTCGGATCCAACAGGTTCACAAAACCGTGACCTCGAACCGGCCTTGATGCCTTTTCAAGCACACTGAATGCGTCGTCTTCGCCGGAAACAACAACGCCGCCTTGGGTGGCGGCGTTTTTATCTTCAAATTCAACGACCTACGGAATCAGGCATAGGCCGGAGTGGCGTATTCGACCGGACCCGGGGTGGCAGGCGAGTCGAAGCTGACCCATTCCCAGGCAGTGGCGTCGGCCATCAGCGCCCGCACCAGCTTGTTGTTGAGCGCGTGGCCGGATTTGAAGCCCTCGTAAGCGCCCAGCACCTGGCCACCGGCCAGGTAGAGGTCGCCGATCGCATCGAGGATCTTGTGGCGCACGAATTCGTCGGCGTAGCGCAGGCCGTCTTCGTTGAGCACGCGGAACTCGTCCAGCACGATGGCGTTGTCCATCGAACCGCCCAGGCCCAGGTTGCGCTCGCGCATGTATTCCAGGTCGCGCATGAAACCGAAGGTGCGCGCGCGGGAGATTTCCTTGGTGTAGGCCAGCGTCGAGAACTCGATTTCCTGGCGCGACTGCTTGGCCGGGATCATCGGGTGGTCGAACTGGATGGTGAAGCCCAGCTTGTAACCCTCGTACGGGGTGAAGCGGGCCACCTTGTCGCCCTCGGTCACTTCCACGGTCTTCAGCACGCGGATGAAGCGCTTGGGCGCATCCTGTTCCACGATGCCTGCCGACTGCAGCAGGAACACGAACGGGCCGGCCGAACCGTCCATGATCGGCAGCTCGGCCGAGGACAGTTCGACGATGATGTTGTCCACACCCAGGCCAGCCAGCGCCGACATCAGGTGTTCGACGGTCTGGATCTTGGCGTCGTTGCAGGTCAGGCCGGTGCACAGGGTCACTTCGGTGACCAGCTCGGCCTTGGCCGGCACTTCCACCACCGGGTCCAGGTCCACGCGGCGGAACACGATGCCATGGTTGACCGGTGCCGGGCGCAGGGTCATGTAGACCTTGTCGCCGCTGTGCAGGCCAACGCCGGTGGCGCGGATCGTGTTCTTGAGGGTGCGTTGCTGGATCATGGGGGATGGACCGGAAGTGACACATTAGATTAACACGCACGCTCCCCTACCCCGGCTGAAACGCCGGCAGGACGCGCGTGAAGCAGGGCGGCCGGGCCCATCCTGGCCCGGCGCCCGCGTTTTCAGGACATGGTGGCGCTACCCGGGGAGGACAACCCCGGGCCGCCCCGCTCAGTCCGCCTGGCGGCGCAGGAACGCCGGGATGTCCAGGTAGTCGTTCGGCAGTTCCGCCGCAGCCGGGGCCGAGGAGGACGGCGCCGACGGGGCCGAAGCGGCCGCGGTATCGCTGCTGGCGCGACGCAGGCCCAGGCCCATGCCGCCGACGGCCTTGGACACAGCGTCGCCACCGTTGTCGAAGTCGCCGAACTCCGGCTGGCCGGTCGTGGCATTGCGGACCAGCTTGATCGGCGCACGCTCGCCCGGACGCTGGGTCTTGCTGGCCGAAACGCGGTTCAGGCCGGTAGCGACCACGGTCACGCGCACTTCGTCCTGCATGTCCGGATCCAGCACAGTACCGACCACCACGGTGGCGTCTTCGGAAGCGAAGCCATCGATGGTGCGGCCGATCTCGTCGAACTCGGCCATGGTGAAGTCGGCGCCGGCGGTGATGTTGACCAGGATGCCGTTGGCACCGGCCAGGTTCACATCATCCAGCAGCGGGTTCTGGATGGCGGCTTCGGCGGCGGCCTGGGCGCGGTCATCGCCACGGGCGGTGCCGGTGCCCATCATCGCCAGGCCCATTTCGGACATGACGGTACGCACGTCGGCGAAGTCGACGTTGATCAGGCCCGGACGCACGATCAGGTCGGCGATGCCCTGCACGGCGCCCTGCAGCACGTCGTTGGCGGCGCGGAAGGCCTGGATCATGGTCGCGTTGCGACCCAGCACGGTGATCAGCTTCTCGTTCGGGATGGTGATCAGCGAGTCGCAGTGCTGGCTCAGTTCCTCGATGCCCTTCAGCGCCACCTGCATGCGGCGACGGCCTTCGAACGGGAACGGCTTGGTGACAACGGCCACGGTCAGGATGCCCATTTCCTTGGCCAACTGTGCCACCACCGGCGCAGCGCCGGTGCCGGTGCCGCCGCCCATGCCGGCGGTGATGAACACCATGTCCGCGCCCTGCAGCGCGTCCATGATGCGCTCACGGTCTTCCAGCGCGGCCTGGCGGCCGACTTCCGGGTTCGCGCCTGCGCCCAGGCCCTTGGTCACGTTGGTACCCAGCTGCAGCTGCAGCTTGGCACCACAATTCTTGATGGCCTGCGAGTCGGTGTTGGCGGTGATGAATTCCACGCCGTCCACCGCCGAGTTGACCATGTGCGCCACGGCATTGCCGCCGCCGCCGCCCACGCCAACCACCTTGATCACCGCATTGGGTGCCATCTTTTCGATCAGTTCAAAATGCGCCATGTCCGTGTCCTCGTTGTATCCGCTTGTCGGTGGCATGGACGGTCGGGCCTCCTGCCTTCGCGTGTCATGTTGCCGTTGCGGCTGTGTGGGTTGTGTATTGCGTTGTTGCGTTGTTGCGTTGTGATGCGGGTACTGCGGGTGTTGCGCCGGGCCGGGCCCGGAGTTGCGGGTTCCGCGTCAGAACTCGCCGCGGAACCAGGTCTTGAGCTTCTTGAACATGCTTCCAGCGCGCCCGGTCGGCAGCGATGGCCGCCGCGGGTGCTCGATCTGGCTGCCCATCAGCAGCAGGCCCACGCCGGTGGCGTGCACCGGGTTGCCCACCACTTCGCCCAGGCCGGTGACGTGCTGCGGGATGCCCACACGCACCGGCATCTGCAGCATTTCCTCGGCCAGTTCGACCACGCCCTCCATCTTCGAAGCGCCACCGGTCAGCACCATGCCAGCGCGCACCAGTTCCTCGAAGCCGGAGCGGCGCAGTTCGGCCTGCACCATCTCGAAGATCTCCTCGTAGCGGCCCTGCACCGCCTGCGCCAGCGAATGGCGCGGCATGCGGCGCGGTGGACGGTCGCCCACCGACGGCACCTGGATGCTTTCCTCGGCGGTGGCCAGCTGGGCCAGGGCGCAGGCGTAGCGCACCTTGATCTGCTCGGCTTCCGGGGTGGGCGTGCGCAGCATGTGCGCGATATCGTTGGTGACGTGGTCGCCGGCGATCGGCAGCGAGGCCGTGTGGCAGATCGCGCCCTGCACGAACACCGCGATGTCGGTGGTGCCGGCGCCCATGTCGACCAGCACCACGCCCAGCTCGCGTTCGTCAGCGGTCAGCACCGCAACGCTGGAGGCCAGCGAGGACAGCACCAGGTCGTCCACCTGCAGGCCACAGCGCTGTACGCACTTGCTGATGTTGGCTGCGGCCGACTGCGCGCACACCACCAGGTGCGCATGCACCTCCAGGCGCACGCCGGTCATGCCGACCGGGTTGCGGATGCCTTCCTGCGAATCGTCCAGCACGTACTCGCGCGGGATCGCGTGCAGGATCTTCTGGTCGGCCGGAATCGCCACCGCCTTGGCCGCATCGAGCACGCGATCCAGGTCGCCCCAGGTCACTTCCCCGTCACGGATCGGCACGATGCCGGGCGAGTTCTTGCACTGCACGTGGTTGCCGGAGATCGAGGCGTACACCGAGCGGATCTCGCAGCCGGCCATCAGCTCGGCTTCTTCCACCGCGCGCTGGATCGACTGCACGGTCGATTCGATGTCCACCACCACGCCGCGCTTCAACCCGCGCGATTCGTGCGAGCCGATGCCGATCACTTCGATCGGGTTGCCCGGCGAATACTCGCCCACCAGCGCCACCACCTTGGAGGTGCCGATGTCCAGGCCAACGATCAGCGATTTGTCACCCTTGCGATTCATGTCCTTTCCTGCGTCCTGCTGGCTGGGGTCGCCGGCGTTTTCGCCGGCGTGGCCGGGGTACCCCAGCTCAGCGTGAAACCATTGGTGTAGCGGAGGTCGGCGCGCTCGATCGGCGCGTCCTGGCGGTTGAGCTGTGGCAGTACCTTGACGAAGCGCTGCAGGCGCGAGCGCGCATCGTCACGGCCGACCACCACTTCGGTGCCGTTGCTCAGCACCAGCGACCAGCTGCCGCGTGCATCCATCGTTACCCGGCGCACATCGACGCCGGCCGGTGCGAACAATGCACGCGAGTCGCTGTACAGCTTCATCACTTCTTCGGTCTGGCTGTCCGGGCCGTCCAGTTCGGGCAACGCCAGGTCGGCCAGCTTCTTCGGCGTGGGGAACAACTTGCCCTGCTCGGAAACCAGGCGGTCGTTGCCCCAGCGCGCGAACGGCTTGTGCTCGACCAGGGTCACTTCCAGCACGTCCGGCCACTGCTTGCGCACCCGCGCGCTTTCCACCCACGGCAGTTTTTCCAGTGCGTCCTGCGCGTCCTGCAGCTTGACCGCGAAGAAGCCGGCGCGCGCATACGGCAGCAGCACCTGCTGCAGCTGCTCGGCCGGTACCCGCTTGAACTCGCCATGCACGCGCAGCTTCGCCAGCGGCCAGCGCTCGGCGCCGACCCAGCCATTGACCACGGCCACCACCGGCAGTGCAACCACCGACAGCGCCAACAGCCAGACGAAGATGCGCAGCACCGCGTTCATGCGTGCGAAGCCTCCAGGGTCTGTTCCAGCACGCGCCACACCAGTTCCTCGAAACCGATGCCGGCTTGGCGGGCCGCCTTGGGTACCAGCGAATGGCTGGTCATGCCCGGCGCGGTATTCACTTCCAGCAGGAAGAAGCGGCCGCTGCTGCGGTCGCGCATCACGTCCACGCGGCCCCAACCACGGCAACCGGCCGCGCGGAACGCGGCCAGCGCGATGCGGCGGATTTCCGCTTCGTCGCCACCCTCCAGGCCCGGGCAGAGGTACTGGGTGTCCTCGGCGATGTACTTGGCGTTGTAGTCGTACCACTGGCCCTTGGGCACGATGCGGATCGACGGCAGGGCAACGTCGCCGAGGATGGCCACGGTCAGCTCATCGCCCACCACCATCTGCTCCATCAGCAACTGGCCGTCGTAGCGCGCGGCCAGGGTCACGGCCTCGTCCAGGCCAGCCTCGTCGGTGACCCGGCTGATGCCCACGCTGGAGCCTTCGTTGGCCGGCTTGACCACCACCGGCAGGCCCAGCTCGGCCGCCAGTGCATGCACGTTCGATGCGTCGACCTTGCGGTATTGCGGGGTCGGCAGGCCCAGCGACAACCACACCTGCTTGGTACGGATCTTGTCCATGCTCAGCGCAGAGCCCAGCACGTCCGAGCCGGTGTACGGCACGCCGAAGGCGTCCATCAGGCCCTGCACGATGCCGTCCTCACCACCACCGTTGTGGCCGTGCAGGATGTTGAACACACGGTCGATGCCGCCGGCAGCCAGCGCCTTGGCCAGCGCCGGAATGCCGTCCACCGCGAACGCATCGACACCGCGCGACTGCAGTGCTTCCAGTACGTTGCGGCCGGAATCCAGCGACACCTCGCGTTCGCTGGAAGTGCCACCGAGCAGCACGGCGACGCGACCGAACACAGCCGGGTCGGTCACGCGCAGCGGCGGGAAGGTCAGCGTGCTCACGCCTCGCCCTCCCCCTTGAAGCCTTCCACCGCGATGTGGGTGGCCACGGCGCCAATATCGCCCGCCCCCATCATCAGCAGCAGGTCACCGTCCTGCAGCACGTCCGGCAGCACGCTGGCCAGTTCGGCAGCCTTGCCCACCACCACCGGCTCGCTGCGACCGCGGGCGCGGATGGCGCGGGCCAGCGCATGCGAGTCGGCACCGGCAATCGGTTCCTCACCGGCCGGGTAGACCTCGCTCAGTACCAGTGCGTCGACGCTGGACAGCACCGCAGCGAACTTGTCGAACTGGTCACGGGTGCGGCTGTAGCGGTGCGGCTGGAAGGCCACCACCAGGCGCTTGTCAGCCCAGCCACCGCGGGCCGCGGCGAACACGGCCTCCAGCTCGCTCGGGTGATGGCCGTAGTCATCGATGATACGGACCTTGGCACCACTGGCGGTGGTCACTTCGCCCAGATCGTTGAAGCGACGGCCGACACCGGCGAAGCTTTCCAACGCACGCGCGATGGCATCCGGCGCCACGCCCAGCTGCCAGCCCACTGCGGCGGCGGCCAGCGCGTTGAGCACGTTGTGCCTGCCCGGCAGCGCCAGCACCACTTCCTGGCTGGTGCCCTGCGGCAGGCGCAGGGTGAAGCGCATGCGCGGCCCTTCCTGCACCACGTTCTCGGCGCGCACGTCGGCCTGCGGGCTCATGCCGTAGCTCATCACGTGACGCGGGGTTTTGGCGGCCAGCGCGGCCACTTCCGGGTCATCAATGCACAGCACGGCCAGGCCGTAGAACGGCAGGCGCTGCAGGAATTCGGCGAACGCCGCCTGCACGCGGGCAAAGTCGTTGCCGTAGTTTTCCAGATGGTCGGCATCAATGTTGGTGATGATCGACATCAGCGGGTTCAGGCGCAGGAAGCTGCCATCGCTTTCGTCGGCCTCGGCCACCAGCCACTGGCCTCCGCCCAGCTTGGCGTTGGCACCGGCCGCCAGCAGCTGGCCACCGATCACGAACGTCGGGTCCAGGCCACCTTCGCTCAGCACCGCAGCAGTCAGGCTGGTGGTGGTGGTCTTGCCATGGGTACCGGCCACGGCGATGCCGCGGCGGAAGCGCATCAGCTCGGCCAGCATCGCCGCACGCGGCATCATCGGAATGCGCTGGCTGCGCGCTTCCATCAGTTCCGGGTTGTCTTCGCGGATGGCACTGGAGACCACCACGCAGTCGGTGCCCAGTACGTTGGCTGCCGAGTGGCCGCGCATGATGCGCGCACCCAGGCTGGCCAGCCGACGGGTTGCCACGTTGTCGGCGTTGTCCGAGCCGGACACCTCATAGCCCAGCGTCAGCATCACTTCGGCGATACCGCTCATGCCGGTGCCGCCGATGCCGACGAAATGCACGCGCGGGAACGCGCGCACCAGGTCGTTGGTGTCGTGCAGGCGACGGATCATGCGCGGCCTCGCGCAGGGCAGGCGCGGTGGCATGCCTTCTTCATACAGCTTCCTCAAGAATGATATCGGCGATGCGCTCGGCGGCATCGACCTTGGCCAGGGCACGCGCGGCTTGCGCCATCTGCATGCGGCGGGCGGGATTTTCGGACAGATCGCGCAGCAGTGCGGCAATGCCGTCGGCCAGCGTTCCGTCCTGCTTCAGCAAAACCGCAGCACCGCGCTCGACCAGATACTCCGCATTGCGGGTCTGGTGATCGTCGACGGCAGCGGGGAATGGCACCAGCACACTGCCGACACCGACCGCGCACAGCTCGGCCAGCGTCGAAGCGCCCGCGCGGCACACCACCAGGTCGGCCCAGGCGAAGGCCTCGGCCATGTCGGCGATGAACGGCGTGATGTCGGCCAGCACGCCGGCCTTTGCATACGCCTCCACCGCTTCGGCGTGCATTTTCTCGCCACTCTGGTGGCGCACCTGTACCGGAATGCCGGGGCCGAGTGCGGCGATCGCCTGCGGCACGCCGGTGTTCAGTGCACGCGCGCCCTGGCTGCCGCCAACCACCAGCACGCGCAGCGGTCCGTGGCGGTCGGCGAAGCGCTGTTCCGGCGGTGCGGTGGCGGCGATCTCTGCGCGCACCGGATTGCCGACGAACTCCTCACGCTCGGCGAAGGTACCCGGGAAGCCGGTGAGGAGGCGGCGCGCATAGCGCGACAGGATGCGGTTGGTCATGCCGGGCGCGCGATTCTGTTCGTGCACCAGCAGCGGGAGGCCGTGCAGGCGGGTGGCCATGCCACCGGGGCCGGAGGCAAAGCCACCGAAGGCGACCACCGCACGCGGCTGGCGCTTGCGGATGATCATGCCGGCAGCGCGCAGCGCGCGCATCAGCCGCCACGGCGCGCCCAGCAGGGCCAGCTTGCCCTTGCCGCGCAGGCCGGTGATGGCCAGCGTGTCGATTGGAATGCCGTGCTGCGGCACCAGTCGCGTTTCCATCGCGCCGTCGGCGCCCATCCAGGTCACCGGCACGCCGCGCTCGCGCAGCACGCGGGCCACAGCCAGGCCGGGAAAGATGTGACCGCCGGTGCCACCGGCCAGGATCATCACCGGGCGCACGCTATCGGTGGCCGCGCTCATGACAGCCTCCCGAAGGTCGGTTCGATACGCGACTGAAGGCGGCTGGTGCCGCGCGCGGCGTTTGCTGGAGCTGGAGCTGCGGCCGTCGCCCCGGCGCTGATCGGCGCGCTGGCGGCCACCTGCACGGCTGGCTCGCCCACCGGCTCAGCAGATGCGTCTTCGGCACCACCGATGCGCACGGCCTGGCGGCGCTCGGCACGCTTGAGTTCATAGGACACGCGCAGCAACAGGCCCATCGCAACGCAGGTCATCAGCACCGACGAACCGCCGGAGGAAATCAGCGGCAGAGTCAGTCCCTTGGTCGGCAGGATGCCCAGGTTCACGCCGATCGAGACGAAGGTCTGCATGCTGATCCACAGGCCGATGCCGAAGGCGATGTAGCCAGAGAAGTGGCGCTTCATTTCCACGCAGCGCATGCCCAGCCAGAAGGTCCGGCCGACCAGCAGCGCGTACAGGGCCACGATCACGCAGGTGCCCAGGAAGCCGAATTCCTCGGCGGTGACCGAGAAGATGAAGTCGGTATGCGCTTCGGGCAGGTAGTACAGCTTCTGCACCGAGTTGCCCAGGCCGACGCCGGTCCACTCGCCACGGCCCACCGCCATCAGCGCGTTGGACAGCTGGTAGCCGTCGCCCTGCTGGTCGGCCCACGGGTCCAGGAAGGAGGTGATGCGGCGCATGCGGTACGGCTCGATGATCGCCAGCGCGCTCATGCCGACCAGGCCGATGATCACCGGCATCGACATGCGCGGCATGTTCACCCCGCCCAATACCAGCATGCCGGCGGTGATCGCCAGCAGCAGGGTGGAGGAGCCGAAGTCCGGCTGCAGCAGCAACAGCACCACCAGCGCACCGGCCACGCCCAGCGGCTTGAGCATCGCCGGCCAGGTCGCGTTGACCTCGTCGCGGAAGCGCACCAGGTAGCTGGACAGCCAGACGATGTAGAGCACTTTCACCGCCTCGACCGTCTGGAACTTGGAGATGCCCAGGTTGATCCAGCGGCGCGCACCGTTGACCGTACTGCCCAGGCCCGGCGCGAACACCGCCAGCAGCAGCACGAAGCAGCCCAGCAGCAGCATCTGGTTGTACTGCTCGATGGACTTCAGCTCGGTACGGGCGGCAAGCACCGCCAGCACGATACCCACCGCCAGGAAGATCAGGTGGCGGTTGAGGTAGTAGAACGGGCTGCTCATCAGCGCGATCGAGCTGGACGCCACCATCACCACGCCAATGCCGGTGAGCGCGATGATCGCGCCCAGCAGCCACTTGTCGTAGCTGCCTTCGATGGCTTCAAGGCGTGTTGCCTGGCGGGACAGGTCGTTCATCTCAGCGCACCTTCAACGTGGCCAGGCCGATCAGCACGAGCACGACGGAGATGATCCAGAAGCGCACGATCACGCGCGGCTCCGGCCAGCCCTTCAGTTCGAAATGGTGGTGGATCGGCGCCATGCGGAACACGCGCTTGCCGGTCAGCTTGAACGAGGCCACCTGGATCATCACCGACAGCGTCTCGATGACGAACACTCCGCCCATGATCACCAGCACCAGCTCCTGGCGGGTGATCACCGCGATGGTGCCCAGCACCGCACCCAGCGCCAGCGCGCCGATGTCGCCCATGAACACCATGGCCGGATAGGTGTTGAACCACAGGAAGCCCAGGCCCGCGCCGGCGATGGCCGCGCAGATGATGACCAGTTCGCCGGCCCCCGGGATCTGCGGGATCTGCAGGTAGTTGGCGAACACTACGTTGCCCGAGGCGTAGGCGAACACGCCCAGCGCGCAGGCCACCAGCACGGTCGGCATGATCGCCAGCCCATCCAGGCCGTCGGTCAGGTTCACCGCATTGGAGAAGCCGACGATCCAGAAGTAGGCGATCGCCACGAAGCCGATGCCGGCCAGCGGCAGCGCCACCGACTTGAACATCGGGATGTAGAAGGTCAGCGCTGCCGGCACGTCGGCTGTATGGAACAGGAACAGGCCAGCAGCCAGGCCGAAGATCGACTGCAACAGGTACTTCCAGCGCGACTTCAGCCCGTTCGGGTCGCGGCGGACGATCTTGATCCAGTCGTCATACCAGCCGATGGCACCGAAGCACAGCATCACTGCCAGCACCAGCCACACGTAGCGGTTGCGCAGGTCGGCCCACATCAGCACCGACAGGGTGACGGTCAGCAGGATCAGCGAGCCACCCATGGTCGGCGTACCGGCCTTGGAGAAATGGGTCTGCGGGCCGTCCTTGCGGATCGGCTGGCCGCCCTTGAACTGGGCAAGCTTGCGGATCATCGCCGGGCCGAGCCACAGCGACAGGAACAGGGCCGTCAGCGCGGCAAGGATGGCGCGGAACGTCTGGTAGTTGAACAGCCCGAACAGGCTCTCCAACTGCTGCAACCATCGAGCCAGTTCATACAACATGCGGGGATTCCTCTCCTTGCGCCAGCAGCGCTTTGACAATCGTGTCCATGGCGCTGCCACGGGAACCCTTGACCAGGCAGCGCACGCCGGCGTGCAGCTCGTCCTTCAGCGCCTTCGACAGCGCGTCATGGGTAGCGAAATGACGGCCGCCTTCGCCGAAAGCGGTAGCGGCAGCGGCGCTGAGCGGGCCCAGCGCATACAGGCGCTTGAGGCCGGCCGACCGCGCGCGGAGCCCGGCCTGCGCGTGCAGCGCTCCGGCGTCCGGACCCAGCTCACGCATGTCGCCCAGCACCAGCCAGCCCTCTTCCGGCGCGGCGGCCAGGGCGTCGATGGCCGCGGCCAGCGAACCGGGATTGGCGTTGTAGCTGTCGTCCACCAGCACCGCGCCATTGCGCAGCAGATGGGCAATCTGGCGGCCCGGTACCGGCTGCGCCTCGGCCAGGCCAGCCGCGATCAGCGACAGACCGACACCGGCGGACAGCGCCAGGCTGGCGGCAGCCAGCGCATTGCTGACGTTGTGGCGACCCGGCAGGCCGAGCACCACGCGAGCCTCGCCGGCCGGCGAGACCAGGGTGAACTGGCTGCCCTGCGCACCTGCGCGGATGTCGCGCGCGGTCACATCAGCAGTATGTTCCAGACCGTAGCGCAGCACGCGGCAGCGTGCCGGGGTACCGACGAAATGCTGTTCGAACCAGCGGCCGTAGGCATCGTCGGCGTTGATCACCGCCACGCCATCGGCCGGCAGTGCGGCATAGATTGCGCCCTTGGTCACGGCCACGCCAAGCAGGCTGCCCATGCGTTCCAGGTGCGCCGGGGCGATGTTGTTGACCAGGGCATAGCGCGGGCGGGCGATTTCGGTCAGGTAGGCGATATCACCCGGCTTGCCGGCGCCCATCTCGTAGACGGCGTAGTCGGCATCTTCCGGCGCATCGATCACCGCCAGCGGCAGGCCGATCTCGTTGTTGCGGTTGCCCGGGTTGGCGTAGACCACCTTGTGGGCGTGCTGGGCCACCTGCTGAAGGATCGACAGCAGCAGGCTCTTCACGCTGGTCTTGCCGTTGCTGCCGGTGATCGCGAACACCTCGGTGTCCCGGTCACGCTGCATGCCGGTGGCGATCTTCGCCAGTGCAAGCTCGCTGTCGGCCACCAGCACCTGCGGCAGCTCGACCGGCAGCAGGCGCTCGACCAGCAGCGCGCTGGCACCGCGCACCTGTGCGTCGGCGGCAAAGTCATGGCCGTCGAAGCGCTCGCCGCGCAGCGCCACATACAGGCTGCCAGGACCGAGGCTGCGGGTGTCATTGCTGACCGCGTCGATGGCCACGTCGTCGCCGTGGATCTCACCGCCGGCCCAGTGGGCGATCAGCGAAAGCAGAGTGCGCTTCACGCGGCACCCTCCCCGGCCTGCGCCTCTAGTACACCGGCCTTGGCCGCCAGTGCAGCGGCAGCCACCTCGGTGTCGTCGAAGTCATGGCGCACACCGTTCACTTCCTGGTACGGCTCGTGGCCCTTGCCAGCAATCAGGATGATGTCGCCGGCACCGGCACGCTTCACCGCCAAGCCGATCGCACGCGCGCGACTGCGCTGCACGGTCACGGCATCGGCATTCTGGAAGCCGGCCAGGATGTCGGCGACGATCACGTCACCGTCTTCGCCACGCGGATTGTCGTCGGTGACGATGACCTGGTTGGCCAGGCGCTCGGCGATCGCGGCCATCTGCGGACGCTTGCCGGTGTCACGCTCGCCGCCGCAGCCGAACACGCAGAACAGCGTACCCTGCAGGTGACCATGCAGGCTGCCCAGCGCTTGTTCCAGCGCGTCCGGGGTATGTGCATAGTCGACCACCACGGTCGGCAGGCCATTCTCGCCGCCGAGGCGGTTCATGCGGCCGCGGATCGGCTGCAGCGCCGACAGCACCTCGGCGATGCGCGGCAGCGGCTGGCCCTGCGCATGCAGGGTACCGGCCACCGCCAGCAGGTTGTCCACATTGAAGCGGCCCAGCAGCGGCGAATGCACGGCCGCGCGCTGGCCGTCGATGACCAGTTCAAACGCAATGCCACGACCATCCAGCTGCAACGCTTCGGCGCGCACGCTGGCATCGCTGGCACCACGCGAACTCAGGCCGATCGGCTGCACGCCCACCGGCAGGACGGCGAACAGCTGGCGACCGAAGGCGTCGTCCAGATTGATCACCGCTGCCTTCAGGCCCGGGCGATGGAACAGCCGCGCCTTGGCCGCGCCGTAGCTGGCCATGTCGCCGTGGTAATCCAGGTGATCGCGGGTGAGGTTGGTGAACACCGCCACGTCGTAGTGCACGGCATCGACGCGGCCCTGGTCCAGTGCGTGCGAGCTGACCTCCATCGCCACCGCGCGCGCACCGGCGTCGCGCAGCTGTGCCAGCAGCGCATGCATCTGCAGCACCAGCGGCGTGGTGAAACCGGTCGGCTCGACCGCACCATAAAGTCCGGCGCCCAACGTGCCGATACTGCCACTGGGCGTGCCGAGCAGGTGCCAGGCCTGGGCCAGCAGCTGCACGGTGGAAGTCTTGCCGTTGGTGCCGGTCACGCCCACCATCGCCATCGCCCGCGACGGCGCGCCATGGAACTGGTCGGCCATCGCACCCATGCGTGCGCGCAGGCCCGGCACGGCGATCGCATCGGCTGGCGCCGGCAGTTCGGCCGGTGCCGGGGGCTCGAACAGGATGGCGCTGGCACCGGCCGCGCGGGCCTGCTCGACAAAGTTCAGGCCATGCGCGCCGAAACCGGCGATGGCGACGAAGGCATTGCCGGGACGCACGGCGCGGCTGTCCAGCGCCAGCCCGGTCAGAACGGGATCATGGCCCGCCAGGGCCACGTCGGGAAGCAACTGCGAAAGCAACATCGAAGGACTCATTGCGTGCCTCCCGTAACGGGGGGCGTCTGGGCGTGCGCGCTCGGCAGCGCAGCATCGAATTCAGCGGCGGCATCCACCGGCAGCGCGGTCTCGGCCGGCGGTGCGGGCAGGATCGAGGCCGAGTGGCCGACCTTGCCCGACTGTTGTGCGGCCAGCCACGACTGCAGGTCATCCAGCGGCACGTCCATCAGGCGCAGTGTGCCTTCCATCACGTTGTGATAGACCGGCGCCGACACGAGGCCGCCGTAGAACTTGCCGGCCTGCGGATCGTTGATGACGATGACGGTGGCGAAGCGCGGGTTGGTGGCCGGCACCACACCGGCAAACAGCGCGTTGTAATGGCCACGCTCGTAACCACCCGGGCCGGTCTTGCGCGCGGTACCGGTCTTGCCGGCTACGCGGTAACCCAGCACTGCTGCCTGCTTGGCGCCGCCCTGGGTGACCACCGTTTCCATCATCGCCACCACCTGCCTGGCGACGCTCTCGTCGATGATCTGATGCGCTTCGTTGCGCTGGCCCTTGACGAAGGTCGGCGCGATCAACTTGCCGCCATTGGCCAGCGCCGAGTAGGCGGTGGCGATCTGCAGCGGTGTCACGTTCAGGCCGTAGCCGTAGGACATGGTGGTCTTGGTGGCACCGTCCCAGTTGGCCGGGCGCCGCACCACGCCACCGGATTCACCCGGGAACCCGCTGTGCGGCACCGAGCCGTAGCCGAAACGGCGCACGCCGTCATAGAACACCTGGTCCGGCATCTTTGCCGCGACCTTGGCCGCGCCGATGTTGGAACTGCGGGTGATCACGCCGGTCACGTTCAGCACGCCGTTGTTGCGCGGCACGTCGCGGATGGTGAAGCGGGCCACCTGCATGTAACCCGGGTTGGTATCGATGATGGTGTCCTTGGTCACCGCACCAGCCTGCAGCGCCGTGGCAATCGTCAACGGCTTCATCGTCGAACCCGGCTCGACCAGGTCGGTCACCGCACGGTTGCGGCGCGCATCGGGCAGCGCGCCGGTCAGCGAATTCGGGTTGTAGGTGGGCAGGTTGACCATGGCCAGGATCTCGCCGGTGTTCACGTCCATGATCACCATCGAACCGCCGGCCGCTTTGTTGGCCACCAGCGCGTTGCGCAGTTCCTTGAACGCCAGGTACTGGATGCGGCGGTCGATGCTGAGCGTCAGGTCCTTGCCCGGTTCGGCGGCGCGCAGCAGATCGCTTTCGACGGTCTCGCCCTTGCGGTTGCGGATCACCCGCTTGGCACCGGCCTTGCCGCGCAGCCATTCGTCGAACGCCAGCTCCAGGCCTTCCTGGCCGCGGTCGTCGATGTTGGTGAAGCCCAGCACGTGCGCCATCGCCTCACCCTGCGGGTAGAAGCGGCGGAACTCGCGCTGCGCGGCCACGCCCGGAATCTTCAGCGCGACCACCTTTTCTGCCTCGTCCGGATTGATCCGGCGACGCAGGTACATGAATTCCTTGTCCGACTTCTGCGACAGGCGGCTGCTCAGCTCATCCACAGACATGCCGACCGCCTGGGCCAGCTCCGGAATGCGCTCGGGCGAACGCAGCAGGTCCTGCGGATTGACCCAGATCGAGGCGACGGGGGTGGACACCGCCAGCGGCTCGCCGTTGCGGTCGGTGATCATGCCGCGCGAGGTCTTGATCGGCAGCTCGCGCAGGTAACGGGCCTCGCCCTGGCGCTGGTAGAAGTCGCTGTTGATGATCTGCACGTAGGCGGCACGACCGACCAGCGACACCGAGCACAGGCCGAGCGCCAGCGCGACCCAGCGCAGGCGCTGGCGCAGGTTGAAGGCGTTGCGCGGGCGGTTGCGGCCGGTCTTGCTCATGGCCGCACCACCACGATGTCGGCGGCCTCGGGGAACTTCATGCCGAGCTTCTCGCGGGCGATGCGATCGACACGGTTGGCTTCGGCCAGGGTGGCCTGTTCCAGCTGCAGGCGACCGAACTCCAGGTTGATGTCATCGCGCTTGCGCTCGGCGCGCGACAGTTCGATGAACGTCTGCCGGTGACGATGACGCACGAACACGACGCCGATCGCCGAGGCCACGGTGGAAGCCAGCAGGATGATCAGCAGCAACCGGCTCATGCGTCGGCCTCCCGCTTCTGCGCCACGCGCAGCACGGCGCTGCGGGCACGCGGGTTGGCGGCCAGCTCTTCGTCGGTGGCCTTGATGGCACCGCCGATCAGGTCCAGCGTCGGCACGAACGCGACCGCCTCGGGCAGGCGGCGGTTGGCCGGCGGCGCCTTGGCCAGGCGGTTCATGTACTGCTTGACGATGCGGTCTTCCAGCGAATGGAAGCTGATCACCGCCAGGCGGCCACCGGGCTTGAGCCGTTCGACGGCGGCATCCAACCCGGCCTCCAGATCGGCCAGCTCGCGGTTGATGTGGATGCGGATGGCCTGGAAGCTGCGCGTGGCCGGGTGGATCTTGTCTTTTCCACGCGGCATCACCGAGGCGATCAGCTCGGCCAGTTCGGCGGTGCGGGAGAAGGGCTGCTTCTCACGGCGGGCCACGATGGCACGGGCGATGCGGCGGCTCTGGCGCTCTTCGCCGTAGGTCCACAGCACATCGGCGATCTCGCGCTCTTCCACGCGGTTGATCCACTGCGCGGCGCTTTCACCACTGTCCGGATCCATGCGCATGTCCAGCGGGCCGTCCTTGCCAAAGCTGAAGCCACGTTCGGCCACGTCCAGCTGCGGCGACGACACGCCGAGGTCGAACAGCACGCCGTCCAGGCCTTCGGCCGTCGCATCCCACTGCAGCAGCTGGGCGAAGCTGCCACGGAAGATGGACACGCGCGGGTCCGGCGCGAAATCGCGCTCGGCAACGGCGATGGCTTCCGGATCCTTGTCCATGACCAGCAGGCGCCCCTCGGGACCGAGCTGGGTGAGCACGCCACGTGCATGACCGCCACGACCGAACGTGCCATCCAGATAACGTCCGTTTTCGATCACCCTCAGGCCTTCAAGGACCTGGGTGTACAGGACCGGCAGGTGCACCGCCGGCGACTGCGACACCGGAAGGTGACCGGTCTGCGCTTCTGGGCGCATCCGGGCACCCCGGCTCACAACTTCAGGTCGAGCAACCCATCACCCAGATCCTCGTCAGACAACGTCTGCTGGATCAGGGCCCGATGCGCCTGCTCGCTCCACAATTCGAACTTGTCGCCCATACCGAGCAATACCGCCTTCTTTTCAATGCCCACCGCACCGCGGTGGCTGGCGGGGATGCTGATGCGACCGTTGCCGTCCAGTTCCAGATGGGCGGCCGAGCCGACCAGCTTCTGCTGCAACAGGCGCACGACGCGCTGGGTGTTGGGCTTGGACATGACGTCGTCGCGGACCCGCTCCCACTCCGACTCTGCATACAGCCACAGGCAGCCGGCTTCGAACGGGTTGTAGGTCAGCACGAGACGGTTGTTGCTGGCGCGCGCGACGAGGTCGCGGTAAGCGGTGGGAACCGCCATGCGCCCTTTATCGTCAACTGTGATGGCCGTCTCGCCCTGGAACACGACGCGTGCACCTATCCTTCGCCCGGTGAAACATTGAACCACGAAAACCCACAAAACACCCGGATTTCCCTCTGATGCCCACCTTAGCAGCGGCCGAAGGGTTGTCAACAACTTTTCAGCGGGGAAATCGCCAGCCGCATCAATGGCTTGCAACAACCTTTAGAGAATTGTTCAAGGCTTATCCACAAGTTGCTGATCCGTCTCAATTTTTGAGATTGAACGGAAGTTCAGGGGTGTGGACAGAGCGTGAAACATCGCTCGCGCATTCATCCGGGACGGGCAGGAAGCGGCGCCAGACTGCGCAAACCGTGCACAATGAGGCCATGTGCCTGCTCGCTCTTGGCTGGATGCACCACCCGCGCTGGCGGCTGGTGATGACCGGCAACCGTGATGAGTTCCACGCCCGCCCGACAGCGGCGCTGGCCCCCTGGCAAGATGAGACCTCCGTCATCGGAGGGCGCGACCTGCGCTCCGGCGGCGGCTGGGCCGGCGTCGGCGCCGGCGGACGCATGGCCGTGGTCACCAATGTCCGCGACCCGCTGGCCGCACAGACCGGTCCTTCACGGGGTGCGCTGGTGGCCGACTTCCTGCGCGGCCGCGACCCCGCCGCCGTGCATATCGACCGACTGGCAACGGTGGCCGGCGCCTACGCCCCATTCAACCTGTTGCTGGCCGATGGCGACAGCCTGGAGTACCTGGGCAACCACCCCGCCGAGCGCCAGCGCCTGGGCCCGGGCGTACATGGCATGTCCAACGGCGCGCTGGACGCGCCCTGGCCGAAGACCCGGCGGCTGATGGCTGCGCTTGAAGCCTGGTTCGAGGCCGGCGATGAGGACCTGACCCCGCTCTGGGCCGCCCTGGCGGACGAACATCGCCCCGCCGACAGCGACCTGCCCGACACCGGCATCGGATTGGAACGCGAGCGCTGGCTGAGCCCGGCCTTCATCCGCGGCGACGACTATGGCACCCGCGCCAGCACGGTGCTGCTGATCGACGCCGACGGCCACGGCGAGATCCACGAACGCCGTTTCGGCCCGCAGGGTGCACCGAGCGGACAAAGCCACGTCATTTTCTGACCCGGCCGTCCCGGCCACTGGGCGGATTCTCTTGCCAGCGGGGTAGTGCCGGCCGCTGGCCGGCAACCTTTGGATGCTCGGATTCGCCATGAAGCTGCCGGCCAGCGGCCGGCACTACCCACAGCGCGCTGTCGCGATCCACGCGCCGGCAGCCGTCAGCGCAGCGCGCCTGATACGTCATTCAGCTTCCAGCCGCGACCGCGATCCGCCCTCGCCAGAGGGCTTTCAGCATCGCAGCCACCCGACTGTGCCCTTTTCGCAATCGGCCCTGTGCCTATAAATGTCGGCCCTGACCTCCCAGGGTGGTCAGGCCCGGCACTTCGCCGCGCGATCGATCGCAACCACAAGGAGGCCCCATGCGCCGCATCCTCATCCTGCTCGCCACCCACCTGCTCACCCTCGGCCTGGGCTTCGGCCTGGGCGTCTATCTCCTGCCGATCCTGATCGCCCCCGATGACCCGCCGGTTGCGCAGGTGCAGGCGGCCATGAAAGACGCCCCCTACCGCACCACCTTTCGCCGCGACCTCAAGGGCAGTGATGCGGTGCATTGGGCCGAAGGCAAGGTCAGCGTCAGCGCCACCCAGGTCGCCTTCGACGGGAAGATGGGACCGGGCCCGGATTACAAGGTGTACCTGGTGCGCGACTTCGTCGACAACAAGGCCGACTTCCTGAAGATCAAGGCGCAGGCCCAGCGCATCGGCGAAGTGAAGACCTTCAACCGCTTCCTGGTCGAGGTGCCCGCGAACGTGGACGTGGACGACTACACCACCGTCGTGGTGTGGTGCGAGCGCTTCTCGCAGTTCATTTCCGCCGGGCAGTACCGTACGCCGGGCTGAGGACCGCGCGACATCAAGGTAGTGCCGGCCGCTGGCCGGCGGCACCGATGCGCGGTCCATGCCTATGGAAGAAAGAGGCGGAGCCGGCCGATAAGCCGGGTTCTGTCGTGGACAGTCATTCCTCTAGGCGTTACGTCACCGCAACGCTCAAGCAACCTACCCGGATCCAACGCGGGCCGCGCCAAAGGATCCCTATTTGGTCTTGCTCCAGGTGGGGTTTGCCGTGCCGGTCTGTTGCCAGACTCGCGGTGCGCTCTTACCGCACCATTTCACCCTTACCGGCCTTCCGAAGAAGACGTAGGCGGTATCTTTCTGTTGCACTTTCCGTCGGCTTGCGCCGCCCAGGCGTTACCTGGCACCTTGCCCTATGGAGCCCGGACTTTCCTCGGCACCCCCGAAGGGATGACGCGACTGTCTGGCCGGCTCCGCCAGCGCACATTCTAGCCTACGCACGCCCTTCCTGCCGTGCCGATCGCGGCATCCGGTTCATCCACGCGTGGCGTGGCTCTAGCGGCCCTTCGCCCTCGCCATCACCGCCGCCCGCGACTCCAGCACCACACCTACGATCAATTCCCGCACCTGCGGTTGCGAACCGTCCCATTCAATGCGGCGAACGCGCACGTCCACGCGATCGCCAGGCGCGTGGGCTTTCAACGCTTGGCCGACACCGAAGACGGTCTTCACTCGGGTACCCGCCACGGCCAGCACCTCATCCCCCTTGCGCAGGCCGGCGCGATGGGCCGGACCCTCGTCAGGCTCGGATTCGATCACGGTCGCGCCCCCCATTTGAACGCCGAGGACCGGGCGCAGCGCATCGCTACGCGAATCCCCTTCCCCGGCCTGTTCGCGCGCCAATTCGGTGGCGCCCAGCAGTGCATCGTCCAACCCCGCATCGAAATAGGGCGCGTTGTCCACGAATGCGGCGCATTGCCACGACGCGCGCTCGGGCACCGGCTCGCGCCCCGCACGCAGGGCCTGCCGCAGGTCGTGCCATTGCGCCGCGCTGACGTACCGCTGCTGGCTGTTCACCAACTGCTGGTAGGCCGCCTCGATCTGTGCGTGGTTGTCGGCCCCCACTTGCAGACATGCCTCGTAGCTCTCCAACGCGTCACGTGCCGCGCGGTAGGTCAGGTAATTGCCGTAATCGCGAACCGACTGCAGCCGATTGAATTCGACCAACCCCGGATCGAACAACAGGTAGCCGACATAGTCCGGGCCCAGGTCGGCTTCGGTAATGGCTACGGGCGGCGGCGCTGCAGCTGCAGGAGCTGGCGCATCGGCCAGAGCGAACAGCAGGAACAGACCCTTTTCAAGCATTTGTCTTTCCTCCCTGGAGGAAATCTGAGAGCTTCGCCCCTTCGTCCCCCGGAATTCGGCCGCTGCCGTGTTCCAGCGTCCCAGTCTGTGAATGAGCCATGCAGGTCTGCACGCCTTTCAGGACTTTTCGTCCAGCTCCCGGCGGAGATCGTCGACCAGTCGCTTTCTGCTGCTACGGTCATACTCGGCCGGCGAAAACGGCATCGACGCACGCGCATAATCGTCGATCAATGCCAGCAGCGCCTGCCTGTCGACACGCGCGTCGAGAGGCGTGTGGGTGTCACTGGCGAGTGCGACCAGTTGTTCCTGGAGTAGCTCCTTTGTTGCGATGCCGGCGCCGGTGGACGGATCTGCGATACACAGACCGAAGGTCCCGTTGAAGAAGTGCGGGAGCAGCAGTTGCGCCTTGTCGTGCGCAGCGTTGGCATCCCCAAGCACGCCTGCCATGTAGCCCTCGAGCTCCTGCAGCAGAACGTCGACCACAGCCGCCCGTTCACTGCCCGGTGGTGCATGATCGGCGATGCGTGTCCAGCGTGCGCAATCGGTACGGAAGTACTCTCCCACAAGGTCTTCGCTGATGGGAATGGAGCCGAACACTGCAGATCGGATGGTGCCTTCCTCGCAGGTGTAGGTGGGCTGCGGCACCGCGCCCACTGCAATCAGGCGACTGAGTCTTTCTTCTGACACATTGCAGAATGCGGCGAACGCATCCTTTGGCAGGAAATGAGCTTGAAGGTAGGCTGTCAATGCCATCTCGAACAATTACTCCCAAGTGGGGGATGAAGAGGCGTGTGCCGGAGCGTCTTCGCCCAAGCCAGGCGTTTGAAGACCTCCCGAGCACCGGTCCTCACGCGTCAGAGGCCTCGGAAATGGGGTCACACTACGGACACCCTTCCGCATCGGGAGTATCCGCACGGGCTCGACTGATCTCAATGTCGCTCTGCAGGACGTCCCGTCATGCCAAAGGCTGCTGGGTTCGTACGATCGTCAGTGGGTCGATCATTTGATGCTCATCACGACATTCCCTAGCCCCTGATTCGCCCCTCAGCTGCGCACGTGAGCACATTCACTCGCCAGAGATCGGCGACCCTCCGGCGGATCTGAACCGTTTCGCATTTCGCGCCGCGCGCTGCCCAGGCATGGCCCGGAGCGAGCGATCAACTCCCGTACAGCGCCTTGCGCGGTGCGCCGGTCAACTCAGCAGCCAGCTTGGCAGCGGTCGACGGCGGCAGGTGCTCGCTCAGCTTCGCGTAGACACGGCGACCATGCGCCAGCTGCGCTTCCTCGTCGTCACCAGCACCCTGCACCATCACCACGAACTCCCCCTTGCGCTGGTTGTCGTCCGCCTCGACCTGGGCCAGCAGCCCCGCCAGGTCACCGTCGAGCACGGTCTCGAACAGCTTGGTCAGCTCGCGGGCCAGCACCGCCGGGCGCTCGCCGCCGAAGATCGCCGCCATGTCGGCCAGCGACTCGGCGATACGGTGCGAGGATTCGTAGAACACCATCGTGCGCACTTCGCCGGCCAGCGCCTGCAGGCGGTCGCGGCGGCCGCTGGCCTTGGCCGGCAGGAAACCCTCGAAGCTGAAACGGTCGCTGGGCAGGCCGGCCACGCTCAGCGCGGCGATGGCGGCGCAGGCACCGGGCACCGGGCTGACCTTGATACCCGCCGCGCGCGCGGCACGCACCAAGCGGAAACCGGGGTCGCTGACCAGCGGGGTACCGGCATCGCTGACCAGCGCCAGCGACTCGCCGGCCTGCAATCGCGAAACCAGGCGCTGCGCCAGGGCCTCTTCATTGTGTTCGTGCAGGGCCACCAGCGGTTGCTGGATGCCGAAATGGGACAGCAGCTGGCCGCTGCGGCGGGTGTCCTCGGCACAGATGGCCGCCACCGAACGCAGCACCTCCTGCGCGCGCGGGCTCAGATCGGCCAGGTTGCCGATCGGGGTTGCGACGACGTACAGGGTTGGAACACTCATTTCAGCGGTACTCACGGGGCAAGGGTAGAATCGTAGCGTGTACCCGGCCAAGGCCGCTGCCCTCATCGCATGGACCCGATCATGAACAAGCCCGCCGCACGGATCTCCGCCCTGTCGTTGTCGCTGATGCTGCTGGCCGGCTGTGCCACCACCAGCCTGACCAGCGCGCCCGAATCGCCGGCCCAGAGCCAGGCGCTGGCGCTGATCGAACAAGGCAAACCGCGCGACGCCGCCCTGCAGCTGGAAGCGCTGGCCGCAACCCTGAAAGGTGGCGCCCGCAGCAACGCCCTGGCCGATGCCGCCTGGGCCTGGCACCTGGCCGGCGACAGTGCCCGCGCGCGCAGCCTGCTTGGCCAGCTCACCGCCCGCCAGCTGTCCGGCGCCAGCCTGCAGCGCTACCAGCTGACCGGCGCCGAGCTGGCACTGGCCGACAAGCAGCCGGCGCAGGCCCTGGCCCTGCTGAAGGAACAGGGCGACAACGTCTTCCCCGCGCTGCGCACGCGCTGGCACGTAGCCCGCGCCAACGCGCTGCAGGGCACCGGCGATGCCTTCGGTGCCGCCACCGAGCGCGCCCGCGCCCACGCCAGCCTGACCGGCAGCGCGCGCAGCGAGAACCAGGCCGCCATCGCCGGTCTGCTCGGTACGCTTGACGATGCCACCCTGCGCAGCCGTGCCGCTGCCCTGCCGGCCAACGACCCGCTGTACAACTTCGCCGGCCGCGCACTGATCGCGCGCGGCCTGCCGCTGCCGCGCCCGTTCGACCGCGATGGCGCCGCCCAGTTCGACACCAGCAAGCGCCCGCCGGCGATGAGCGACGGTTACCGCCCGCCGGCCAAGCTGGCCGTGCTGCTGCCGCTCAGCGGCCGCCTGGCCACCGCCGCGCAGCCGGTGCGTGATGGCCTGCTGGCCGCGTACTACGGCGAGACCCGCCGCCGCCCGGACATCAACTTCATCGACACCGCCGGTACCCCGGCCGGTGCGCTGGCCGCCTATGACAAGGCCGTCGCCTCCGGCGCCGACTTCGTGGTCGGCCCGCTGGGCCGCGACGAAGTGGATGCGGTCTATGGCCGCCAGCAGCTGCAGGTGCCGGTGCTGGCCCTGAACCGTGGCAAGGACGCGCCGCCGGCCGGCAGCGCCGGCTTCTCGCTGGCACCGGAAGACGACGGCATCGTCGCTGCCGAATATCTGCGCGGCCGCGAGCGCGGCAAGGCGTTGGTGATCAACAGCGCCGACGATACCGGCCGCCGTGCCGCCGCCGCCTTCGCCCAGCGCTTCGCCCAGCGTGGTGGCCAGGTGGTGGCTACCGTCGGCGTCAGCGACGCGGTTGGCGATGTCGGTGCGCAGGTGCGCAATGCCGGCCAGGTCGATGCCGTGTTCCTCGCCGTGCGCGCGCCGCAGGCCCGCCTGCTGGCGCCGCAGCTGGCGCTGGCCGGTGCCGGTGGCGCCACCCGCGTTGGCACTTCGCAGCTAACCGTCGGCAGCGGCAAGGTGGAAGAAGACGTGGCGCTGGACGGCATCGTCTACCCGAACGAAGCCTGGAACGTGCGCAGCGTGTCCGGCCTGCCCTCGGCCAGCCAGGTCGCCAGCACCCTGCCCAGCGCACGCGGTGCGGCCGGCCGCCTGTTCGCCTTCGGCGCCGATGCCTGGAAGATCACCGCCTACCTGGACAAGCTGTCCAACGAAGGCGGCCTGGACGGTGCCACCGGCACCCTGTTCCTGGACAGCAATGGCAACATCCTGCGCCAGCCGGCCTGGTCGACCTTCAATGGCGGCCGGCCGATGCCGATCGTCGGTGGTCGCTGAGCGCAGCCAACGTGGCTCGGCGGTGGAAGCCGCCGCCGAGCAGCATCTGCAACAGGCCGGACTGCGGCCGCGTGCGCGCAACGTGCGTTATCGCGGCGGTGAACTGGACCTGGTGATGGACGATGCCGGCACCGTGGTGTTCGTGGAAGTGCGCTATCGCGCGCGATCCGATTTCGGTGGCGGCGCGGCCTCGGTGGATGTGCGCAAGTGTCGGCGCCTGGCACATGCCGCATTGTTGTACCTGCAGGACAATCCCGCGCTGGCCGATGCGCCGTGCCGTTTCGATGTGGTGGAAGCCACCGGCGAGCCGCCGCAGCTGCACTGGCTGCGCGATGCGTTCCGATTGGATGACTCCTGATGGCTACTCTTTGCCGGCCAGCGGCCGGCACTACCCGTCGGACCTGCAGCCGGCCCACGGCCGGCACTACCATGGTACGTGACTGATGCCTTCGATCATCACCCATGCCGCTGTGCCGTTGGCGCTGTGGTGCGCCGCGGATCGTGGCCGCATTCCTGCGTGGTTGCTCGCTGCGGGTGTGGTCGCGGCGATGCTGCCCGATGCCGATGTACTGGCCTTTGCCCTGCACATTCCCTATGCCGATGCGTTCGGCCATCGCGGTGCCAGCCATTCGTTGTTGTTTGCCGGGGTGTTGGCGGTGCTGGCCGCGGTGTGGGCGTTCTTTGGTAGTCGCCGGCCTTGGTCGGCGGATGTGTGCCAACCAAGGTTGGCATCTACCGTACAAGCCGCTGTATTCGTCTTCGTCTGCGCCGCCAGCCATCCGCTGCTGGATGCGATGACCTCCGGCGGCCTCGGCGTCGCGCTGGCTTGGCCGTGGAGTGAACACCGCTTCTTCGCGCCGTGGCGCCCCATCCGCGTGTCACCGTTCGCGCCCCAGTTCTTCAGCGCGCGCGGCATCGCCACCCTGCTCTCTGAACTGCGCTGGGTGTGGCTGCCGCTGGCCGGCGCCGTTGTTGCATGGAAACTGATCCAACCCGCCCCTGCTGTCCCGCGAGATCCATCATGAGTACTGTCCTGCCCGCCGCGTTGGTTGCCGAACTGTCCGCCCTGCTGGGTGCCGATGGCTGGCGCATGGATGACAACGCGCTGGAGGCGAACGCACAGGACAACTCGTGGCGCCACCAGCGCCCTGCCGCCGTCGCGCTGCCCGCCAGCATCGAACAGGTGCAGGCGCTGGTGCGTGCCTGCCGTGCGCATGGCGTGGCACTGGTCGCGCGCGGCGCGGGCACCGGCACCACCGGCGCGGCCGTGCCGTTGCCGGGCAGCATCGTGCTGTCGTTCACCCGCATGGACCGCATCGTGGCGATCCGCGCCGGTGATCGCTGCGCCGTGGTGCAGCCGGGCGTGCTCAATGGAACCCTGCAGCAGGCGCTGGCCCCGCATGGCCTGTTCTGGGCGCCGGACCCGTCCAGCGCGGAGATCTGCAGCGTGGGTGGCAACCTGGCCTGCAATGCCGGTGGCCCACGCGCGGTGAAGTACGGCACCAGCCGCGACAACGTGCTGGGTCTAGTGGCGGTGACCGGCACCGGCGAGGTGATCCGCTGCGGTGGTGCCTACACCAAGGATTCCACCGGCTACGACCTCACCCACCTGCTGGTGGGCAGCGAAGGCACGCTGGCGCTGATCGTGGAAGCCACCCTCAAGCTCACCCCGCTGCCGGTCAGCCAGGCCGGACTGCGCGTGCTGTACCGCGACGCCGATGCGGCCGCCGCCGCAGTGTCACGCCTGATGTCGCAGCCGGTGGTACCCACGCGCCTGGAATTCATGGACGCGCGCAGCCTTGAGCTGCTGCGTCTCAACGGTGCGGACGTGCCGGAGGCCGGTGCGATGCTGCTGGTGGAAGCCGATGGTGACCACGACACCCTGCCCTATCTGCTGCAGGCACTGGCCAGCGCCGCTGAAGGCGACGGCATGATCGAACTGGACGTGGCGATGGAAGGCCGTGCACGCGACCAGCTGTGGGCCGCGCGCAAGGCACTGTCGCCGGCACTGCGCACCGTCGCGCCCGGCAAGATCAATGAAGACGTGGTGGTGCCGGTGTCGCGCATTCCAGAGCTTGTGGCTGGCGTGCAGGCATTGGCGCGTGACTACAGACTCACCATCGTCACCTTCGGCCATGCCGGCAACGGCAACCTGCACGTCAACATCCTCTACCATCCGGAGGATGCCGACGAAAACGCGCGCGCGCATGCCGCGCTGCCGAAGATCTTCGAGCTGACCCTGGCACTGGGCGGCACGCTGTCGGGCGAGCACGGCATCGGCCTGGCCAAGCGCGATTTCATGGCGCAGGCCTTCACCCCGGCTACCTTGGTGACGATGCGTGCGATCAAGGCCGCGCTGGACCCGGATGGGATTCTCAACCCGGGCAAGGTGCTGCCGCCGGCATAGATCGCGCGCACTGCTGTAGAGCCGAGCCATGCTCGGCTCACCGCGCGCAGCGCGGACTTCCCGCCTGCGGAACGAAGAGCAGCCGAGCGTGGGCTCGGCTCTACAAGAGCTTGTCGCCTGCAATATCGCTCAGGGTCTGCCGGAAACTGGGCAGCAGCACGCGATTACCGTGCCCACTCAGATGATCGTTGTCGAAGAACAACGGTCCGCCCTCTTCCACGGCCGAACAGGTCTGCGGCCCACACAGCAGCGGCAGTGGATCCCACACCGTCAGCGATGGATAGCGCGCTGCCAGTTCGGACAGCAACGCCATCTGCGGCGCTCGCAGCCTGTCCAGGTCGGCGCGCCGCATGCTCAGGCCCCCGGCACAAGCCGGGTTGCGGCGGTTGAACCAGTCCGAACAGCGGTACGCACCGGCCTTGAACAACGGCAGTGGTGCATCCAAAACCACATGCACGCCCAGCTTCTGCAGACGTCCAAGAACACGATCAGCCTCATCACGCGCGGCCTGCGCATTGGTCGGGGTGCGCTCGGCAAGCAGTTGACGATAGATTTCCTGTGCATCCTGCCGCTGCCAGTCGAATCCACGCAGCTCCGGCATGCGCAATGCCGCCAGCAGCACGAAGTCACCGGGGCGCGCCTCGCGCTCGATGGTCGACAGCGCGTGCTCGATGAATGCCTGGCAGTCGGACGGGCTGGCCCGCAGCAGATTGACGAAGCTGCAGCCGCCACGATCATCCTGACGCACCTCCATGCCGGTCTGGCGCGCCACCATGCTGGTCATCGTGCGATAGGCCGCCGCATGCGAATCCCCCACCACGAACAGCCGCCGCCCTTCGAGCGCCGGCGCGCTCACCGGCTCCAGCGGACGCCATGCCGGGTAGCGCCGCGCCTGCCATGCATAGCCGTCACGGGTAACGCTCAGCGAGACCTGCTCGTGGTACTCCACGGTGGCCCAGGCACCCGCGCCACACAGCGCCACCACCGGCAACGCCATCGCCAGCACCTTGGCCGGTGCCAGCCGCAGCAGGGGTGCTGCACGGCGCAGCGGACGTTCGATGAAGTGGTAGGACGCAGCGGATACCGCCAACAGCAGCACCGGGTACAGCCACAGTGCCGCTCCCTGCAGACCGTAGGTCCAGCGCAGCAGCACCAGCAACGGCCAATGCCACAGGTACAGCGAATAGGACAAGCGCCCCAGGTAGGCGAGCAGTGCGCAGCCCAGCGCGCGGGCGATGCGCGATGTCCCAGGCGTCGACACGCTTGCCAACAGCAGCAGGGTACCGGCCACGGTGGCCAGCACGCCTGGAACCGGCATCGCCAACTGCGGTGCGATCAGCGCACCTGCGGCCAGCAGCGCCAGGCCGGCCGCTGCAACCGTGTCACCGTTCGGGCCCGGCGTACGCGTACGCATCCACTGGTACAGCAGCGCGCCTGCGGCCAGCTCCCAGAACCGCGCCGGCAGCAGATAGAACGCTGCCGCCGGTGCCGATTGCGCCTGCCAACCTGCCCACACCAGCGACAGCGCGGTGAGCACCGGCAACAGCCAACGCGACCACGGCCAGCGCTCACGCCCGCGCAGCCAGACGAAGAACAGCAGCGGGAAGACCAGGTAGAACTGCTCCTCCACACCCAGCGTCCACGTGTGCAGGAACGGGTTGAGTTCGGCGCCAGGTGAGAAATAGTCGTCCTGCTGCCCAGCCAGCACGATGTTGCTGAAGCCGACCAGCGCGGCCCAGCCGGTCTGGTCGAACTGCTCGTTGCGCCACGCGCGGGGAATGAACAGCGCCGACAGCACGAAGGTGGCCATCAGCATTACCAGCAGCGCCGGCAACAGGCGCAGCACGCGTCGACGGTAGAAGTCGAGCAGCAGTGCGCCGAGTGATGCGTTGGTGCGTGACGCCAACGACTGGCTGATCACGAAGCCGGACACCACGAAGAACAGGTCCACGCCGGTGAAGCCACCGGGCAACCATGCCGCATTGGTGTGGAACAGGATGACGGCCAGCACCGCCAATGCGCGCAGGCCGTCAATGGCCGCATTGTGGGAACGTTCGGGAGGGGACATGCGGGTGACCAGCAGCGAGCGATCCGGGAGCATCGCCACCGTTTGCGCAGTCATTCAATGGACGATCGCGACAGGGCGGGTGTGTGTTTAGGTTCGATGCAGCCTGTGGGCCACTGCAGGGCAGAGCCCTGCTCGGCTGCCCTTCGTCCAGATCGCGTTGAGCCGAGCATGGGCTCAGCTCTACAGCAGCAGCGGGGTCGGATCCCATTACCTGGGCAATGGGCTCTGACCCCGCTGCACGCCCGATTACCAGGCCTTGCGCAGGCCCAGCTGGCCGCCCACGTTGCGGTAACCGTGGTCGCCGCGCTGCACGGTCAGGCCACCCCACGCACCCCAGCGCTGGCCCAGCTTCAGCTCGGCACCGGCCTGCACCTCGTAACGGTTGCGTGGCACGTCCGCGCCCAGCATGTCACCGTTGAACTGCAACGTGCTGGTGCCGCTGCCACGCAGCCAGTTCACGCCCAGGTACGGCTGCAGGGCATTGTCGGCCGCAGTGCCATGGCCAAACACACGCACGCCCAGGCGCCCGCTCAGGCCACCGGCGTCGGCATGGTCGATCACCGTGCCGTTGCTCTCCACGTGGCGATCAGCGCGGAAATCGACATGGCTCAGCTGCAGCTGCGGCTGCACATACAGTGCGCTGGCGCTGCCCTGCCACACGTTGAAGGTGTAGCCGGCCTCCAGCGACGCACTGGCCATGCGCGAATCGTAGTGCTCCGGCGCCAGGCCGATGCCCTGCACCCGGTTATCGAAGCGGCCGTACTGCAGGTTCGCATCCATGTACGCGCCCTGCGTGCCGTCAGCCGCCTGCAACCAGGTGCCGTACACACCCACCGCGCTGCCACGCACCCGCCCCTTGGCGCTGTAGCCGGTCAGATCGGACACTGCACTGCTGTCAGCACGCCCCGTGCCCAACATCACGCCGAACGCTGCATTGCCTCGGCGAACCAGGTCACTGCCGATCTGCAGCACCGAGGTGTTGCCGTCGATCGACAGCTGACCGCCGACCGCGCTGAAGTCCGCCTGCTGCCGGCCCACGCGCGCCCACGCGGCACGGCCTTCATCCAGCGAGACGGCCCCGATGCGGTCGTTCATACGATGGGAAAACATGTTGATAGCTGCCGATTGGTTTGCCAGATAGGCACCGGCTTCCGGGCGCAGTACCGGCGGAGGCAGAATCGGATTGATTGGATCCACCGGATCGACGGGATCCGTCGGGTCGATCGGATCCGGGCCCGGATCGACCACGCATCCCGGCGCAGCCGGGTTGTCCTTGCAGACATCGAACCACTGAGAACGCAGGTACCAGTTGCCATCGGTAGGATCCGCCAGGCCGCCCTGGAACAGGAAGTACTCGTACGATCCGCCCACCGCGCGGCCGCTCAGTGCGTAGCTCGCCAGTGATGCGCCGTCGATCTCGATCAGTTGGATGCCATCCTTTGTCTGCGCACCCACCCCACCGATGTTCTTCACCGCGATCAGCGCATCGCCGGAGGTATCGCCGCGCACGTGCAGGCGATCCATCGCGCTGTCATCGCCGGCCAGCGCGCCCTGGAACAGGAACGTGGCCCCTTCGCTGTGCAGGTCGCCGTCCACGGTGAGCGTATTGAAGCGACCACTGCCGTCAGACAGTGCCACGCCACTGTTGAGCACCTGAAGCTCGCCTACCGTGGCATCACCGCTCAGTGTCCACTGGCTGCCGCTCTCGATCGCCATCGTCTGCACCAGGTCAGAACTGCCCTGCCACAGCGACCCATCCGCCAGCCGCACATGCACATCCGACTGTGGTGGCAGGCCCGCATCCTCATCCTCCGGGGTGATGACGATGTCGCCCACCATCTGCGAGCCTCCGCCCAGTGCAACATCGAAACGTCCGGCCACTGCGGCATCCAGTGCCAGCGCGATGCCGTTGCCGCCCGATACCAACGTGCCATTGGACAGAGTCAGGCCTGCATCGCGGCTGCTACGCAGCCACACACCGCCATGCTGGGCACTCACCAGCGAACCGCCGTCGATGCGCATCCGCCCGTTGTCATTGATCACCGCTGCCCACGCGCGCTCGTCTTCGGTGCGGACATGGGTGTTGTTCAGCGTCATTTCGCCGACACCCCCGGACAGCACGCCGTGGGCGCCATCTCCGGTGGTCAGCACGACACTGTCCACCAGATGGATGCTGCCCCCCTTCCGTGCAACAGCCCCGATGGCGTTGTCGCCGGTCGTGCTGAGCAAGGTTTCACCGGCATCGATGCGAGGGCGCACCGGACCACTGGCCTCCGCGTACAGCGCGTGGCTGGACACGCCGGTGGTATGGACCTGCGCGCCCTCCAGCGTCACCGCGCCGCCGCGATTGTCGATGCCAACCCGATTGGCACCTTCGCTGCGGACAACACTGTGCAGGAGATCCAGCACGGCCGAGTCATGGACTGCAATCGTGGCCGCTCCTCCGTCACCCAGCAGCTCGGATCCCTGCACATGTGCAGTCGTCCCCAGCCCTGATATCTGCAACACCCCGTTCGCCGCACGCACGCGACTGCCCACCAGTTCCAGCCGCGCTCCGCCGCTGGCGCTGATGCCGTAATCACCACGAACGTCCACCGATTCCAGCCGCATGCTCCCGCCACGGGCAACCACAGCCGTGCTCCCTGCTGCAGCCGCGACAACGGAACCACCCAGCATCGCGACGTCACCGCCACCTGCCAACCCGGTGCCCAGTCCCTGCATCGTGATGTGCACATTGCGCAGCTCACCGGTACTGCCTGCGTGGATGGCGACGCCAAATCCCGTCGCCCCTTCATGGCTAACGTGTGCGTCCTGCAGATGCAGGGCGGCACCCGAATTGGCCAATGCGACGTAGGTGCCTGCGCTGCGGTTGACCAGCGTACTGCCTGCGATCCGTGCCGTGCTGCCCGCACCACTGGCAAGCACCGCATTGGCATTGCTTCCTTCCGTGGTGACGGTACCGCCACTCAGCTCCACAGTACCGCCGCCACCGACCGTCACACCGTGCGAACCGTTGCCGCGGGTAAGAACGTCTGCATGGCCAACGCTGGCAGTAGCACCTGCAACGCTCAGGCCGTGGCTGGCTGAACCCTGTGTCTCGATGCTGACCTTGGCGATCTGGATCGCACCGTCAGTGCCTGAAATGGACGCGCCTGCTGCATTGTCGCCACGGGTGGTGATGGTGGCATCGGCAACGTACAGGCTGCTGCCAGTGCCTTCCACGCGGATGCCAGCAGCCGCATTTCCCTCGGTGGCCAGCACCACCGCGTCATTGGCAGTGATGCGGCCGCCATTGAGAACATGGAAGGCGTGCTCGTCGCCAGCGGTGGTGGAATAGCTGCCGCCAGCGGGGGTTTCACTGGTGCCATCGGCCACTACCTGCTGAGCCTCGGCGCCGGGTGAGACGCACAGCGCACCCGCCAGGGCGATCGCGAGGGGATGATGGGAAGGGAAAGCAAAGCGCATGCGAGGTCTCCTTGAGGGAGGCCACATGCTCCCGGCACCGCCAACGCCTCGCCATCGAATCCATTGCAACTGCGCCCGCGTCCCGATGACGGAGGACACGCATCCACCGCCGGTTCCTTAACGGCGTCCCTCAGGGAGCGGGCAGCCAGGAACGCTTTGCAACTAATTGCATGGGAACACCTCTACCCAGAACGGACACTTGAGGCCATTCCAGACACACGCATTCGTAATCAGCCCCATTCCACGCCTGCCAGGGACGCGACCATGAACCCTCATTCCACTTGCTCCCCATCGCTATGCCCGCTGGCCCGCAGTCTGCTGCTGGCGCTTTCCGCGCTGTCGACGGGCACCGCCCTGGCAGGCGATCTCGATGGCCAGACGGCCCACGTTCGTGCAGGTGATCCGGTGGAAGCGTGGACACTGAAGAATGGCTCCAAGCTGGTCGGCCAGAACGCGGTGATGCATCAGATTTCCGCCGCTGACACCTCCGGAATCGACCTGCTCGGTGGTGCCGTCGGCGTTGCTGCCGGCAGCGGTGTGACGGCGGCGGTCGCGCTGACGGACGCGGCACGGCTGAGCACACGCGCAACGCATTTCAAGGGTGGCGGCATTGCGCTGCAGGGGGCAGCCAGTGCGCAGCTCGCGCAGGCCTCGATCGTCATCGATGCCAGCCACCTGACCGCAGCGACAGACCGCTCCATCGGCGTCGATCTTGCCAGCGGAGCCACAGGTGCCGGTACCGATGCGCCCTCCGCCGTCATCGAGACGATGTACATCCTCGTAGAAGATGTGCCCGGCGGCACGGATGCCAGCAGTGGCCTGGGGGTGCGCTTGATGCTTGGCAACATGGACATCCTTGATGGGTCGTCCATCGAGGCGGCCAACGTTGGGGCGATGCTGTGGGGGGCTGATGGCACGACCACCCCTATCCGCCTGCGCATCGACGACTCTGAAATCCGTGCGCGGCGGGGTGCGGCCATCCGTGTGCTGCCGCAGTTCGCCAATACCTACGACATCACCGTATCCAACGGTTCCACCCTGGCCGGCGGTGATGGGAACCTCCTGCTGGTGGCCAGCCAGGGCGCGGCCAGCAGCGCCCGCACCGACGTCAACTTCACCATTGATGATTCGCGCGTGGCCGGCAATATCACGCTCGATCCCTCCACCGTCACCAACGGCACGTTGAACGTGATCCTGCGCAACAGGGCTCGGCTATATGGCCGCTTCGTCAACGTCACCTCGGCCGACATCGACAGTGGCAGTACGTGGTCGATGACCGGCGACAGCAATGTGGGCCATTTCATGCTGGGCGGCACTGGCACCGTGGCGCTGGGCAATGGCAGCACGTTCAACGACCTCACCGTGGACACCTTCGACGGCGCCGGCGGCACCCTGCTGTTCAACACCCAGTTGGGTGACGATAGCTCGGCCACCGACAGACTGATCATCAAGGGCGATGCCAACGGCCAGGCCAACGTGCGTGTGCTCAATGCCGGTGGTGCGGGCGCGAAGACCGACAAGGGCATCGAACTGATCCGCGTGGGCGGTGCGTCCAATGCGCAGTTCGACCTGCAGGGCCGTGCGGTGGGCGGACAGTACGAGTACTTCCTGTTCAAGGACGCGACCGATGGCGGCTGGTACCTGCGTTCGGAGGTTCCCGTCGGTCCAGATCCGTGTGATACCGACCCCACACTGCCGCAGTGCCAACCGGTTGATCCCATTGATCCGGTTGATCCCGTGGATCCGATTGATCCAATCGACCCGGGCACTCCCATCCCGGTGCTGCGCCCGGAAGCCGGCGCGTACCTGGCCAACCAGTTTGCGATGGACCAGATGTTGCGCCACGGCTGGCGCGACCGCCAGGGCGGCAACACCTCCGCCGTTGATGGCGTGCGTGGCTGGGCACGTGTGGATGCAACCCAGAGCAAGCTGTCGGCGGTGGAAGAGCAGCTGGGCCTGCGCGTGGACCGCTCGCGCCTGCAGCTGGGTGCGGACATCGGCGTGTTCGACAACGGCCAGGGCCGCGTGGGCGTGATGGGTGCGCTGGCCAAGTCCGATGCCACCTCGCGTTCGCAGCTGACCGGCTACAGCGCACGTGGCAAGGTCAACGGCGGTGCGCTGGGCGTGTACGGCAACTGGAGCAACGATGCGCTGTATGTGGATGCCAACGTGCAGCGCGGCCAGTTCCGCAACCGCGTGCAGGGCGAAGGCCTGGGCGAAGAGCGCTACGACTCAGATATCTGGCAGAGCTCGCTGGAAGCCGGTTACCGCATCGGCATCGGCCAGATCGGCAATACCGTGCTGAGCCTGCAGCCGGAACTGCAGCTGGTCTACACCGATGCCAGCATCGACCGCCACACCGAAGCCAACGGCACCGTGGTGCGCAGCCTGGGCGACAGCGGCCTGTCCGGCCGCATGGGACTGCGCCTGCAGGGCGAAGGCCGCAGTGCCGCCGGGGCATCGGTCAGCCCGTATGTGGTGGCCAACTGGTACCGCGACGGCGCCAGCAACGGCATGGCGTTTGATGATGAAGCACTGAAGGCCAGCGTGCCGCGCAACCGCTACGAGTTGAATGCCGGCGCGCGCGTGGATTTCCGTTCCGGGCTGAGAGCCTGTGGTGGATTTGGTGTGATGCGTGGTGACCAAGGGTATCGCGAAGCGACGGCCAATCTGAGTCTGGGGTACAGGTGGTGACGCACCGGTGCGGCGCATCGCGCTGAAGGACGAATTGCACGCGGAACTTAACCGCTGCTGGCCATGGGCCACCAGCAAAGCACGCTTTGCAACTAATTGAATGGGAACACCTCTCCCCGGACCGGACACTTTTAGCCCATTCCAGACACGTGCATTCGCAAACGACTGCCCGCCTCACATTTTCTTCACAAGTCGCAGGCGTATACGTCACCCCGCTGAACAGGGGTTTCCGGTTGTCGTGCAGTGTCTCGCCCGTTTCTCTCTGCAAAGGACAAGACCATGAACCTTCATTCCACCCGCCCCCTGTTGCTTCGCCCCTTGGCCCGGGGCCTGCTGCTGGCGCTCGCCTCGCTGTCGGCAGGTGCCGCACTGGCGGGCGATCTGGACGGTCAGAACGCCGAGGTCGTCGCAGGTGATCCGGTGGAATCCTGGACACTGAAGAATGGCTCGACGCTGATCGGTCGCGATGCGGCGATGAACGAGATCTCCGCCGAGGATACGTCGACCATCACACTCGAGGGCGGCACCGTGACGTCGATGAGCAGGTCTGGTGCAGCGACGCTCGCGGGCAACGCCACGTTGACGGCGGTCGGCACTCATTTTCGCGGTGGTGGCATTGGGCTGAATGGCGGCGACACTGTGGCTCGCCTGACGGGAGGCTCCATCATCGTGGCCGCTGCCGATCTAACGCCCCAGAGCCTGGCCGTCGGTGTCGACCTGCGCAGCGCGGCCAGCGGCTCAGGGAACCGCAACCCCCTTGCCGTGCTTGATGCCATGCAGATCCGCGTAGAGGACAATCCTGGCACGGCTGCGCCCTACAACAGCGGCCTGGGCGTTCGCCTGCAGTTCGGCACGATGGATATCCTCAACGGCTCCCATGTGACCGGTGCCAACGTGGGCGCGATGCTGTGGGGCGAGCTCAATCCGGCCGGTGCGGTGACGCTCAACGTTGACGATTCCACGCTGGTGTCCCAGCGCGGTGCGGCCATCCAGGTCATGCCGCTGGAAGACAACGACTACAACATCACGATCCGCAACAACGCCAAGCTGTCGGGCGCCGATGGCAACCTGCTGCTGGTCAGGAGTGAATTCGGCCCTGTCGCTGCGCGCACCGACGTCAACTTCACCGTTGATGATTCCCGGCTGGCCGGCAACGTCAACTTCGATACCGCCACCACGCTCGGGACACTGAACGTGGCGCTTCGCAACAAGGCGCAGATCGACGGCCGGTTCATCAACGTCACTTCGGCCAGCATCGACAGCGACAGCACCTGGCTGATGACCGGCGACAGCAATGTCGGCCACCTGGCGCTGGGTAGCACCGGCACGGTGGCACTCGGCAATGGCGGCACGTTCAATACGCTCACCGTGGATTCCTTCGACGGCGCCGGCGGCACCCTGCTGTTCAACACCCAGCTGGGTGACGACAGCTCGGCCACCGACAAGCTGATCATCAAGGGCGATGCCAACGGCCAGGCCAACGTGCGTGTGCTCAATGCCGGTGGTGCCGGCGCAAAGACCGACAAGGGCATCGAGCTGATCCGCGTGGGCGGTGCGTCCAATGCGCAGTTCGACCTGCAGGGCCGTGCGGTGGGCGGGCAGTACGAGTACTTCCTGTTCAAGGACGCGACCAACGGCGGCTGGTACCTGCGCTCGGAGCTGGCCGGCACGCCGGACCCGTGCGTGGTGGATCCCACACTGCCGGAGTGCACGCCGGTCGATCCGGTGGACCCGGTCGATCCGGTTGACCCCACGCCAGTGCTGCGCCCGGAAGCCGGCGCCTACCTGGCCAACCAGTTCGCGATGGACCAGATGCTGCGCCACGGCTGGCGCGACCGCCAGGGCGGCAACACCTCCGCCGTTGATGGCGTGCGTGGCTGGGCACGTGTGGATGCAACCCAGAGCAAGCTGTCGGCGGTGGAAGAGCAGCTGGACCTGCGCGTGGACCGCTCGCGCCTGCAGCTGGGTGCGGACATCGGCGTGTTCGACAACGGCCAGGGCCGCGTGGGCGTGATGGGTACGCTGGCCAAGTCCGACGCCACCTCGCGTTCGCAGCTGACCGGCTACAGCGCACGTGGCAAGGTCAACGGTGGCGCGCTGGGCGTGTACGGCAACTGGAGCAACGATGCGCTGTATGTGGATGCCAACGTGCAGCGCGGCCAGTTCCGCAACCGCGTGCAGGGCGAAGGCCTGGCCGAGGAACGCTACGACTCGGACATCTGGCAGTCGTCGCTGGAAGCTGGCTACCGCTTCGGTATCGGCCAGATCGGCAGCACCGCGCTGAGCCTGCAGCCGGAACTGCAGCTGGTCTACACCGACGCCAATACTGACCGCCACGAGGAAACCAACGGCACCGTGGTGCGCAGCCTGGGCGACAGCGGCCTGTCCGGCCGCGCGGGCCTGCGCCTGCAGGGCGAAGGCCGCAGTGCCGCCGGGGCGTCGGTCAGCCCATATGTGGTGGCCAACTGGTACCGCGACGGCGCCAGCAACGGCATGGCGTTTGATGATGAAGCACTGAAGGCCAGCGTGCCGCGCAACCGCTACGAATTGAATGCCGGCGCGCGCGTGGACTTCCGTTCCGGGCTGAGTGCGTGGGGTGGCTTCGGCGTGATGCGCGGTGACCATGGGTATCGCGAAGCGACGGCCAATCTGAGCATGTCGTACCGCTGGTAATGGAGAAACATGCACGGCGCCGGATGATTCCGGCGCCGTTCTTGTATTTCGTCACCGGACTTGGATTGAAAGGCCCTCAGGCCATCTCCTGCCGACGGGTAGCCACACTTTCCTCAGTGATCACACGACGTCAACGTTTCGCCTGAAGCGCCCCCCCCCTACGCGTGAGAGAGGCCATGACTCATAGCCCGCCTCTGGGGATGCCCACGATTCAACCGCGACAACAACCCACTGTCGCTTCTGACCTTGAGCGCCGCACGTCTCCGCTCATAGACTCGCGGCCCACTGGATCCCCGAGCGCGGAGTCGTGCATCGCAGCACTTCTTGGCCCATCTAACCACGCCAGGCTTCAGTCATCTTCCCTAGCCACTGGTACCTCACATGAAATGCGCGACCAGCCTCTTCCTGCTTCTATCCATTGGCCTTCTTACGGCATGCGATGCCCGCCCGCATACGCGCGGCTACGTTTATCCAAATGACCGCTATCTGGAGGAAAACGTAGCGACGTGGAACAGCACGGTCGGCACGGTGAACACGTGGAACGACGGCCCATGGGCGGAAGAGTTCTATGAAGCAATCGATAACGGGGATGATCTCTCCAAGTTTCGCTTTCGACTTCAGAATGCACACAAGGACGCCATTGAGAGGCGAACCGCTGCAGAACGCATGACACATCGCTCCGAGGCAGCGGATCTGCACCAGCATCTACTCACATCACTGCAGAGTGTCGAAGACATGTTCTCGATCATGGTGACCATGGCAGAGCTGCCAGAAGGCTACACCACCGAGCAATCCACATCGATTCTGGCTCGCTTGGAACCCGCCATCGAGCGCATGGATACAAACCTTCAGAAGCTGAGTGACGCCCAAGACGCCTTTGCCAAGTCAGAGAAGATCCAGCTCACGACAAGCGATCCCACCCGTCGCTAGGACCGATTCACCAATCGGCCCGACGGCGTTGAAGACGGGTCAATATGCAACTTGTTGTATCGCATGCTCAATACAGGGTCGATACGCTCGGCGACCGGCCCATCATCCATCTTCAATATGATCAGTCTTGCACTACGCCCCTTTCGTCTTTTCGCCTGTTTCAAAGGGCGATCATCACGACGCGAGTTCTGGTTCTTCTTTCTTCTTCAGGTCATGGTTAGCCTGTCGATCATCGGCATCGCCGCATACAGCTCCCGCCGATTTCCGCCTGGCACCCTGGGAGAAGGCATGCGATTGAACGATCTGCTTGCATACGTTTGGTTTGGCTACATCGTGTTCAGCCTCGTCCCGTTCTACGCGCTTGTCGCGCGCAGATTTCGGGATCTCGGACAATCTGGGTGGATGTGCCTTACGTTAATGATCCCTGCAGTCGGGCCCGCCTTTGTACTGCTTCAAATGCTTCGCCCTGGTCAGGAGGGCGATAACCTTTATGGACCAGCGCCACGCTAGATCCGTTTTCGTATTTTGTAGAGCCGGGTACACGCTCGGCTGCACGTGACGAGCCGAGCATAGGCTCGGTTCTACAGGTGATGTCGCGGTCTGCACGCATTGACGGCTTTCGCCGCGTCGTCGCAAACATTCGTATTTTTTCTACTTTCCAACTTTTCTCATTGGCAGTATTGGCGCTGCGTGCAAATGATGGACCGCCACCGACAACGGGTGGCACGGGCTTCCAATCCCGTTTGGTAAATGTTGTTTACGCTTGCCTGCCGGCGTCGCCCTTTCCTTGTTGGGTGGCGTCAGCAGGCAATCTGTCCGTGCATCTATGGCGGACGGTGCGTGGGGGCCTCGTGCCCGCCGGCGTTTGACAACGTTAGCCACCGGTATTGGAACCATGCACCGTCCGCCACCCTCGCTGTTAAGCGGGGTGGCTCCTTCGTCACATGCACAAGGAAGCCGCCATGACTGCCACACACTACCCGTTCCTGTTCGCCACCCTCGGCGAGGCCGCCAACGTGCTTCCCGAAGCCGTCGCGCGCGCGTTGGAGACCACGCTGAGCGCCACGCACGGCAACACTGTGCCGGCCAGCACCTCGTTATTGGCGTGCCTGCAGCGCATCCGCCAAGTGGATGCCGCCGACGGCCAGCCCTGGCCAGAGAAGGGCCGCACATCCGGACAGCGCATGGCCATGGCCCGCGCCAACCGCGCCAATACCGGGCTGACGTTGCTATTGGAACTGCTGCACGCGACCGAACGCGTGCGCGTGGATGGCGATGAAGATCAGCAGGTGGGTGACGACGTGCGCGAAGGGCTGCTGCTGGCCTGCCGCGGGTTGGCCGAGTATGTGGATGTGCAGTTGCACGCGACTTGAGCAGCGCGCGTTCTGAACTGCGGAAGAGCGCTCAGTTCCGTATTGCACGGTTCGCGATTACAACAAATCTGATGGCCGACCTATCGCGCTGGCGCGGATAGTTCGCACTTCTTCTCAGGGAGTGTACCGATGCACAAGATGATGGTTCCGCTGAAGCGCTATACGCAGTTCAGTGGACGCGCCAGCCGCAGCGAGTACTGGTGGTTCCAGTTGTTCATGATGATGTTCACCATTCCGTTGAACGTGCTGGGCTTCATCGCCGGGTACACCAACTCCACATCGCTGGCGCTGGTTTCGTCCGGGCTGATGTTGGTGGTTTGGCTGGCGCTGGCGCTGCCACTGATCGCGGTGACCATTCGCCGGCTGCACGATACCGATCGTTCGGGCTGGTGGTTGTTGCTTGGGCTCGTGCCGATTGCCGGCCTGGCCGTGCTGGTGTTCATGCTGCTGCCCAGCACGCCGGGCGACAACCGGTTTGGTAAGCCCGTTCCGCACGTTTAAGGGGGGCGCCGGGCAATGCCCTGCGTTCCCGTTCGCCACGGCCCCGCCTTGTTAGGTGTCGACCTTGGTCGATACGGAGAAACGCCAACCAAGGTTGGCATCTACCACAGCAGCGCGGTAGCGCCGGGCCATGCCCGGCGTCTTCGCTCAGGCGAAGTGCTGGTAACCGCCGTCGGCGGCTTCGCCATCCACGTGCACGCCCTGCCCTTCGGCAATGCGGCCGATGCGGGTGAGCGGCACGTCCAGCGATTCGGCCAGGTAGTGCAGGGCGTCGCGCTGATCGGCGGCGGCGGTGAAACACAGCTCGTAGTCATCGCCACCGCGCAATGCGCAGTCACGCGCACCGTCGCGGCCGAGCAGATCGCGCAGCGCGTGCGAGATCGGCAGCGAATCGGCATCGACGTGTGCGGCCAGGTTGCTGCGCGTGGTGATGTGGCCCAGATCGGCCAGCAGGCCATCGGAGACATCCACCGCTGCATGCGCGAAGGCACGCAGGCGCAGGCCGAGGGTGACTCGCGGCGTCGGCCGCAGCAGGCGCAGGCGCAGGCGTTCGTAGTCGGCCAGCAGGGTCGCGGTGGCCACGTTCAGCGCACCCTGCTGCCACAGGCGCAGCGCGCCGGCGGCATCACCCAGCGTGCCGCTCACCCATATGTCATCGCCCACCTGTGCGCGGTCGCGGCGCAGCGCCTGGCCACGCCCGACCTGGCCCATCGCAGTCACCGACAGCGACAGCGGACCGCGCGTGGTGTCGCCGCCGATCAGCGCGATGTCGTGCTGGTCGGCCAGGGCAAAGAAGCCATCGGCGAAGGCCTCGATCCAGTCTTCAGACGCTTCCGGCAGCGACAACGCCAGCGTGCACCACGCCGGCCGCGCGCCCATCGCGGCCAGGTCCGACAGGTTGACCGCCAGGGTCTTCCAGCCGATGTCGAAGGCCGGGGTTTCCACCGGGAAGTGCACGCCGCTGTTGAGCGTGTCGGCGGTGACCACCAGTTGTTCGTTGGCGCGCGGCTGCAGCAGCGCGGCGTCGTCACCGATGCCGAGCAGGATGTCGTCGCGCTCGAGGGTACGGGCGCGGATGCGGTCGATGAGGGCGAATTCGGCCAGGGACATGGGGCGTTCCCGCTGTTGTTCGTGCCGCGCATCGCGCGGTGGGCGGTAGTGCCGGCCGCTGGCCGGCAACCTCAGGATCCCTGCAGCTGCCGGCCAGCGGCCGGCACTACCACAGGCGGGTCAGTGACCCGATTCGACCTTGCGCCATTCCACGGCGGCACGATCCAGCACGCCGTTGACGTAGGTGTGGCCATGTTCGGAACCGAAACGCTTGGCCGATTCGATGGCTTCGTTGATCACCACGCGGTACGGCACGTCCAGGCGGTAGCGCAGCTCGTAGGCGGCCAGGCGCAGCACGGCGCGTTCGATCGCGTCCACTTCTTCGATGCCACGGTCCAAGTACGGGCCGAGCGCTTCGTCGATGTCGCGACGGTTGTCGAGCACCCCGTGCAGCAGCGCCTCGAAGTAGGCCAGGTCGGCAATTTCGCGGGCCTGCTCGTGGGCGAACTGGGCGATCAGCGACTGTGCGTTGCCGCCGGAGATCTGCCAGGCGTAGATGGCCTGCACGGCACGACGGCGGGCGCGCGAGCGCAGCACCGGATCGACGCCATCGCGACGGACGGGTTTACCGGAGGGCTTGCCCTGGGTGTTCTTGTTCATGGCAGCTGCTCCAGAAGATTGACCATTTCCAATGCGGCGAGTGCGACTTCCTCGCCCTTGTTGCCGTGGCTGCCGCCTGCGCGGGCCTCGGCGTCTTCAACGCGTTCCACCGCCAGCACGCCGTTCAGCACCGGCACGCCGAAATCCAGCTGCACGCGCATCAGGCCCTCGGCGCAGCGGTCGGCCACGTGTTCGTAATGACGGGTATCGCCACGGATCACGCAACCCAGGGTGAGGATGGCTGCGTGTTCGTGGGCGGCGGCCAGGCGCGCGGCCACCAGCGGCAGCTCCCAGGCACCCGGCACGCGGATCACGTCGATGTTGGCTTCGGTGATGCCGTTGCCGGCCAGGCTCTGGCGGGCGCCAGCGACCAGCGTGTCGGTGATGCGGGCATTCCAGCGGCTGGCCAGGATGGCGAAGCGCGCCGATTCGGGAGTGCGAAGATCGCCTTCGAAGTGGCTCATATGCGGCTTGGGGACTCGATAAGGGGGTAATTCTAGCGTGGATGGGCCCCGGCCGTGGCTGGCGGAGGCCCAGGGCTGTGCCGACCGACGGTCGGCACCCACCCGAGGTAGGGCATGGTCGGCACCCACCGGTAGTGCCGGCCGCTGGCCGGCAATCCCAGGGAATGCGGTTGCCGGCCAGCGGCCGGCACTACCCATTACAGAGTGACCGTCTCCACCACTTCCAGGCCGTACCCGGCCAGGCCGATCTGGCGGCGCGGGGTGCCCAGCACGCGCAGCTTGCCCAGGCCCAGGTCCGACAGGATCTGGGCGCCGGCACCATTGCGGCGCCACTGGCTCACGTCCTTGTCCTTGCCCGGCACCACCGGCGCCGGCTGCTGGCGCAGGCGGGCCAGCAGGGCTTCACCGTCGCGCGGGGCCTGCAGCACCACCATCACGCCCGCGCCCTCGGCGTCGATCGCGCGCAGGGCGTCGGTGGCGGCCACGCCGAAATCATCCCGGCGCCAATGCAGCAGGTCGGCCAGCGGGTTTTCCACCTGCACGCGCACCAGGGTCGGGGTGTCCGCATCCGGGGTGCCGCGGACCAGGGCGAAATGCAGGTCGTGGGCGATGCGGTCGCGGTAGGTCACCAGCTTGAACGGGCCGAACTCGGTGTCGATCTCGCGCTCATCCACGCGCTCGACGGTCTTTTCGGTGGCCAGGCGGTAGGCGATCAGGTCGGCGATGGAGCCCATCTTCAGGCCGTGCTCGCGGGCGAACACTTCCAGCTCCGGGCGGCGCGCCATGCTGCCATCCGGGTTCAGGATCTCCACCAGCACGCCGGCCGGCTCCAGCCCAGCCAGCATGGCCATGTCCACCGCGGCTTCGGTGTGGCCGGCGCGGGTCAGCACGCCGCCCGGCTGGGCAATCAGCGGGAAGATGTGGCCCGGCTGGTGCAGGTCCGACGGCTTGGCGTTGGGCTTCACCGCGGTACGGATGGTATGGGCGCGGTCGTGTGCCGAAATGCCGGTGGTGACGCCCTCGGCGGCCTCGATGCTGACCGTGAAGTTGGTCTGGAACTGCGCGGTATTGGCCTGCACCATCGGCGCCAGGCCCAGATCGGCGGCGCGGGTACGGTTCAGCGGCAGGCACACCAGGCCACGCCCGTGGGTGACCATGAAGTTGATGTCGCTGGCCTTGACCAGCTCGGCGGCCATGATCAGGTCGCCTTCGTTCTCGCGGTCCTCGTCATCGACGATGACCACCATGCGGCCCAGGCGGATGTCTTCCAGGATTTCCGGAATAGGGGCGAAATTCATGCTGCATCTCCTTGCGGGTGCTGACCGTTGGCCGGCACGCTGATCAGGCGCTCGACATAGCGGGCGACCAGATCGATTTCAAGATTGACCGCGCTGCCCACACCAGCGGCGGAGAACGCGGTGTTGGCCACGGTATGCGGGATGAGGGCGACTTCGAAGCCTTCATCGTCCACTTCGTTGACGGTCAGGCTGACCCCATCCACGCAGATCGAGCCCTTCTTGGCGATGTAGCGGCGCAGCGAGGCCGGCGCGGCGAAGCGCCAGCGCTGGGCACGCGCGTCTTCGTGGACGGACAGCACCTGGCCGAGACCATCGACGTGGCCGCTGACCAGATGGCCGCCGAGACGATCGGTCGGGCGCATGGCGCGTTCGAGGTTGATGACCGCACCCTCGCCGAGCTGGCCCAGCGTGGTCAGGCCCAGGGTCTCGGTGGAGGCATCGGCCTGGAAGCTGCTGGCGTCGAATGCGATGACGGTGAGGCAGACGCCGTTGATGGCAATGCTCTCGCCCATCTGCACGTTGTCGAACGGCAGATTCCCGACATTGAAGGTGAAGCGGACATCGCCGCCGATGGATTCGCGTGCGGCCAGATGGCCGACGCCTTCGATGATTCCAGTAAACAAGAAACGTTCTCCGCGAAAAGTGAGCGAAAAACGCCGCAAGGCAAACAGGCGGGCGCAGGGCCGCGAAGGCCCTGTGGCACCGTCTTCTTTCATCCGGACTATGACCGTCGGCTCCGGCATTGGACCGGATCTGCTGACCCCCGGCCGTGGGCCGGAGCGCTCGCGGGCTCGTGCTTGCGCACCTACCGCCGGTGGGGAGTTGCACCCCGCCCTGAAGACGTTTGTGTACCGGCGAACCGGCGTGGCCAGTGTACCAGCCCGGGCTGAACGGGGCTGGATGCCACAGCTGTGACGGCCGTCGCTCGCAATTTGTAAAACTTTCATTAAAATTCGCAGCGGACGACATGAGGTCGCCCACGGGTAGCCGAGAGGGCTGGCCCGCCAATGGACTGAAATTCACAGGAATTCCCATGCGCAAGATGCTGATCGTGGCCGCCCTGCTGGCCGCCGCCCCGCTCTCGGCTTCGGCCGACGCCCTGAGCTACACCTACGTCGAAGGCGGTTGGACGCAGGTCAAGGTTGACGACAACGCACTGGACGACCCCAAGGTCGACGGCGGCTACCTGCGTGGTTCCGTGGCGATCGCCGAACAGGTCTACGTGTTCGGTGGCTGGTCGCGCACCAGCAAGACCAATCACTACGGCAATGATTCGCTGAAGCTGGAACTGAACCAGCCGGAGCTCGGCATCGGCTACCACATGCCGTGGACCGACCGCCTGGACTTCACCGCCGATGCCGCATGGGTGCGCCAGAACGCCGAAGCCACCGTCCGCTACGACGGCCTGCGTTTCAGCCAGAAGGATCACACCAACCTGGGCCGCGTCACCCTGGGTATCCGTGGCAAGCCGTCGCGCATGACCGAAGGTTGGGTCAAGGCCGGTTACATGGACGGCGGCAACAACTTCAAGGGCACCTGGGTCGGCACCGTCGGCGGCCAGATCAACTTCACCAGGACCTGGGGTCTGGTGGGCGAGATCTCCGGCTACCGCGACGTCACCCAGTACTCGGCCGGCGTCCGCGCCAGCTTCTGATCCAACGATCGCTCCTCGTCGTGCGATCGAACGGGCCCCGCAAGGGGCCCGTTTTTTTGGCCGGGGTACACCGCCATGTGACCTCTGGCCGCCATCGAAAGTAGTGCTGGATGCGCTAGGCTTGCGCGCCTCTGGAACAGGAAAACACCGTCATGAAGACCCCCACCCGTACCCTTCTGGCCAGCGTGCTGCTGTGCGCCCCGCTGATTGCCAGCGCGGCACCGGCCCAACTGACGCCCGAGCAGGCCTTCGACCTGTATGCACGCGTGCTGCTGGAGGACGACGCGGCCGCCACGCGCACGCTCAACGACGCACTGAAGCCGGCGTTCGAGGGCCAGGATGCCGTGACCCCCAACCCGGGTGCGCTGGCCAAGGCCTTGGCCGAACCCTGGCAGACGGTACTGGCCAGCACCGGCGCCAAGGTCGACGCTGCGGCCACCGAAGCGCTGTATGCCAAGGCGCTGCGTGATTCGAAGTGCCGCGCGACCAAGAGCGTGATCGAAGACAACGAGTACGTTGAAGACCAGAAACTGGCGCGGATCACCTACAACTGCCAGCTGCCCGACCTGGGCAAGGTCCGCCCGCTGTTTGCCGCCAGCCTCGCGTCTGACGCCAGCCCGGCCGCGCGCAAGCAGTTCACCGATGCCTATACCCAGGCACTGCTGAGTGGCATGCGCGTGCCGGTCAACGGCACCTTCACCCTGTACCCGGCCAAGGACAACGGCTACTGGTACAGCGGTAATTTTGACGATCTGGTGGGAACCGTAGCCGGTGCGCTGGCGCCGTTCGAGGACTGGATGCAGGATGCACAGGCCGCCAGCGCGCCGAAAGTAACCGGCGTACCGGGCTGCGACCTGCTGCTGCAGCAGCACCGCGCCTGCGTAGCGAAGATCGCGCCGGACCAGATCAGCGGCGTGGATGCGATGGCCGAGGAACTGAAGGCCAAGGCGCAGGTGCAATCGGCCGAGGAGATGACGCAGGAGTGCAAGGCGCTGCGCCCGATCGCCGAAATGATGTGGACCGACGAGTGCGCGTAAGCCACGTATAGAGCCGAGCCCACGCTCGGCTCATCGTTACCTGCGGCAACGGCGAGCGCACTTTCAGAACCGTTGCATGGCCTTGCGCGGCCTGCATGGTCAATGCTGTTGCCCTCTTCCACCGGGGCAACCGCATGAAACATCGTACGACGTCGACTACTGTCATGCTGCTGGCGCTGATGGTGTGTGGGCAGGCCGAAGCGTACAGGCCCAAGACCTTCATCATCCGCCCATCGGTTGCCTTCGAGTCGAACCAGCTACGTGACAGGGACATTGATGCACAGCTGAGCGAGAACGACGACTGCCGCGCGTTCCTGCAGTACCACGATCGATGTGCACCGACGGTCCTGCCGGACGAGTACGACGACGGCATCAGCCGCCGCAGACTACGGTCGAAGTCGACAGAGCTGGCGGGGGAAGCGCTCAGTGCCTACTGCCGCGACCTGCACGTGCTGTGGAAGCAGCAGTGGAAAGAACAGTGCCCCGCCTACGAAGACGAGGACGAGGACAAGGGCACCTGACGACGCCGGAGATACCGCCATTCCCTCACGGCCGCAGCAGCAGCCTGATGTCCTCGCCGACTTGGCGCTGGTCAACCACCCGCAGGCGGCGCTGCTGGTCCATGGCATCGATGCCGAGGCCGGTCAGCAACGGGCGTCCGCCGTCGCCCAGCAGTGTGGGGGCCTGGTACAGCAGCAGCTCGTCCACCCAGCCGCCGCGCAGCAAGGCACCGGCCAGCGTCGCGCCGGCTTCGGTATGCACTTCGTTGATGCCGCGTTCGGCCAGCAGGGCCAGCACCGCGCCCAGATCCAACCGTCCCTCTGCGCTGGGCACGCTGGCGAATTCGGCGTCGGCCGCATCCGGCGCGCTCACCGCCGCATCGTGCAGGTACAGCGTCGGGGCCCCGCCTTCGCGCACGCGGCTGCATTCCAGCGAGCGCAGGCGTGAATCGAGCACCACGCGCAGCGGTGGCATCACCTCAATATCGGCCAGGCGCACGGTCAGCATCGGGTCGTCGGCCAGCACGGTGTCGGCGCCGGTCAGGATCGCACCCGCACGTGCGCGCCAGTGCTGCACGTCTTCGCGCGCGGCCGGGCCGGTAATCCACTTGGAGCTGCCATCGGCCATCGCGGTACGGCCATCCAGGCTGGCGGCCAGCTTCACCCGCAGCCACGGGCGATTGCGCTCCACGCGCGACAGGTAACCCTTGTTGAGCTCGCGCGCCTGTGCCGCCATCAGCCCTTCGGCGACGTCGATGCCTGCATTGCGCAGCAGATCGAAGCCACCGCCATCGACCTTGGGGAACGGATCGCGCATCGCCGCGACCACACGCGACACGCCCGCTTCGATCAGTGCCAGCGCACACGGTGGCGTGCGCCCGTAGTGCGCGCAGGGCTCCAGGGTGACGTAGGCGGTGGCGCCACGGGCGTCGCTGCCGGCCTCGCGCAGCGCGAACACTTCAGCATGCGGGCCACCGGCGCGCTGGTGCCAGCCCTGCCCGACCACGCGTTCGCCATGGGCGATCACGCAGCCGACCATCGGATTGGGACGGGTGGTGTAGGCGGCACGCTCGGCCAAGCGAAGTGCGTTGGCCATGTGCAGGTGGTCGAGGACGGAGAACGGGGTGGTCATGCGGCCATGGTAACGCCGCCGGTGTGGATCCAAGCCGTCAGTGCCAACCAACGGTTGGCACCCACCAGTGAATGCGGCCACCGGTGCCCACCAAGGTTGGCACCCCCAAGGCAGAGGCAGTCAGCCTTTCTTTTTCTTGGTCAGGGCAATCACATCGCCCAGCAGCTGCAGCTGTTCGGTACTGGCCGGCAGCTCGCGCTCGAGCTTCTCGATCTCCTCGCGGAAATCGGCCACGTCCTCGAAGCTGCGGTACACCGAAGCGAAGCGCACGTAGCCCACGTGGTCGAGCTTGCGCAGTTCGTTCATGACGAACTCGCCAACCTTGATCGAGGGCACTTCGCGCTCGCCGCTGATACGCAGCTGGTGCACCACCGCACGTACCGCTGCTTCGATCTTTTCTTCGGGCACCGCGCGCTTCTGCAGCGCGCGATCGAACCCCGCGCGGACCTTGCGCTGGTCGAACGCTTCACGGGTGCCATCGCTCTTGACGATGGCCGGCAGCTTCAGCTCGACCGTTTCCAGAGTGCTGAAGCGCTCGCCGCAGGCTTCGCATTCCCGCCGACGGCGAATCGTCGCGCCGTCTTCAGAGACGCGCGAGTCGATGACCCGGGTATCGGCATGTTGGCAGAAGGGGCAATGCATGGAACGCCTGGCTCAGGGAGCAATTGCCATGGTCATGGCAGCGTCGCAAAGGTACCTGAGAAAGGGCGCCGCAGCAAATGCTGCCCGCGCGGAAGCGCCTGCATTCTGGCTACCCGGCGTGTCCGGCGAGTTCGGATGCCCGGCTCAACCGGGTCCGGGTGGCGGCGATGCCATGCGTGCCCAGCGCAGCCACGCCAAGTGCCCGGACATCACCAGTAGCGGCGGGCCAAACCCGAGGAAGCCCAATGTCGAGATCTCGCCATTGCTGATCGTGGAGTACAGCGTGGCGACGACCACGCCCGACGCGGCCAAGCCACCCAACGCCAGGCCGACCCAGGCCATGACCGGTGATTGGCGAAGGCCGGCAACACCGCGCCACAGGAACAGCCCGCTCAGCCACAGCCACGACAGCAGGCCGATGATGCCGGCCGACGACCACAGCAGCAACAGCGTGTACTCGTCGCCCGTCAGGTACTTGCCGTCCCATACGGCCATCAGCCCCAGCACGGCACCCGTGCCGCCTGCCGCCACGGTGGGCAGGCCCACCAGCAGGCCGGCGATCGCCATCCAGCGCTTGTGCAGGCGCTCATCCATGCGTTCGATGTCCTTCCATGGGCCACGTCATGCCCGGCGCTTGATCCACACCAGCATCGCAGCCGGCACCAGCATCGACGGGCCCAACAGCAGCAGGGCGATGCCTTCGGCGTGGACGGTGCTGCTCCACCACAGCGCCAGCCCCAGCGGGGGCACGGCGGCAAGACCGCCGGCCAGCAGCATCCACCACCAGAGGCGATGCACCTGCAGCCCGGCACGCCCCTGCAGCAGATACCCGGCGCTGAGCCACAACCAAGCCAGGCAGCCGGCAATGCCGGCCAGGCCCCACAGCGGCATCACGGTCACCGCAGCCAGCGTGCCATGGCCGAACTGGCCCAGCCCCGTCAGCAGCAGCATCAGTGCGGCAAAGCCGCCGGCCACCAGGCTGGGCAGGCCGAACAGCACGGCCAGGGTGGCGTACAGGTACTTGAGGCGGCGCTCATCCATGCGCGATCGCTGCAATGCCGGGGTCAGAGCCCTGCCCTGCGGGAAGGGATCCGACCCCTGTTTCGATCAGCCGTAGACCGGGTACTTGCGGCACTGCGCGCTGACGGCGTCGCGCACGCGGGCAATGACAGCGTCGTCGTTCGGTGCATCGAGCACGTCGGCAATCCAGTTGGCCAGGTCCACGCAGTCCTGTTCGACGTAACCACGGGTGGTCACCGCCGGGGTACCCAGGCGCAGGCCCGAGGTCACGAACGGCGAACGCGGGTCGTTCGGCACCGAGTTCTTGTTGACGGTGATGTGGGCCTTGCCCAGCGCGGCTTCCGCGTCCTTGCCGGACACGTCCTTGCCGATCATGTCCACCAGCATGAGGTGGTTCTGGGTGCCGCCGGAGACGATCTTGTAGCCGCGCGCGATGAGCGTGTTGGCCATCGCCTGGGCGTTCTTCACCACCTGCTGCTGGTAGGTCCTGAAGGCCGGTTCCAGCGCTTCCTTGAAGGCCACGGCCTTGCCGGCGATGACGTGCATGAGCGGACCGCCCTGGATGCCCGGGAACACGATCGACTGCAGCTTCTTGACCAGGTCTTCGTCGGCGCCCTTGGCGATGATGATGCCGCCACGCGGGCCGCGCAGGGTCTTGTGGGTGGTGGAGGTCACCACGTGGGCGTGTTCCAGCGGGCTCGGGTAGACGCCAGCGGCGACCAGGCCGGCCACGTGGGCCATGTCGACGAACAGGTAGGCACCGACCTTGTCGGCGATGGCGCGGAAGCGCGCCCAGTCGATCACCTGCGAATAGGCCGAGAAGCCGGCAACGACCATCTTCGGCTTGTGCTCCAGGGCCAGGCGCTCGACTTCGTCGTAATCGATCAGGCCCTGGTCGTTCACGCCGTACTGCACGGCGTTGAACAGCTTGCCCGAGGCATTCACCTTGGCACCGTGGGTGAGGTGGCCGCCGTGGGCCAGGCTCATGCCGAGGATGGTGTCACCCGGCTGCAGCAGGGCGAAGTACACGGCCTGGTTGGCCTGCGAGCCGCTGTGCGGCTGCACGTTGGCGTAGTCGGCACCAAACAGCTGCTTGAGGCGGTCGATCGCCAGCTGCTCGGCAATGTCCACGTATTCGCAGCCGCCGTAGTAGCGCTTGCCCGGGTAGCCTTCGGCGTACTTGTTGGTCAGCTGGCTGCCCTGGGCTTCCATCACCGCCGGGCTGGTGTAGTTCTCGCTGGCGATCAGCTCGACGTGGTCTTCCTGGCGCTGGGTTTCAGCGGCGATGGCCTTGGCCAGTTCGGGATCGTAGGATTCGATGCGGACGTCACGCGGGAACATCGGGTACTCCAGCAGGCAGGGAAAGGGGTACGGCTCAGCCCCTGATTGTAGCCCCGCACCGGCCCGCCGGGGCCGAAAAGGACGGGGCCGGCACTTCCGAAGGAATCCGGCCCCGTGCATGCCAGTGGATCCACGCCATGCGTGGACGTGGCCGCCGGCTCAGCGGCTGTTGATGATGTAGTCGGCGATGATGCCGGTTGCCACCGCCACCAGCAGCATGTTGCCGCGGTCGTCGCGGATCCAGTGGTGCCCATGCGGCGGGCGGCGCAGGTGGTAGCGCGGGTAGTCGTTCACCACGTAGATCGGGCCACGGTAGTAGTCGCGGTAGCGGTGGCCGACCTTCCAGCCGTAGCCCGGGCCATAGGCCGGTCGATAGACCACGCGCGGCGGCGGTGCCGGGCGGTAGTAGCGGTCATGGTCGCGGTGCCAGTCGCGGCGGTCGCGTTCCCAGTCGCGCCGGGCCTCGCGGCGGTCGCGTTCCCAGTCACGGCGGTCCTGTCGCCACTCGCGGCGGTCCTCGCGCCACTCGCGGCGGTCGTGGCCGCGGCGGTGGTCGTTGTCGGCGAAGGCGGGAGCCACGGCACCGAGCGCCAGCACAGAGGCCACGGCGCTGGCCATTACTCGATTGATGCGCATGTCAGACCTCTGTTTGGGTGGTGGTGAGCCCATATTGCGCAACCGATCTGAACCGTTTCCGGCTGGAAACGCTTCCCGCTGCAGGACTGTGACGCAGTATTCAGGCCACGGCCAGCCGGCGCCCCTGCGCCGGGCGCGGCCCGGAACCGGTTCCGGCTATAATTGGCGGTATTCCATTCCAGTCTGTGCCCGCTGCCGCAACGGGATGTTCCCGTGACGGGTCGGGTGCAGGGCCGCGCCTACGGAGACCTCATGTCGTCGCAATACATCTACACCATGAACCGCGTGTCCAAGGTGGTCCCGCCCAAGCGGCAGATCATCAAGGACATCTCGCTGTCCTTCTTCCCGGGTGCCAAGATCGGCCTGCTGGGCCTGAACGGCGCCGGCAAGTCCACCGTGCTGAAGATCATGGCCGGCGTGGACACCGATTTCGAGGGCGAGGCCCGCCCGCAGCCGGGCATCAAGGTCGGCTACCTGGCGCAGGAACCGGAACTGGACCCGAACAAGACCGTGCGCGAGTCGGTCGAGGAAGGCGTGGGCGAAGTGCTGCAGGCGCAGGCTGCGCTGGAAGCGGTGTATGCCGCCTACGCCGAGGAAGGTGCCGACTTCGACGCGCTGGCCAAGGAGCAGGAGCGCCTGGAGGCGATCCTGGCCGCCGGTGATGCGCATACCCTGGAAAACCAGCTGGACGTGGCCGCCGATGCGCTCCGCCTGCCGCCGTGGGATGCCAAGATCGCCAACCTGTCCGGTGGTGAAAAGCGCCGCGTGGCGCTGTGCCGCCTGCTGCTGCAGAAGCCGGACATGCTGCTGCTGGACGAACCGACCAACCACCTCGACGCCGAGTCGGTGGAATGGCTGGAACAGTTCCTGGCGCGCTACACCGGCACCGTGGTGGCCGTTACCCACGATCGCTACTTCCTGGACAACGCCGCCGAGTGGATCCTGGAACTGGACCGCGGCCGCGGCATTCCGTGGAAGGGCAACTACACCGAATGGCTGGTGCAGAAGGATGAGCGCCTGAAGCAGGAAGAAAACCAGGAAAAGGCCCGCCAGAAGGCGATCCAGAAGGAACTGGAGTGGTCGCGCCAGAACGCCAAGGGCGGCCGTTCCAAGGGCAAGGCCCGTCTGGCCCGCCTGGAAGAGCTGCAGTCGCAGGATTACCAGAAGCGCAACGAGACCAACGAAATCTTCATTCCGCCGGGCGAGCGCCTGGGCAACATGGTGATGGAGTTCAAGAACGTCTCCAAGAAGTTCGGCGACCGCCTGCTGATCGACAACCTCTCGATGCTGATTCCGCCGGGCGCGATCGTCGGCATCATCGGCCCGAACGGCGCCGGCAAGTCGACCCTGTTCAAGATGATCACCGGCCAGGAAAAGCCGGATTCGGGCGAGATCGTGATCGGCCCGACCGTGCAGCTGTCCTACGTGGACCAGAGCCGCGACAAGCTGGAAGGCAACCACAACGTCTTCCAGGAAATCGCCGGCGGCCTGGACATCCTCAACATCAACGGCATCGAGATCCAGTCGCGCGCCTACATCGGCCGCTTCAACTTCAAGGGCCAGGACCAGCAGAAGATGGTCGGTTCGCTGTCTGGTGGTGAGCGTGGCCGCCTGCACATGGCCAAGACCCTGCTGCAGGGTGGCAATGTGCTGCTGCTGGACGAACCGTCCAACGACCTGGACATCGAAACGCTGCGTGCGCTGGAAGATGCGCTGCTGGAGTTCCCGGGCAACACCTTCGTGATTTCGCACGACCGCTGGTTCCTGGACCGCATCGCCACGCACATCATCGCTTTCGAAGGCGACTCGCACGTGGAGTTCTTCCAGGGCAACTACCGCGAGTACGAGGAAGACAAGAAGCGCCGCATGGGCGACGACGCTGCGCCGAAGCGCCTGCGCTTCAAGGCGCTGAAGTAAGGCAACCGGAAAGGCCGCGCTCGCGCGGCCTTTCTCCTTTCGGTAGGTCACCACCGTTGGTGGTGACGCTTCAAGGCGTACCGACCAACGGTCGGTACCCACCACCAACGGGTCGAGATTCCCCATGTCCCTGTTCGAGCGCCTGTTCCAGCTGCAGCAGCACGGCACCACCGTGCGCACCGAGCTGCTGGCCGGTGTCACCACCTTCCTGACGATGTCCTACATCGTCTTCGTGAACCCCGAGATCCTCGGCACCACCGGCATGGACGCCGGCGCGGTGTTCGTGGCCACCTGCCTGGCTGCTGCACTGGGTTCGGCGGTGATGGCGCTGGCCGCCAACTTCCCGGTCGGCATGGCACCGGGCATGGGCCTGAACGCGTTCTTCGCCTTCACCGTGGTTGGTGCTGCCGGCCTGCCGTGGCAGCAGGCGCTGGCGGCGGTGTTCATCTCCGGCCTGGTGTTCCTGGTGCTGTCACTGACCGGCGTTCGGGCATGGCTGGTATCGGGCATTCCTTCGTCGCTGCGCTCGGCCATCGTGGCCGGCATCGGCCTGTTCCTGGCGATCATCGCGCTGCAGAAATCCGGCGTGATTGTCGGCAATGAAGATACGCTGGTGGCACTGGGACCGTTGAACACGGCGCCGCCGCTGCTGGCACTGGCCGGCTTCCTGCTGATCGCGGTGCTGGAAGCGCGCCGCGTGCGTGGTGCGATCCTGATCGGCATCCTGGCGGTGACCGGCGCCGGCTGGGCATTGGGCGATGTGCAGTACCAGGGCCTGGTTTCGCTGCCGCCGAGCCTGGCGCCGACCTTCCTGCAGCTGGACCTGCCGGGCCTGCTGCACCACGACGGTGGTGCGCCGATCGCCGTATTGCTGCAGGTGGTGCTGGTGTTCGTGCTGGTGGAAGTGTTCGATGCCACCGGCACGTTGTACGGCGTGGTCGGTCGCGCCGGCCTGCTGAAGCTGCCCGGCGCGCAGAAGCGTTTCGGCCGCGCGCTGCTGGCCGACAGCACCGCCATCGTGGCCGGTTCGGTGCTCGGCACCAGCAGCACCACGGCCTTTGCCGAAAGCGCCTCGGGCGTGCAGGTGGGCGGCCGCACCGGCCTGACCGCATTGGTGGTGTCGGCACTGTTCCTGGCCGCGCTGCTGTTCTCGCCGCTGGCGTCGATGGTGCCCAGCTATGCCACCGCACCGGCGCTGCTGTTCGTGGCCGGCCTGATGCTGCGCGAACTGGTGGAGGTGGACTGGAGCGACCTGACCGAATCGGTGCCGGCCGCGCTGTGTGCGCTGGCAATGCCGTTCACCTACTCCATTGCCAACGGCCTGGCCTTCGGCTTCATCGCCTATGCCGCGCTGAAGGCGGGCACCGGCCGCTGGCGCGAAGTGCATCCGGCGGTGTGGCTGGTGGCGGTGCTGTTCACCCTGCGCTACGCGCTGGAATGATGCCTGGCTGAGGGTCGGTCGGAGCCCACTGCGCTGCGTGGGTACCTGACCCCGCAGCGCTGCAGCTACCAGCGCGGCTGTAGGCGGCCGTCGGTGGCGAAGCGCCAGCGTCCTTCGGCCCAACCCACGCCGAACAGGGCCAGCATCTGCGAGTAATAGGCCGGTGCATCGGCGCGTTGCTGCTCGGCGCTGGGCAGGCTGGCCCGCAGCGACTGCGCGCGCTCCGCTTCGCCCTGCGCGATCAGATAGGGCAGCAGGGCCGCGCGGAATCCGTAGTTGCCTTCGCCCTGCCCCTGGCCACTGCGGGTGTCGATCTTTTCCCACATCGGTGCACCACTGCGCAGGCGCTGCAGCGGTCCGGACAGCGCCGCCAGCTGCGCGCGGAACAACGGATCGCGCGATGCGGTCATGCCTGCCCAGGTGTAGCAGCGGATGGCGTCGTAGCCGCCGACCGCACCGCGCACCGGATCGACGACGAAGCGATCGCCTTTCCACGCCGCCCAGTCCGGTGCGAACCCGTGCGGGCTGCTCTGCTGCAGCAACTGCACGCTGTTGCGCGCCAGCGCCTGCCACGGCCCGCTGCGATCCTCCGCCGCAAAGCGGCGCAGCAGCGGCAGTGGCAGATAGCTGGGGTTGACCCGCGTGGCGTCCCCTTCAATGAACCCCTGTGGGCCTGGCAACAGCATTGGGCCGAGCCCGGGCAGATCCACGATCTCGCGCGCCCGCACCTGCACCAGCATGCCCTCCGCGATGGCATTCAGCGCCGGACGGCGCCACAGCCGCGCGCCTTCCAGCAGCGCGTAGGCCAGCCAGAGATCGGAGTCCGAGGCCGGGTTGTCGTCCAGCACCCGCCAGGCGCCGGCGTCATCGCGTCCCCACAGCCAGGCCGGCAGGCGCTTGCCCATGTCGCCACCGGCAAGGTTGTCCTGGGTCCAGCCCAGGATGCGGTCGAACAGCGCCTGGTCGTTGTCGACCAGGGCGAAGAACAAGGCATAGGACTGGCCTTCGGAGGTGCTGCGCTGATCGTCCTGGCTGCGATCGATCATGCGCCCGTCGCGGCTCAGGCTGCTGTCGAGCAGTACCTGCCACGCCGGCCAGCGCGCGTCGGGCGCGGCCTGCACACGGCACACGCCGAGCAGCGGCAGCGTGGCGACCGCCTGCAGCAGGCGCCGTCGCCGCAGGTCAGCGGAATTCGCCATACGGCACCAGTGGTGATACGGGCAGCGGCAGGTTTCCCTGCCAGGGCTTGAAGGTGTAGCGCAGGTAGAGCTGGAACGAATTCGGCGAGAAATCGCGGCTGCGCTGGAGGGTGCCGGCAGCGCCCAGCACGAAGTGGTCGCCGAGGCGGCGCTCCACCGCGCCGTACAGGCGGTACCCGGTGCCCGTGCTGCTGCTGTCACCGGTGTACAGGCCGGCCTCGTCCAGCCGCAGCGGGCCGTACTGCGGCTCAAGCTGTGCAATCACGCGCTCGATCAAGGCCTGGTCGGGGAAACGGCTGATCGACGAGGTACGCGCACTGGACACACTGACCGAGCCATCCAGGCGCACCGACCACACGTCGTTGCGCCAGGCAAAGCTGACCGGCAGGCTCAGCGATGCATAGCGCTGCGGGCTGTAGTAGCCGCCCTGGCCCAGCGAGTAGCCGCCCAGGTCCTTCTGGTAGCGCCAGTACATCGCGGTGGTACCCACATCCAGCCGCATGTCGGGGCGCTGGATCAGCTTGTGGTACCAGCCCACCATCGCGCGTGCGCGGGTGTTGTCGACCACGTTGTGCCCGGTCAGCCGATGCCAGCTCCAGTTCGACCACACGCCATCGCGGCCGCCCTGGTCGTAGCCGAGGCTGAAGGTCACGCCGTTGGCGGTGACGCCGCCCCAGCTGATGCCGCTGCGCGGATCAACCGCACCGGCCTGCGACAGCAGCGAATTGGTCATCGGCCGCCGCGACAGCGTGGCGCCCCAGCCGAAGCGCCCGAGGTCGCCATTGAGGGTGACACCGCCAAGCCAGTTGCCGACCACGTAGTTGGACGGGGTGTGGCCGATATCGACGTTCCAGCGGTCATCCAGGGTGCGCCAGCCGACGGCGAAGCCGGCACCGGAGGTGCGCCGCTGGTGCACGAAGCGGGTGCAGCCCGGTGCGCGCAGGCGGCTGTCGTCGGCCTGCAGCAGATCCAGGTCACAGCTGCCGAAATCCTCGTCGTAGGCGCCGCTCTCATCGGTCTGGAAGCGGCCCGCATCGAAGCTGACCTGCTCGATGCGCGCCCAGCCCAGGCCACCGGCGAATGGCGCGTCCAGATGCGCGATGCGGGTATCGCGCGACAGCCGCGAAATGCCCGGCGTGCCATCGCTGCGGCGACCGGTGTCCTGCATCACCGTCAGGGTGGGATTCTCCTGCTGGTACAGGGTTTCCACATCGCTGCGCAGGCTGCGCCGCAACCAGTCATCGCCGGCTGTCTCGCGGCTGGCCAGGGTCAACGCGCGGTTGTCGCGCGGCGTGACCTGGCCGGGAGCCAACAGGCCGTTGTCGGCCATCGCCTGCGCGTACATGTCCAGCGCCTGCTGAGGATCATCGCGGCGCACCAGCCGTGCCGCATCACGCCAGGACTGTGCGTCGGGCCCGGCCTTGCGCGCAAGCAACGCGCGCAGGATCGCCAGGGCCTTCGTGTCCTCGCGCAGGTCGGTCCAGATGGTGGCGAGCTGACGCTGCTGGCCGATCTCGTCATCGTCCACTGCCGGCGGTGCGTCGTGCATCTGGCGGCGTGCGCTGGCCAGATCGCCGGTGCCAATCCAGGCCTGGACCTGGCCCAGCTGCGCATCCACATTGTCCGGCTGTGCGGCAAGCACGCGCTGGTAGTAGTGCAGCGCCTGCACGTGATCGCCGCGCAGGCGCGCCCACTCGGCCATCAGCAGATCATTGTCGGTGCTGGGCGGTTGCTGCTGCAGCAGCGCGATGGCTTCGGCCTCCCTGCCCTGCGCACGCAGATCCCACAGATGATCGACCAGCTGCTGCCGCTGCAGGCGCGCCGACAGCGCGCGGATGTCATCGTTCCACTTCGCCTGCGGCAGCGCGTCGAGTACCGCCAGCGCTTGCGGCAGCCGATCGGATGCCGACAGGTAGAGCGCCTGCGCGTAGCGCGCTTCGGCGCTGTCGTTATGCGTGGCCATGTCGGCCACCGCCGCGTCGGCCTCGTCCTGCCGGCCAGCGGCGCGCAGCTCGTTGGCCAGCGCGTAGGCCAGCCATGCATCGCCCGGCAGTTCGCCGCGCAGCTTCTGTCCCAGCATGATCGCGGTGGTCGCATCACCGGCAGCCAGCGCCTGCTCGCGACGCTCACGCAGGTGGCTGATCTGGAGCTGGCGCAGGTCTTCGGCATACAACCTGCGTTGCGCAGCGGGCAGTGCGTTGATGAAGGCTTCCAGCCGCTGCGGGTCGGTGCGGCCGTACAGCTGCACCAGCTTGCGGATCACGTTGGCATCGTTGGGCGCCATCCGCCGCGCAACCTGCAGCTGGCGTTCGGCTGCGGCGTCGTCACCGCGGGCCACGGCCACGTCGACCAGGCCCAGTGCAGCATTGACGTCGCGGGGCTGCTGGCGATGCGCCTGCGCATAGAGGCGCTCGGCCTCGTCCAGCCGGCCGGCCGCCAGCGCCGCATCGGCCTGGTCCAGCTGCAGCCAGTAGCGGGTGCTGGCGATCAGGTCGCGCCACTTGTCGTTGCTGTCGCCGGCCGGGGTGGCCTGCACCGCACGCTGGAAATAGCTGATGGCCTGCTCGCGGCGGCCCTGGCGCATCAGCGCCATGCCCAGCCCCCCCAACAGGTCGGGCTCGCGCGGATAGCCGCGCAACGCCTGCAGGAAAGCGCGCTCGGCCTCTGCATTGCGGCCTGCGTCGAGCAGCTGCTGGCCGCGCAGGCCGGCGCGCCACGCCGGGTCGCTGACCCGCTTGTGCTGGTCGGTGTAGCGCTCGCGCACCAACGCGATGTCGGCAAACGCTGGGTTGCGGGTGATGAAGTCCTGCAGCCGGCGCACGCTGCGGTCGTCGGCCGGCTGATCCTTCAGGTAGGCCCATTCGGCGTCCGCCGCCATGCCGCGGGCCTCCGGATTACGCCCCATGCGCTGCAGCGCGGCGAGCGCCTCTGCATCGCGGCCGGCAGCGAACAGCATCTGCGACAGCGCCTGCAACAATGGCACATTGCCCGGATAACTGCGGTCCAGTTCGCCCAGCGCACGGATCGCCTGTGCACGCCCATCCGGCTGGCCGCCGCGCAGGCGCCAGTACTCCAGGCCCAGCTGCAGGCCGGGTGGATCATCGTTGAACAGGCGGCGGTAGATCGCCAGCGCTTCGGCGCTGCGACCACCGGCAGCGAACAGGCGCGCCTGCTGCAGATCCTGCTGCAGATCACCGCGGTAGGCCCTCCAGAGGCGTTCGCCGGCGGCCAGTTCACGGGTACCTGTACCGATCTCGCGCAGGCGCTTCAGGGTCGCCTCGGCATCCTGCAGCTTCTGTTGCGAGAGCTGCACTTCCAGGATCGCCACCAAGGTGCCGCGATCATCCGGTGCCAGCATGCGCAGCCGCGCCAGGGCGTCTTCGATCAGACTCTGGCGACCGGTGGCCTCACCGATGCGCACCTGCTGCAACAGCCACTGGCGCTGCTCGGCGACGGTTCCGCCCGGCGTATCGGGCAAGGCCTGCGCCGCGCAGGGCCCGGCACCGGCCAGTCCCAACAGGACGAGGCCGGACGCGGTGACCAGCGGATGCCGCGTACGTGCCATCAGTGCCCCGGGTCCAGGCGCTTGGCCGCGACCCAGCGCAGCGCGCGCCACAGCAGGAAGGCGACCATCAGCACCACCAGCGTGGCCAGCACCGCCAGCAGCGCCGGGTGGTCGGCCAGGTGGTACCACAGCAGCAGCCACCACGGCAGCGCGCCAACGTAGTAGTGATCACCGACGAACTGGCTGTGAATGCCCGAGGTACGCAGGATCGCCACCGAGCCGGCGATGGCTTCGCGCTTGCCGGTATCGCTGAGTGCATCGTGGAGCAGGCCGTAGTCGGCGGCATTGCTGGCGGCCAGCGAAACGATGCTGCGCTGCGCATGCGTCGGTGACTGCATGCCGATGATCGCGGCAAATGGTGCCTGCGCGCTCACTGCCACTTCGGTCACCGCTGGATCGCCATCGCGGCTGCCACGGCGGGCCTGTTCCATCGCCTGCTGCGGCGATGGCGACTGGCCATTGAGCAGGCGCGTGCGCTGGTCGTCGATCAGCAGCGACAGCTGCTGGCTACCGCGCAGTTCGGCCGGCAGGGCGCCCAGCATCAGCAGGTCCGCATCCAGCGCGCTGGCCTGCTTCCAGTCATCGGACAGGCGCAGCCCATAGGCCGGATAGCCGCTCTGCACGCCCAGCCCACCGATCAGGTTCAGCAGCAGGCTGACCTGTGCCTCGTTGGCTTGGGGCGGCACCAGCACGACAGTCTCCGACAGATCGGCCATGCGGGTGAAGGGGAATCCACTGAGCGCGAACGCGGACAGGTCCGGCAGGCCCATGTAGTGATGGAATCCGGAGAAGTCGATGGTCGAGTCGTCTTCGATCGCTGCCTGCAGGTTGGGCGGCAGCACGGTCTGGCAATGATCGCGCTGCGCACTGCCCATCACGCTGGCAAAGTTGAAATCGAAACGCAGCTGGTTGCGGTCGCCCAGTTTGAGCGCCGGAATCAGCAGGCGACCGTCATCGGCACCGGCATCGCCAGCCAGCACCGGCAGGCGGATTTCCTCCAGGCCCTGCTTGCCGTTGCGGCGCACCAGCGGGAAGCTGGAGATGAACTGGTCGTTGATCGCCACGCCCAGCCGCGACTCATCGCTGCCAAACGGCGGCGTGTAGCGGTAGCGCAGGTTCAGCGGAATACCCTGGTTGCGCCAGATGAACAGATCCGGCGGCAGGTTGAGGTTGACCGTGATCGGCTGCGGCGACACGCCGTTGGCGTGCAGTTGTTGCGGATAGTCGAGCAGTTCAGCCAAGCGGACGGCGCGGTCGGTGCGCACCCAGTTCGGTGCGTCGTACGGCTTGCGCGGGGCCAGTGGCTTGACCTCATCGACACTGACCTGGCGGCCGCGGAACAGCACGTTGCCGGCCGCCATCGCAGCCACGGCCTTCTGCAGGTCGTCATCGTTGCGGCCCAGCACCAGCAGCAGCTTTCGCTGCGGATCCTCCGGCAGCGACATCAGTTCGATCATCGGGCCCTTCACCGGAGCATGGTTGGCGATCACCGGCGGGAACCTGCCGTTGACCGCCAGCACCACCGCGTGGCCCTTGTCCGGCAACGTGCCGAAGCTGACCGGGAAACGTGCCTGGCGCCACCAGCCGGACAGGCTGCCGAAGTACGAGGACATCACCGCCGCCGCCCGCTGCTGTGCCAGGCTCGGCGCAGCGGCGAACACCACTGGCAGTTCCAGCCGTGCTGTATCACGCGGATCGAAGAACGGCAGCGGGAAGTTGGCCAGGTCGTCCTGCATCGCCAGCGGCTGGCCGCCCAGGCGCAGCGTGCTGTTGCTCGAGAGATTGACCCACAGCGAGCTGTGCGTCGGCTCTTCGCAGATGTCGGTGTAGTGGCCGACGAACTCCAGGCGGACCTGGTTGAAATCAGCAATCAGGCGCGCGTCCAGCGGTAGCTTGGCCTGCACCGGGCGGCCCAGCTGCTCGTTGCTGATCGGCACCACGCCCATCATCGCGTCGTTGAGATAGACCCGCAGGTGCGACAGGGTCGGCAGCAGCGACGGTGAAGGCGTGAAGCTCAGATCCAGCTCGGCATCGCGGACCAGGCGGTCACGGCGGACCTGGAACTCGAAGGTGGTGGCATTGCGCACGCCCGACAGCAGCGTGTCCTGGCGGCGCCCCAGCTGCGCGAAGGTGTTCTGCCGCTGCCAGGGCCAGGCGCTGCCCGCCCAGGTCTGCGCCAGCGCGGGCTCGGTACCGGTGGCAGGCGTGGTGGCTGGCGCGGCCGGCACCCCCGGCGCCGGCGGAGCGGCAGGCGCGGTAGTGGGAGGGACAACCGGCGCCGGGGCAGGCGCGCTGTTGCCTGACGCCACGGGCAGGGCCAGCAGGGGCAGCAGCAGCCAACGCAGAGAGGACGGACGGGTCATGGACGAAGCCCTGGATCAGCGGCTGGGTCAGCCGGGTGGGAAGGAAGCGGACGTTGCGGAGCAAAACTGGCCAGCCATCGCAGCAGGCGACGGTTCCAATGTGCGGGGCGGTCGAGGTCGAACGGTGCGAAATCACCCATCCGCCGGTAGCCGCGCCAGCCCAGGACCAGCACGCTCCACAGGCTGCGCGGCAGGCTCTTGGGCTGGTAACCGGCGTGCCAGTCAAGCCAGGCATCGGCGCGGGCGAAGGTGCATTGGGCGAACTCGACGCGCTGGCGCTCGTCCTCGAACAGCAGCAGCAGGCCCAGTCGCTGGCCGACCGTGCGTTGCACGCGCGCCGGGAATGCGAACTCGCGGCGACCCCGCCCCAGCAGCACCTGCACGCGCTGGCCTTCGGCCAGCTGTGCGTCTTCGCCGAGTTCGACGCCCACGCCATCGTTGGAGTAATCCTGCAGCACGCCGCGCAGGCGGCGGCCATCGGGCACCTGCAGCGCCATCGGCAGACGGGTGGTGACGCGATGCGTGCGTCGCACCTGCTGCACTTCGGCCGCCACCGCCAGCGCACCGCCGATGATCAGCAGGTTGTACAGCACCCACAGCGAACTCACGATCACCGTGCCACGCTCGTCAAGTGGGCCGTGCACGAAGCGCCACACGGCAAAGCACAGGCCCAGCACGTTCAGCAGCGCCAGCACCAGGTAGGGCTGCGCCACGCGCCAGTCGAAACGATCGCCGGCCTGGGTACCGCCCTTGTCGGTGACGTTGAACTTGCCGCGGCCCGGACTGAACAGCGCCACGGTGGTGGGCCGTGCGATGTACCAGGCCAGCACCGTCTCGTACACCTCACCCCAGAACGGACGCCGGTACTTGCCCTGGATGCGTGCGTTGGTCAGGCTGGCGTGGGCCATGTGCGGTACCACGAACAACAGGATGGCCAGCGCTGGTGCGTAGATGATGTACACATGCAGCAGCAGGAACGCCAGCGGCGCAGTGAGGAACACCAGGCGCGGAATGCCAGCCAGGAAATGCAGCATCGCGTTGGCATAGCAGAAGCGCTGGAACAGGCTCAGGCCCTTGCCCAGCAACGGGTTGTCGATGCGAAAGATCTGCACCATGCCACGCGCCCAGCGGATGCGCTGGTTGACGTGCGCGCCGAGGCTGTCGGTGGCCAGGCCGGCCGCCTGCGGAATGCGCAGGTAGGCCGAGTTCCAGCCCTTGCGGTGCAGCCGCAGCGCGGTGTGCGCATCCTCGGTGACGGTCTCGGTGGCAAACCCGCCGATGGCATCGATGGCTTCGCGCCGCAGCACCGCGCAGGAGCCGCAGAAGAACGCCGCGTTCCACAGGTCGTTGCCGTCCTGCACCAGGCCGTAGAACAGCTCGCCTTCGTTGGGATCGCTGCGGAACACCTGCAGGTTGCGTTCGAATGGATCGGCCGAGAAGAAGTGGTGCGGGGTCTGCACCAGCGCCAGTTTGGGATCGCGCAGGAACCAGCCGCAGGTGATCTGCAGGAACGACCGCACCGGCAGGTGGTCGCTGTCGAAGATGGCCACCAGCTCGCCATCGATCAGGGTCAACGCATGGTTGAGGTTGCCGGCCTTGGCATGGCGGTTGTCGGCACGGGTGATGTAGTTGACCCCGGTGCGCTCGGCGAATGCGCGGAATTCTTCGCGCTTGCCATCATCAAGGATGTGGAGGCGCAGCTTGTCGGCCGGCCAGTCCAGGCCCATCGCCGCGTACACGGTGTGCCGCACCAGCGCCAGGTCTTCGTTGTAGGTGGGGATCAGCACATCCACCGTCGGCCACTGGCGGATATCGGCCGGCAACGGCGCCGGGCGGCGCCGCAGCGGCCAGGCCACCTGCACGTAACCGAGCATCAGTACGAGCCACGAGTAGGTTTCCGCCGCCAGCAGCACCACGCCACAGACCAGGTCGAAGGTGCTGTTCCAGTTCAACGTGGCCGTATAGCGCCACCACAGGTACCGGCAGGACACGGTGATCGACAGCACGACCAGTACCAGCGTCGCATAGCGCCCCTGCATGCGCCGCACCAGCAGCGCGATGGCCCACAGCAGCACCACGAACACGAACTGCGCCAGATAGGTGAACGGCTGGGTGATGCACAGCGCCGCCAGCCCCAGCGTGGCCAACCCGACCAGCAGGGTCAGCAGGTGCCGCGAACGCGGCGACAGGCTGCCCATCTTCCGGCCGAACCACGCCGCCACGCGGCTGTTCCAGAATTCACTGGGTGCATCGCGCATGGCGCGCAGGTAGCGCAGGCGGCCGCGACCGGCCGCACCGCGCAGTTCGGCAATGCGTTCGCGACGGGCCCGGGCCAACCGTTGCCGCCTCAGCGAGGGCTGCGGTACCAACCGCACCACCGACAGCCACATGGCCTGGATCAACAACCGCAGTGGATCGCCCGGGCGCCAGCGGCGGTCACCCTGGATCTGCGGGAAGGCGTTGCGCAGGCGCGGGGCCTGTGCCTGCCATGCCGGCCCTTCCAGGCGCAGGAACGCCCAGCCCACGCACTGCAGCAGCCACAGCAGCGAGCGGGTTGGCCAAGGCGCATGCACGCGTTCGCGCAGGCGCCCCCAGTCCAGGTAGTAGACGCGGGCGCCCATCAGCGTGTCCCCGCAACGGGCTGGCGCCGTGCGGCCTCGGCCAGGCACCACAGCACCAGGCCATCGACATCGGCAGCGGCCAGCGAATCGGTCGCATAGCGCCCCAGTGGCTGCTTGCTGGCCAGCGCGGAGGGCACCCGCGCATCCTCGTGCAGCGGCTGCGGCACCAGCCGCGGGCCGTGCGCGTGAAGCCACAGCTGCATCAGATCACGCTGCACCGGGATGACCGGGTCATAGCGGTTGGCCAGCAAGAGGCGTGTGTCCTCCGGCTGCCGCTGCAGGAACACGTGGCTGACCGGATCGACACAGGCCAGGCGCAGCGGCAGCGTGCAGCGCACGTGCTGGTTGATGGCCGCTGCATGCGCCGGCAGGCGCTGCGGCAGGTCGAACAGGATCCAGTCGAACTGGGTCTCCAGCAGCGGAATGCGTTCGGCCCAGGTGCCCGGTGCCTCTTGCAGCTGCTGTTCGATGCGCATTGCGGCCTCGCTATCGACGCGACCATAGGGCAGCACCGCAAGTCCTGCTGCAACGGCGTAGGCGGCATCACGCCAGTCCGTGCCGTCCAGCTGCGCGCGCCCCCAACCGTTGTCCACGTCGGCAGGCAGCCCCAGGTGCAGGCCGAGCATCTGGTCCGGACTGCATTCGACCAGCAGGACGCGCTGGCCCTGCGCGTGCAAGCCCTGGCCGAGTGCGGCCAGCACCGTGGTGACACCGGTTCCGCCATGGATGCCCTGCAGCGACAGCACGGTGCTCATCGGCGCGGCTCCAGTTCGGCCAGCAACGGCCAGCGCGCCAGCGCCTGGGCACGCTCATGCTGGGCAGAGAAGTCCACGTAGGGCAGCCCCGGCATGCCCAGGCTGCGGCGCAGCAGGTCGATATCGTCCTCTTCCACGGACAGCGTGACCGGTACGGCAAGGATGTCGGCAGGCATCAGCGTGCCTCCTCGGGGTAGGGGCTCCAGGCCTGGCTGCCCTGCAGCTGCAGCCAGGGCTTGCCGGCGTACTCGATGACCTTGGCGCCTTCGTTTTCCGACACCGACGGTGTCTGCGGCAGCCCCTTCAGCAGGCTGTCCCAGTTGCGCTCGCTCGGCGGCGACTGGGCGTTGAGCGCGTACACGCGCGAAACCAGCTCGGACACGGCCAGGTAGCTGCTCGGTTCGGGGACATGACGCGGGCCGCCGGCCGCCGGCGCGCCCATGCCGATCAGCTTCACGCCCACCGGCACGTGGGTGATCGACGGGCTGGGAATCTCGCGCATGCCCGGAATCTGCATGCGGTCGCCATGCAGGGCCGCGCCATGCTCGGGTACCACCACGATCATTGCGCGGCGGCCACTCTTCTCCACCGCATCGACGAAACCGGCCATGTCGCCCAACACCATTTCCGCACGTGCCTTGTAGTCGGCGGCGTTCGAACGGCCATCGGCGCCGACGATGCGGTTGCCATCGTGCAGCGAAATCGTGTTGTAGAACAGCGCCACCTGCTGGCTGGACCCGGCCAGCCGCTGTTTCCACCACGCCATCAGCACATCGCCATCGCGGCGCAGCGGCGACTTGTCGAACGCCACCAGCGCTTTAGGAAACGCGCTGATATCCATCGGCTGTGCCTGCAGCCCGCCGTACTGGTGCAGTTCACCGATGAAGTCGTCGAAGTGACCGTCGTGGTTCATCGCCAGCTCGCTCTGGAAGCCCAGACGCTGCAGGTTCGAGAACAGCTGGCACTCGGCCGGCACCGGATCGAACAGCCCGGTATGCGAGGTCTGGCCACAGCTGGCGCGCAGCAGGCGGATCGCCGCCGGGCCGCTGTAGGCGGTTGCCGAGTTGAAGTCGTCGAACACCACGTCCATGTGGTCGAGCAGATTGTTCTGGCGCAGCCCCACTTCATCCAGATCGCTCCATGCCAGCGAGCAGATGTTGAGGATGATGACGTCGAACGGCGCGCCGCTGCCCGGTGCCGGGAAGCTGGTCTTGAGGCTGGCCTGCTGCTGGTAGAAGCCTGCCAGCCATGCGTTGAGCGTCTCGTTGTTGGCCGGCGGCAGGCCGCCACCTGAAGTGCCTGCGACGCTGGTGGTGGCCGCGGTGGCGGTACCCTGCCCCCAGTTCCAACCCGCCGGCATCGGTATCGCCATCACAGCCAGGCCAAGCATGCCCAGCACGCTCAGAGTGGTGATGCGCAGCCACGGCTTGAGCAGTACGTAGGCCAGCACCAGCATCGCCAGTACCGCCACCATCTGCCAGTTGATGAAGCGCTGGGCCAGCTCGAGCCAGTAATCCGCCGAGAAGTCCAGCACGCCAGGTTGCACCAACAGGCGCCGGAATGGCGGCCCAGCGCACGCCACAGCGTACCGAGCATGGCACCGAAGGGAATCATCACGAGCGCACAGGCGACGATCAGGGTCCAGAGTTGCTGGTCGGTGGTCATGCGCGATCTCCCAGTCGCAGCGGCTTCGGGACAGTGAAAACAGGCGCCTCCAGCGCCGGGGCCACCGGCGGCAGGACGGCGGGGGCTTCGGGCAGGACCTCGGCCTCCGGATCGCTGCTGCCGGCGTTCATCGCTGCAATGTCGTATTCGGCCAGACGCTGGTAGCCATCGAACAGCTCCCGCCAGGGCAGGCGGAACAGATTGCCCAGGGCCTGTTCGACCGCATCACGCCGGCACCCGAACAGGAACAGGCGCACCTGCCCGCGGTAGACACAGGCCAGATCGCCCTGGCGGCGGATGCGCAGCTGCTGCAACGTCTGCTCGGCGCGCAGGCCGGCCACCGGCTGCAACGCCAGCACGGCGCTTTCCACCGCGCTGCCGTCCTGGTCGATGCGTTCGCCAGCGATCTGGCGGAAGCGTGCGGCGTTGACCAGGCCGCTTACCGGTGGCGGCCGATGCGCACGGATCAGCGGCTCCGGATCGTCAGCCAGCTGGCCCTGCCAACGCTGACGCTGCACGGTTTCCAGCAGGGTCAGCAGGCGCGGCAACGGCGTGGCTGACGGCACTACCAGGCTGCAGCCGCACTGCATCAGCAGCCGCTCATCAGCGTAGCGCAGGCAGGGCTGCAGCTCGCGCACCACCAGTTTCAGTGCATTGCCACGTTCCCGGCGCAGGCGGTGCAGCAGTCGGGCCAGTGCATCCACCTTGGCGTTCTCGTCGATGGCCAGCACTACGGTGGCCTCGCGCGCCTGCAGCGCGGCCGGCAACAATCCAGCCCAGCCGTCATACAGGTGCCAGGCTGCCGACAGTGGCGGCGCACCGTCCAGTACTTCGGTCTGGGCCAGGAAGACATCGCGATCACTGCCACTGGTGGCATCGACCCCAGTCCCGGCGGCATCGTCCTCGGCCAGATGGCGCAGCCCGCGGCTTTCCTGCTCGACGCCGAACGATCGCTGGGCCACCACGCCATGGCTGTTGGACCAGTAGTGCAGCAGCAGCTGCAGGGCACCACGATGCGGATGCAACTGGGCCACACCGGCGCAGCTCCGGTTCAATGACAACAGGCGCGGGGCCAGGGTCGCCACTTCGCCATGGCACAGCAACAGCAGCACCTGCTGCGCCTGCCCGGCCCAGTCCTGCAGCTGCTGGCACCAGCGCGCCAGCCGGGCATCATCCCAGCCGTCCAGCGCCGCCACCGGGAACTGCACCACGCTGAGCCGGGTGCGCACCGAGGCGGTGCGCGGCAGATCGGCGGTCAGCCCGCGCAGCGCCTGCTGCATGCCGTGATGCGACCGCTGGAACAGCCGCAGGCGGGCCGGCCCCTGATCGGCCGGCAGCAGCGTCAGCATCGATTCGGGCCCCCGCCCCAGCGTGACCAGCACGGCCTCATCCAGTGCGTCGGCCGTGGCCAGCACACCGGCACCGAGCAGATCCGTCGGCGCGCTGCCCGCGGCAACGACCCAATACAGGCCCCCGCTGCGCATCTCCACCAGTTCGGTGGGCAGTCCGGCAATGGCAAGGTGTGTTGCTGGCACGCCGGATCCTTTCATTGCCCCTCACCCAGGCCGACGGCCCGGCAGCGGGGGCGCTGCAGTGGAGAGGGGATCATTTCCATGACGCACATCACATTCATGTGTCTGTACGGCAATGATAGCCCTGATCTTCACGTCTGCGGGATCAAGACGCAGTCAACGCCCCCCCCGCGGAGCGGGGGGGGGGGGAGGCTCCAAACTCAGCAATGGGAGACCTGCGCTACTCGTACTGGATGGTGAACGTCGCCCGACCGTTGGCGGTGCCCGCACCGACGGTACCTGCCTGGGTCTGCACATAGCGCGCGCGCAACGGCAGCGCCATGACGCTGGTACCCGGCGCCGTAGTGCCGACGTTGATGGTCTGGCCGAAGCGCACTTCTCGCTCGGTGCTGCCGTCGCGCTGGACCATCTGGATGCCGATGCGCGTGGCGCTGTTGCTGGCCGCGCTGAGCTTGAGCACGCCCGGCATGTTCGAGCTGTCCTGGTCGGCGTCGAGGCGGATGCCGATCTTGCTCTGGTAGGCGGCCACGTTGCTGCCCTGGCAGTTCAGGCGGATCTCGAAATCGCGATCAGCGGCCTTGGAGCCGACACCGGTGAAGGTGGTGTTGGGCACGCTGCCGAAATCGACGGCGATGTTGCGGCTGCCGGCCTGCACTTCGCAGGTGGGGCTGACCACGGTGGTACCCGAGCCCTTGAACGTCGAGGTCAGCTCCGGACGGCCAGGACCGTCGCCGTCGAGATAGTAGGTGGTGAAGCGGCCGTTGGGCGCGATGATGCCCGAGCCCGTCTGCGCGGCGGTCTTGATCAGCTCCACGCGGAAGCGGCCACCATTGAGGGTCAACGTCCGGTTGCCCCCCAATTGCAGCGTGTGCGGGTAGTAGGTCTGGATGGTGCCCGAATCACGATAGACACGGATACCCACTCCCGCTACATCGGTCGCATAGACGTTGCTGAAACCCGGGACTGCGTTTTGCTGTGCGGCGTTGACGAAACGCCCGTTGGCACTACCGCCCCAACGATCGCAGTAACCGATGCTGTCGCGCTGGTTGATCGGCACGATCAACTCCTTGATCACACCACCGACGGGCAGGCTGGGCAGGATCACGATCTGCCCCATGTCCATCTGCACGTCCTGCGCGACAAAGCCCTGCTGGGTGATATAGCAGGTCGCCAACGCCGGGCTGGCCACGGCGATACCCCCCATCACGGCCATGGCGGCAAGCAGCGTGCGGCTGCGGGAAGAAATCATCGGCATGCTGCCTCCAGCGGGATGAAGCCGGTCTTGGACGCATCGGCGCCCGCCGGAACCTGGTAATCGATGGTGCAGCGCTGGTCTGCACCGGCGCCCCACTCCACCAGCAGGCGGCCCTGGCTCTTTTCACTGCGCACGTACAGGCGGCCGCCCTGGCTGACCATGCCCACCGGCTGGCCCTGCTCATCCTTGACCTGCGCACCGAACGGCATGCTGCGGCCATCGGCATTGCGTACCTGGATCAGCAGCGCATTGCCTTTGCGGGTATCGAAGCGCAGGTAGCTGATGGCACCGGCGAACGGCGCGATCGACTGGCTGGTGCTTTCCAGCTCGACGTCATGGGCCATGCCCTGCGGGTCGAGGGTGACGGTGTTGAGGCGGTACGGCGACACGTACGGGACCACCGCGTAGCCGCGGCCATCGACGCGCAGGCCCGGGGCGTTGCTGACGATCGCATCGCGCGCACCCGGCGCTTCCACCAGCACCATGGTGTCGCCCCGCTGCGGAGTGAAGGTGAAGCCGCCCGGATGCACGACCACGCTGCCGTTGGCACCGACCGAGGCCTGGCGGAAATCACGCGAGTGGCTGTAGGTCGCGTTCAACGCGGAGTAGCGGCTGCGGTACTCAGCGTTGCCGACCGCCGTGGTGCCACCCTCGCGGAAATCGGACAGCGCCACGCCGTAGCTGAAGTTGTTGTCGACGCCGGCCGACCCGGTGATGCCGACGCGGCTGTTGTCGTAGCCACCGCGATCGCGCATGCCCAGGTCGGCGCTGAACGATACCGGGTGAGTGCCACGGCCCAGCGGCACGCTCATCGACAGCAGGTACTGGGTGTCGGAACGGCCGAGCACGCCCTCTTCGGTGCGCAGCGCCGAGAAGCCGTAGTTCACCGAGCGCCAGGCGTTGTTGTAGCCCACCTGGTACTGCTTGGAGGTGCCCGAACGATCATAGAAGTCGCGCACCGAGCCGGTCACGTACAGCGCGCCGCCGCGACGTCCCAGCGGCTGGTTCAGCGTTATCTGGAACTGGCTGCGCTGACGGCCACGGGTGGTCGGATCGATGCCGCGCGTGTCCGAATCACGGCCATACAGCGCATCCTGCAGGCTGTAGAAGCCTTCGGTCGAATAGCGGTAGGCGGCCAGGGTCAGATTGGTGCCGGTCTCGCCGATCATGTTGCTGTAGCTCAGCCGCACGCTGGCGCCGGTGTGGCTGCCGTAGTGGTCGAACGAGGTACGCGCATGGGTGACGTCGGCAGCGAACGCACCGACCGGCGTGGACAGGCCGACGCCATACAGCAGCGACAGGTAGCCGTCGCTCAGCGCAGTGCCCCCGTACAGGGTCAGCTGGTTGCCGATGCCACGCTGGTAGGTCCCCTGCACCAGCCAGGGTTCGTCGGCCAGCAGCTTGTTGCGCACCTGGCCGGCGGTCAGCGAGTAGCGCGACACGCCTTCGCGCAGCATCTGCGGCACCGAGCCGAACGGCACCTTGAATTCGCGGCGGCGGCCATCGGCCTCGATCACGCTCACTTCCAGGTCACCGCCGTAGCCGGTCGGGTACAGGTCGTCGATGACGAAGCTGCCCGGCGAGACGGTGGAGGAGTAGATCAGCTGCTGGTTCTGGCGCACTTCGATGCGCGCATTGGTCTCGGCGATGCCGCGCACCACCGGCGCGTAACCGCGCAGCGAGTCCGGCAGCATGCGGTCGTCGCTGGCCAGGCTGGCACCACGGTAGCCGATCGAATCGAACAGTTCGCCGGTGGTGTAGGCCTCGCCGATGGTGAGCATGCCGCGCACCTGCGGGATGCCGCGTTGTGCGTAGGTGGCGATGCTCTGCCAATGGCGGCCGTCACCCTCGGACCAGGTCAGGTTGGAATCATGGCGGAACTGCCAGCCGCCCAGGTTCAGGCCGGCGTTGAGGCCGAGGTAGGCGCTGCGGTTGCGCTGGCCACCTTCCACACGGCTGTTGCTGTCGATGGCGTTGAAGCTGTAGCCGACGAAGCCGGCATTGATGCCACGGTCCCACAGCGCCGGGTTGACGTAGCCGCGCGCCTCACGGCGCAGGAACACCTGCGGGATGCTGAGGTCGTAGCGCAGGTTGCCGCTGTCATAGACACCATAGGCATTGGCCATGCGCTGCTGGACCGGCACGCAGCTGGTCTTGTCGGTGGGCACGGACGGATCCTGCTGCAGCAGCACGGCCTCGCTGTCCACGCCCATTTCTTCCAGCATCGGCAGCGGCAGGCAGGCGTCGACACGGCCCTGCGCATCGGCCTTGAACTGCAGATCGCGACGGCCCTGCCAGGCACCGTTGACGTAGACGTCGACACGATAGTTGCCGGCCACCATCGGATTGCCGTTGCTGAAGGCCGCCAGGTCGACCTGCTTGGCCTGGCCAGACAGGAAGCTGGAGTTGAACTGGGCCGATTCCGGTGCACGCGCATTGGCCGCACCACTCTGCGCCATCAGCGCCTGTTCGCCGAGATTGGCCGGGGCAGCCAGCGCCCATCCTGGGCAGGCCACACCAGCAACCAACAGGCAAAGCGCCTGATGGATCGACAATGTCAATCTGTTTCCGATCACACTGACATTCCTTCAATTCGCCGCACAGCGGCGGTGGCGGGATGCGCAGGCCAGGGGCCGGCGCGGCGCGTTCAGCCCCCGGTGCTGCCGAGGCGGATGGTGTGTTCCACCCGGCCGCCGTAGTCGTTGATGGTGATGAAGCGGACCTCGTCGGTGCCCGCCGGTGCGGCGAACTCCAGGCTCTGCTTCGGCGCGACCATCGCGCCCTTGTCCTCGACGGCCTTTTCACTGCTGCCGGTTACAGCATGTACTTCGGCCAGAGTGACGTGGAAGGGGCTCGGGTTTTCCACCCGCAGGCGGTCGCCATTGCGGGTCCAGCGCAGCGCTGCCGGCGCGTCGTTGGCGACGCCCTTCAGGCCCTGCGGCCGGTAGAAAAGCTTCAGGCGCGAACGGAACGCGACCTGCAGGTAATTCTGTTCGCCGCTTTCGGCGTTGTCCGGGGACGGCGGCACATCCAGCACGTTGAGCCAGAACACCGACTCACGGTCGGTCGGCAGCTGCGCGCCGGAGAAGATCAGTCGCAGCGCCTGGCTGCGGCCCGGCTCGACACGCGCGATCGGCGGTGTAAGCACGAACGGGGCATCGCTGGTATCGGCGGTCTGGTTGGCGTCGCCGCTGTCGATCCAGGCCTGCACCAGCGCCGGCGAATCGCCCACGTTGTCGACCTGCACGGTGACTTCGCGCGCCTGCGCCGGATAGATCACTCGCGTGCCATTGACCACCACGCCGGCCAGTGCGTTCTGGCAGAAGGGCAGCGTGAACGCTGCCAGCAGCAGCGCCCGGGGAAAGAATGCTTTCATCGGAAGTACTACGCTCGAGGGGTGTGGCCAGCGGCCGCGGAACACCGGCCGGCGCGAACGCCGGCCAGTGGGGGCATGACTGCGATCAGTTGTAGATGATCGTGTACTTGACGCTGCTGGTGACGTCGCCCGGGGTGGCGGCGGCAGTGGCGTAGTACTCAGCGTAGTAGTTCAGGTCGGCCGAGCCGTCGGTGCCGACGGTGACCCACTGCGAGTTGGTCTGGGCCAGGCCAGCACCAGCCGCCTTGATCGGCAGGAACTGGTTGTTCGAGCCCAGCAGCTGCAGCTGCACGTTGGTGGCAGCGTTGGCCGAGGCCTGGTTGACCAGGCGGCCACTGTTGAAGTCGACGGTCGAACCCGGCTCGAAGTAGGTGGCGACGTTGCCGGCGCTGCACTTGGTCAGGTTGATGGCGAACGGGGTGCGGCCCGCAACGGCGCCGGCGGTGGCCAGGGTGTTCTTGGACACGGTCGGCAGCGTCACGGCGAAGTCCTTGCCGCCCGGGGTCGAGATGGTGCAGGTCTTGTCGGTCACCTTGCCATTGAAGGTGATGGTGCCGTCGGCGGCGTTGGCGGCCAGCGGAGCGGCGGCCAGCATCAGAGCGGCGATGATATTGATCTTGTGCATTCGCTTTTACCTAACCCTACTGAAGAGATGAGAAGTAGAGGAGGAAGCAAGGAGCACTGCCGGGCTAACAAGACCCATCCTTGCGTCTCACCTGTGGCCGGACTCGGACGTAGCTTTCCCTGAATCCGTGACGCAAGTATAGGTACAAGTGTGATGAAAGTCTCATTATTTTTCTGAACGCCAATTCATTGACGCTGGAAATGTGACGTGATAGCCGAAATCAGGACCCACGGGGGTTCGGGAACCCGACGGTCGCCGGATCAGGTCAGAAGCGACCCTGGATGACGCTTCGGGTGGCGCGTTCGGCATGCACGGAAACAAACCTTTTCCCGGCGGAAATCGGCTTCTTTGATGCGCATCACTCTTTCTTGGTGATGTCCCTAGCAGATTCGAAATCGTCCTATTAAAGGCTGATCGAAGGTGTCGCTAACTAGGACACACCGAACCAGAGAACGTGTCATGAGGAATTCCATTCTGCTGTGCGTGGCCCTGATGTCCGTCAGTGCGCTGGCCCAGGCCAGCAGCGGCAGCATCCGTTTCAGTGGCCGCATCGCCGAGCCGGGCTGCACGACGAATCTGTCCCAGGGCGAGCTGAGCCTGGCCGCCTGCCCGCCGTCGGCCAAGGGCTCGACGGTGGAAGTGACGGCGCTGGCCGACGGCCCGGCCGCGACGCTGCGCAACGGCAAGCGCCAGGGCCAGAAGCTGTCGGTGTCGGCCAGCGCGCTGCGCGCCGGCGATATCGCCTTCTCCGAGCGTTACAGGGTGCAGGCGTCGACGCAGCAGCCGCTGCAGGGCGCCTACCTGGTGGTGGTCGACTACCTGTAAGCCGGCACGCTTACGCCGGCGGCAGCTCGAACACCTGGCGCAGGTAGGCCAGGTAGCCCGGGTCGTCGCACATGCTCTTGCCTGGCGAATCGCTGAGCTTGGCCACCGGCTGGCCATTGCAGCGGACCATCTTGATGACGATGTTGAGCGGCGTTGGCCCCAGATCATTGGTCAGGTGGGTGCCGACGCCGAAGGCGACCTGGCAGCGACCACGGAAGTAGTCGTACAGGCGCATCACCTTGGCGATGTCGAGCCCATCGCTGAACACCAGCACCTTGGTGCGCGGATCCACCCGGCGCTGCTGGAAATGCGCCAGCATGCGGTCGCCCCAGTCGAACGGATCGCCCGAGTCGTGGCGGACACCGTCGAACAGCTTGCAGAAATACATGTCGAAATCGCGCAGGAACGCATCCAGGCCGACCACGTCGGACAGCGCGATGCCGAGGTCGCCGCGGTACTCGCGTGCCCACGATTCCAGTGCCGCCACCTGCGAATCACGCAGGCGCGGGCCAAGTGCCTGGAATGCCTGCAGGTACTCATGGGCCATGGTGCCGTGCGGGGTCATGCCGTACAGGCGGGCGAAGTGCACGTTGCTGGTGCCGACCAGTTGCGGGCCGAGCGCATCGCGCAGCAGCGGCAGCAGGCGCGCATGCCAGTCACGCGAATAACGGCGGCGGCTGCCGTAGTCGGCAATGCGGCACTGTTCGAAACCGGGAGTATCACGCAGCAGCGCGGCCTTGGCCTGCAGCCGACGCTCGCCCTCGGCAAAGTCGGCGGTGGTGGTGTTGCGGAACCAGACTTCGTTGATGATCGCCAGCAGCGGGACTTCGAAGAGGATGGTATGCAGCCACGGGCCAGTGATGTCCAGTTCGATTTCGCCGGGCACGGCCGTCGACGCGCGCAGCTGGATGTACTTGCGGTCCAGATGGAACAGGCCGAGGAAATCGGCAAAGTCGGGCTTCACGAAGCGCAGGCCGCGCATGTAGTCCAGTTCCGCGTCGCTGAAACGCAGGCTGCACAGGTGGTCGATCTCTTCGTCGATCTGGTCGATGTAATGGGCCAGGTCGATGCCGGGCGTGCGGCACTTGAACCGGTACTGCACCTGGGCACCGGGGTGCTGGTGGAGCACCGCCTGCATCATGGTGAACTTGTACAGGTCGGTGTCGAGCAGGGACTGGATGATAGGCATGAGGCGGATTATGCGCCCGGACGGGTGAACCGGGGTGGCCGCGGGCACGCTCGGCTCTCCGCGTGGGTAGATCCGCGCCATGCGTGGATGCAGGTTCGGCCCTACAACGACCTGCGCAACAGGCGCGGTACCAGCATCAGGGCGTGCCCCCAGATCGCGGCCCACACCGCCACGCGCACCGGCAGCGAACGCTGCCTGGCCTCGAACTTCTGAAAGTAGCGCCACAGGCCCCTGTGCTTGTGCCATTCAACGAAGAACGGCCGCGATCGGCTCGAGACGCCACGTACATGGGTGACCTGCAGGTCGTTTGCAATCGCCACCACGGCCCCGGCTTCGCGTGCACGCCGGCACAGGTCCAGGTCTTCGGCGTGCAGACGATACCCGGCGTCCCAGCCTCCGATCCGGTCGAACAATGCACGCGGCATCATCAGCAGTGCGCCAGACAGTGCCGGCACCCGCTGCAGCACCTGCTGCGGGTCACGCGGCAGCGCCAGCTTCGAGCCCTTTCCCGGCGAGCGCAGCATCATCAGGAAATCCGGGTCGCGGCGGCGCACGGCTTCGTCGGCATGGCCCTGCTCGTCCACCTGCTCGACACCGAGCAGGCAATCGCCCAGTGCTTCCGCCCGGCTGCGCAGTGCGGCCAACGTCTCCGGCTCGACCATCAGGTCCGGGTTGATGAAGGCCAACCAGGGGCTGCGCGAATCGGCCACGCCCTGGTTGTTGGCAGCGGCGAAGCCGGGATTGTCCGGGTTGCCGACGAAACGCACGCGCGGATCGTGGCTGGCATGGCGCTGCACGATGTCCAGCGTGCCATCCATCGAGCCATTGTCGATCACCCGGATCTCGGCCACGTCCTGCGCCTGGCGAAGGCGCGAGAGGCAGGCATCGATGGTGCTGGCACTCTGGTAGGTCACGACGATGGCGGCGATGGCAACATTCAAGCGAGTGACTCCGGCGCGGAAGGAACGAACAGGTCGCCCTGTTCCTTCGGCATTATCGCCTGCCGCATGCGCTGCTGCAGGTCGGCGCGCAGCCCGTGCAATGGATCGTGCATCAGGAAATCGGCCAGGCGCGGCACCCAGCCAGGCCAACGCGCAGCCAGCGCCTCAAGGTCGCCATCGCGGCTGGCCGCCTCGCCCGCCCGGCTCACAAAGGCGGTCTCGCACAGTACGTTGCGCCAGCCCAGGCCGGCCATGCGCAGGCTGAGGTCGACCAGGGCCGCGTTCCAGCCAGCGTAGCTGTCCACATCCAGGCCACCGGCGCGGCGGCGCGCATTGCCACGCACCAGAACCGCATGGGTGACCGCCGATGGCAGTTCCGGGTGCAGCGCCGGCAAGGCGGCGCAGGTCTGTGCCAGCAGCGCCGCATCCTCGGGCTCGGGATTGATCTCGCCCAACCGTGGCCACGCTGCGGTTTCGCCGGCATTGCACCACGGGGTTGCGGTCGCGATGGCGGCATCGCGGGCGAAGGCGTCCTGCAATTGTTGCAGCCAACCCGGCGCAGGCACGCTGTCCGGTGCCAGCACGGCCACGTCCAGGCCATCGCAGGCGCGCAGCATCTCGTCCAGATGGGCGACCTCGCCCAGTGGCCGCGCGCGCCGGGTGTACTCGGCCTGTAGTGGCGTATGTGCCAGCCAGTGTTCCACCACCGCCTGCGCACGCGGCCCGGTCTGCGCATCGTCGGCCAGCCAGACTGCGGTGCCCGGCGCGGTGCCCGCATCCAGTGCGGCCAGGCAGCGGTCGAGCGCGGCATCGTCCACGCACAGCGGCAACAACACGATCGCCCCCATCCCGCCTCCGTGGTTGTCGGTGGCCACAGCCTAGCACCGGGAGGGTATCGGCCGGGTTGCTCCCGGCACCCGCTTCAGGCCAGGGCAACAGCAACAGCCGAAGCAAGAGCTGGGTTCCTGGGGTTGGCGGGGTGGGTCCGGTTGCGGGGGACGCTGCAAGTACGTCCATGTAGGTCGGTCGCCGCATCCATGCGGCTCACGCCCCCACAACCGGACCCACCCCACCGTCGACAGTTTTCCGCGACCTGCCTGCTCTTCTGTAGAGCCGAGCCGTGCTCGGCTCAGATCTCACAGATATCGAAATATTCGATTTCGATGGAGAGTCATCCACGCATGGCGTGGATCGTGTCGACCAAGGTCGACACCTACCAACAGCAAGCAGGAAACTGTCGAAGGCGGGGCACTGCGGGTTTGCGGGGTGTGAGCCGCATGGATGCGGCGACAAGCCTACATGGACGTATTCACGGCGTCCCCGCAAACCCACAGTGCCCCGCCATCCCTCAGTAAACCCGCTGTTGCTGTTGCTCCGGCCTCGGCGGGTGCCGGGCGCAGCCCGGCCGCAAACCCCTTACTTCTTTGCGCGCGGCTGGTTCAGTGGCTCCATCGCGCGGAAACGCTGGCTGTACTCGTCGGTCAGATTCCGCGCTTCCAGGCTGTTGCGCACGATGCTCGGGGTCAGCAGCACGATCACTTCGGAACGGCGGCTGGAGCGGCTCTTCTGCCCGAACAGCGCGCCAACCACCGGAATCCGGCTCAGGCCGGGAATGCCGCTGCTGCCATCGGTGCCCGAATCGGTGATCAGGCCGGCCAGCATGATGGTGTCGCCGCTCTGCACCGCCGCTTCGGTCGACAGCTTCTTTGTGGAAATGCGCGGGTTGCAGTTGCGCTCGGTCGGATTGCAGTTGTCGGGCACGTTCGAGGCGCTGCTCACTTCCTGCACGATGTCGAGGAACACCGTGCCGTCGCGGGTCACGCGCGGGCGCACCTTCAGGATCACGCCGGTGTCGATGTACTGCACCGAGCTGTAGCTGCTGGTGCCGATGCCGGTATTCACCGTGGTGGTGTTGATCGGCACCTTGTCACCGACGTTGAGCGTGGCCTCGGCGTTGTTGCGCACGAACACCGAAGGCGTCTGCAGCAGGCGTACATCCGTGACCTTGTCCAGCGCACTCACCACCGCCGCGCCATTGTGGCCGGTGAATGCCCAGCCCAGACCTTCGCCGCCCGTTGCGGCACCGGCGAAGCTGCTCCACGAGCCACCCGCTGCCGCCGGCAGGGTCACGCCGCCCAATGCGCCCGTCAGGGCACGCCCGGCCACGGCGTTGTCGAAGAACCAGTTCACGCCGTACTTCAGGTCGCCATCGAGCGAGACCTCGGCCACCTGGGCTTCGATGTGCACCTGCAGGGGCATCACATCCAGCTTCTCGATCACCTCGCGGATCGACCGCCAGGCCTGCGGGGTCGAACGCACCAGCAGGGTGTTGGTCTCCTCCACCGCCGACACGCCCACGCGGTCGCCTTCCACTTCCAGGCTGACACTGACGTTGCCGGACTGGCGCTGCGGCAGGTTCATGCTGCCGTTGCCACCGCCACTGGAGCTGCTGCCCGGGACCGAGCCGAAGCTGCTGCTGTTGTTGGTGCTGTCCATGCCACGATCGGAGTCGCTGCCCAGCTGCGACGGCATCGCCCCCGGGGCCAGCGAGGCCGGACTGGAACCGCCGCGGTTGCCACTGCTGGCAAATGCTTCACTGAGCCGTTCGGCCAGGTCACGCGCCTTGATGTAGCGCAGCTCGTAGGAAAACAGGCGGGCACTGCCACCGGCGGTATCGATGCGGTCCAGCCACTGCTGGATCTGGTCCAGGTAACGCACCTGCGGGGTGATCACCAGCACCGCGTTGGCGTTTTCCAGCGGCAGGAAGCGGAACATGCCGGCACTGGGCGTCTTGCTCTCCTCGCCGAATACTTTCTCCAGGTCGGCAGCCACCTGCTCGGCCTTGCCCGACTGGATCGGGAACACGCCCACCGACATGCCCGACAGCCAGTCGACGTCGAAGATCTCGACGGTGCGCATGTAGTTTTCCAGCTCTGCGCGGGTACCGCCCAGGGTGATCACGTTGCGGCCGCTGTCGACGTTGACGATCGCATTGGGCCGCGCATAAGGCTCCAGCACCTTCTTCATCTCGGTGGCGGAGATGAACTGCAGCGGGACCACGCGGACCTCGAAGCCACGCGCGCTGGCGGCTGGCGCCGTGCTCGGCGCAACCGTACCGGCCAGCGCCTGGTCGGCGGCAACGATGTTGTAGCGCCCACCGCTGTAGACCATGCGTGCGTTGTTCCAGCCCAGCACCATCTCCAGCAGGTTCAGCGCCTGTGCCGGCGACACCGGCTTGGGGGTGGCCAGGGTGACCGTGCCCTGCACCCCCGGTGCGATCACGTAGTTCTGGCCCAGCATGTCGCCGAGGATGGCCTTGACCACCGCATGCAACGATTCGCCTTCGAAGTTGAAGGTAGCCTCGCCGGTGCTGGCGCCATGCAGCGCCGGTGCCGGTGCGCGGGCTGCTTCGCGGTTGATCATGGTGCCGGTGCCACGGCGGATCACCGCCTGCGGCGCGCCCTGGGCGTCACGGGCGGCGTCAGCGGTGACATCGGCCGCCCGGCCAGCCTCGGAGGTGGGCGACAGATTGCCCTTACGCTGCACGTGCGGCGCGGACACGGTGCTGCAGCCGACCAGCAGCGCGAGGGCAAAGGACCAGGGAAGGAAACGCAGGCTCATGCATTCACTCTATCGGTTGGTGCCATCGCCCGGGGGCGGCGACGGTTGTTGCTGCTGTTGTTGCTGCTGTTGTTGCTGCAGCTGGCGGCGACGGGCCTGGATGCGTTCGCGGATGGCCTGCATCTGCGCTTCGCTGGGGCCGTTGTTGGTGGCAGGGGCGGATGCCGCAGCCGAGGGCGCTGGCGCACTGCCAGCAGGCGACGGCGATGGGGTTGCCGCAACCGGCGGCGGTGCCGGCGGAGCGCCTGCCGGGGGCGGCACAACGATCGCACCTGCCGGCGGCACACCATTGGCGCCGCGCAGTACGGTCGGCGGTTCACCGCCCTGCCCGTTGAATACCGCCAGTTCCAGCACCTGGTTGCCACCGGGGCCGATCACGGTGGCCTGGCGCGGCTGCAGCGCCACCAGCTGCCAGCCGTCGACAGCTTCACCGTTGAGGCGCAGGCGCAGCGAGCGGTTCTGCTCGGTGGTGAAAGTGGCCATCCCGAAGTTGCCGGTCAGCAGCACGCCGGTCAGGCGCAGCGCGGCACTGGCGGCGGGCTCGCTGCCACCGAGCAGGTAGGGCTTGGGCCTGCGGTCCTCGGCGAACAGCGGCCGCTCGCTGATTGCGCTGTAGCTGTCGGCGCTGGGCATGCGTTCTGCAGCCAACGGCGGCAGCACCGGCAACGAGGGCACCGCGTCGGCATTGCCGCCGGCAGCTGGCAGCTGGCTGCCCAGCCCGAAGCCGGTGGCCAGCCAGACCGCTGCCGCCCAGCCGGCCAGTGCCAGCAGGAAACCGGTGCGCAGGCTGATCTGCTCAAGCTTCATCGGCCACCTCCTGCCCCTCTTCCGGCGCAGCCGGTGAGGGTGCCGGTGCAGCCGAAGGCGGTTGCGGCGCCGCGCCCGGCTCGGCTGCCGGTGCCGCCGCAGCGCCATCGGCAGCGGCACCGGGCAGCAGGTAACCGGCCAGTTCGAACGACACGTCCAAGCCGAGCCCGGATTCATTCGGCGACTGCTGGAAGCGCTGCGCGATCAGGTTGAGGTTGTCGACGAACAGGCGCGGGCTGCCGGTTTCCAGGCTGTGCAGCACCGTGGCCAGTTCGGCCACACCGCAACGCAGGCGCACCTGCATGGCCACGCGCACGAACTCGGCGTCACGACGGTTGTCGGCCAGTGGCGTGCGGTTGCTGATGGTGCAGCTGCGGTTGCCCGGGCTGGCCATCGCCACCGCATCCTGCAGCTTCGCGCCGAGCGCAGCGGCTGCAGCTTCGGCGGTGGCTTCACGCAGGAAGCCCGGCCGCTGCTGCAGTGCCTCGCGGGTGGCGCGCAGGCGTTGTTCGATCTGCGGCTGCTGCTGCAGCTGCGCCTGCACGCGCTGTTCGCGCTCGCGCAGGGCGGCCACGTCGGCGTCGATTTCACGCAGTGGCCGGGTGAACCAGGGGTGCACCAGCAGCAGGTAGGCCAGGCCCAGCACTGCCAGCAGCAGCGCCAGTGCCAGCCAGCGGTCACGGCGTGCGCTTGGCATCGGCATCGGCCGCCTCCCGGGCCGGGGCTGCAGCCGGCAACGGCTGCAGTTCGGCAGTCATGGTGAAACGGTCACGGCCGCTGGCAGCACCATCGGCCTGCAGTACGCCGGTCAGATTGACCTTGCGCCACTGCGGTGCGTCCTGCAGCAGCTGCACCAGCTGCGACGCCTCGCGGCTCAGGCCGATCAGCTGCAGGTTGTTGTTCTCGATGGCCAGCTTTTCCAGATAGGTGCCCTCCGGCAGGCGCCGGGTCAGTTCATTCCAGATTTCCACCGTTCCGGCACGCTGGCTGCGCTGCTTTTCCAGGAATGCGGCACCATCGATCAGCGCCTGCAGCTGCGCGCGTTCGCTGGCGACACCACGCGCACTGCGTGCACTGCGCTCGACCTGCGCACGCAGCGCATCGGCAGCGTCACGGCGGTTGTCGAGCAGCTGCACGGCGGCCAGCACCAGCATCACCAGCGCGGCCACGGCCAACAGCACGTTCCAGCGCCGCATGGGATCCGCGCGCAACTGGCGCTGCGCCGGTGGCAGCAGGTTCACCTGCAGAGGCTCACCCTCGCTGTCGATGGCATCGACACCGGCCAGTGCATCGGCCCACTCGCCCACGCTGGCCCGCCACGCTTCCAGCTGGCGCAGCGGCCAGGCGATCAGTTCGACCTGCAGCTGGCCCTCGGCTGCGCCCCCCAGCTCACGCACGTCAAAGCTGACCTGGCTCGATTCGAACGGCGTCTGGCGGTCGATCTCGAAACCGACCACGGCGCGCAGGCGGTCGGCCGCAGCCGCGGGCAAGCGCAGATGACGACGCAGTACCTCGCTGGCCGGCAGCAGCCACACCCGTGGCAGGCTGCGCAGCCGCGGTTCCAGCACGCGGTCCAGTTCCACCGGCGACAGCGGCCATGGCACGCTGGCAACCGCTTCGCGGCGTTCACCGGCCTCACGCCAGACCTGCAGCTGGTCACCCTGGCGCTGCAGCAGCAGGCGCGCCTGTGCCCAGCCCAGCGCCCACTGCCAACGGGCCGGCACCCACGCCAGCAGCGATTGCCGCCACCAGCGCAGGAAACGACCGGCGCCCGGGCCGATCCGGCCCTGCACCTGCCGCACACTGTCCTGCCATGCCGTCATCTTGCTGTCATTCCCTGCTCCCAGCGAAGCACTGTGTAGGACCGCCCGGGAACCCCGCCCGAGCCATTGCGTACCACTGCCTGCAACACCGACCGGCGTCCACTGCTGTCGGTTGCACGGGACTCGATACTATAGGTGCCGCTGCTGCTGGCAAGCGTTGTCGCACCGCCAGCGGTATCTGCGTCACGCTCCTGCTGGGCGCGCTGCGCCAGCACGGTATCCGCATCCAGCCCCAGTGCGGTCAGCACCGGCGCGCTGGCGAACTGGGGATCCGGGCGCGCCTGGCGGCTGTACAGGGTCAGGTGGGGCAGCATGGCCTTGTACAGCGGGCCGCGCATGCCCAGCACCCGCTGCAGTTCGCCGAGTGTCTCAAAGCGCTTGTTGCGCGGGCCATACGGCAACCCGGCCGCCGCGTAGTCCGGCGCTTCGGCACCGCCACCGGGCTGCAGCAGGCTGTCTTCATCACGCCAGTCAACAATGGCGCCGGCCATCTGCCGGGCAGCGCCTTCGTCTTCACCGAGTGCCTTGAGGAACGCCGTCAGCAGGGTCACGTCGGCCAGGTTGAGGTTGATCTTGCCATTCTCGTCCAGCACCTTGATCTCGATGCTGGCGTCATCGAACTGCCAGCGGTAGGTGCGGCCATCGGCACGCCAGGGCGCCCGCAGCGGATCAGCGGACAGGCGCAGCAGCGCGTACTCCAGGCCGGCGCGCGCACGTTCCTGCCCGCGTGCATCGTCATCCAGTACCCGCTGCTGCAGATGCTCGACCCGTGCGCTCAGCGCGAACGCACCGACCAGCGCGGTCATCAATGCGATCAGCCACAGCACCAGCACCAGCGCCGCACCGTGTTGCCGGTTCATCGCGCACCTCCACTGCCACCGGCGCGCGGTGCCACCACCAGCAGTGGCCAGGGCGCGCCCTTGGCGGGCACAATCCTGATCTCCACCAGCATCGGCAGCCGCCGGGTATCGTCCCAGCGCGGCATCCAGTCACTCATCTGACCGGTGCCCGCATCGATGCCGCGATAGCGCAGCTGCACCGACTTCAGGTTCTCAACCAACACCTCCGGCGGGCGTGGCGGATTCTCGGCGATGCGCTCGCCTTCCTGCAGCAACACCAGGTCCAGCAGCAGGCGCTGTTGCCCCTCGCGTCCGTCCACCTGCAGCGCGTGCAGGTAGGAGCCGCCACGGCCGAGGTAGCCGGGCAGGTCGGCGGCGAACAGCATGCGCTGTTCTTCGCCCTGGAAGAACACCGGTTCGCGGGTGGGGTCCGGGACCTCCAGCGGGGTGCGCAGTGCGCCGGCCAGCTGCCTGCGCAGCAGAGACTCGACCGCCCGCATGCGTTCACTTTCGGCGGCGATCTGTTCGCCGCGCTGGCTGACCGCCATCGCCGAGCGCACGCTGGCAAAGGCCAATGCCAGGCCGCCGGCCAGCAGCACGGTGGCCAGCATTACTTCGACCAGGGTGAACCCTGCGGCACGGCGCTTCACCGCGCATTCTCCAGGTCGGGCGGCAACAGGCGCAGGCTGCGCCAGCGCAGCTGTTCGCGCTCGCTGTCACCCCAGCGCACCTGCAGCTGCAGTTCGGCCAGCCAGGGGGTTCCCGGTGACGTTGCCTGCGCGACATTGCCTGCGCGCGGCTCCGCCCACGGCTGGACCTGCAATTCCCAGTGGTAGCGCCCCTGCTCCCAGTCTCCCTGCTGCCTGCCTGCCTGCAGCGGCGAGGCGACGCCGGTTTCGGCCAGCAGCGACTGCGCATGCAGCACCGCGCGCGTGCGCAGCTCGGCATCGCGCACCTGTTTTGCGCCGCCGGACAGGCTGCCCAGCAGCAGCGTCAGCGCCAGGCCCAGCAGGGCGAAGGCGATGATCACTTCCAGCAGGGTGAAGCCGCGGGCGCGCCGCTTCATTGCGCCCGCCAAGGGCCAGAGCGGACCTCACCGGTCAGCCAGCCCACGTCGATGCGCCACTCGGCGTCGTCACGCTGCAGCCGGATGCGGCCACCGCTGGAGCCGCCATCGGGGTGGAACTCGATCACGCCCTGCCCCGGCGCGGTGGCCAGCTGCGCGGCGCCTTCGAACTGCACCTGCAGCTGTGCCGGCACGTCACCGTGGCGCTGGTTGGCGCCTTCCCAGCGCCGCTTGGCCGGCTCGATGACAAAGCGCTGCGGCTCGCCGCGGGTGATCGCCTGCGCGCGCACCATGCGCAGCTGGTTGGCGATGTCCTTGCCGGCGCTGCGCAGCTGCATGCCAGCGAAACCGCGTGACAGGCCGGCAGCGGTGATCAGGCCGATCGCGGCGATCAGCGCGATCACCAGCAGCATTTCCAGCAGCGACAGGCCCGCTGCGCGCCTGCCGGGCAGGCGCGGGCGTTGCAACCGGCGCGGCAGGAAACGCGACATGCCCGGTTACGGCTGGTAGCGGATGTCGGCGTCGACACTGCTGCCACCGGCCTTGCCGTCCTTGCCCAGGCTGATCAGCTCATACGGCTGGCCCTCGCCCGGCGTGCGGTATTCCAGCGCATGGCCCCACGGATCGTTCAGATCGGCCGGCTTGGCATAGGGCCCCAGCCAGCCAGCCACGCCAGCCGGCGCAGTCACCAGATCATTGAGCGAGCCGGGCAGCTTGCCGGTATCGATCTGGTAGTTGTCGACCTTGGATGCGACGGTCTGCACCTGTGCCTTGGCAATGTTGGCCTTGCCGCGGTCGGCGCCACCCAGCACGCGGCTGGCGACCAGGGTCAGCACCGCGCCGATCAGCACGATGACGATGATGATCTCCAGCAGGCTCATGCCCGACTGGTTGCGCGCTGCGGTGAAGGAAAGGCGGATCGGTCGACGGGAAGCAATCATGGTCGGTCCTTTCAGTTGCGGAGTGTCGGGGTTGCGTAGGGATCCATCGTCAACCGATGGCATTGGTCAGGTCGTACAGCGGCACCAGCACGGCAACGATCACCGCACCCACCACCGAGGCCAGCACCAGGGTGATCGCTGGCACCATCGCCGCCAACAGGCGGTCGATGCGGCGGGCGCTGTCCTGTTCGAAGGTGTCAGCCGCTTTCAACAGCATGGTATCGAGTGCGCCGGACTCCTCGCCAACCTGGATCATCTGCAGGGCCAGGCGCGGGAAACGCCTGCCTCGCGAAAGCGCCAGCGACAGGCCGGCACCGTTCTTCACTTCATCGGCGGCGGTTTCCACATCGGCAGCCAGCGCGCGGTTGCCCAGCACGTTGCGGGCGATGCCCAGGGCACCCAGCAGCGGTACGCCATTGCGCAGCAGGGTACCCAGCGTGCGCGCCAGCCGGGCAGTCTCCAGTTCACCCAGCAGGCGGCCGATGCCGCGACGCTGCAGCAGCCAACCATCCAGCGCCAACCGGAAGGCCGGCTGCCGCGCCTTGCGTTCGAAGAACAGCGCCACCAGCGCCGGCACCACCAGCAGCAGCACCCACCAGTCACGCACGAACAGGCCCAGCTGCAGCACTGCGTTGGTGAACCACGGCAGCGCCACATCCAGGCTCTCGTACATCTGCGCGAACTGCGGCACCACGTAGCCAAGCAGGAACAGCAGCGCACCACCCACCACCACCAGCAGGATGGCCGGGTACACCAGCGCGTTGATCACCTTGCCTTGCAGGGCCCGGCTGCGTTCGAGGTAGTCGGCCAGGCGCTGCAGGGTTTCGTGCAGGCTGCCGCCGGCCTCACCGGCACGCACCATGTTCACGTACAGGCGCGAGAACAACCCGTGCTGGCGTTCCAGTGCGGTCGACAGCGGCGCGCCACCGCGCACCACATCGCGGATGTCGGCGATCGCGCGACGCGAACGATCGTCTTCGGGCAACCCGAGCAGGATCGACAGCGCGCGGTCCAGCGGCTGGCCCGCACCGAGCAGTGTCGCCAGCTGCTGGGTGAACTGCAGCAATGCCGCGCCCTGCAGCGGCCGTTGGCGGAACAGGTTGCGCCAGGTACCGCCACCGATCGCACCGCCATCGGCCAGCTGTGTCTCCATCGGCAGATGGCCCTGGTCCTGCAGGCGCGCGACCAGCTCGGCCTCGCTGGCCGCTTCCATCTGCCCGTCGAAGATCTCGCCGTGCGGATTCAGTGCCTTGTAACGGTAGGTCGGCATGTCAGCCCCGTCGTCCTGCGCGCATCAGCTTTCCTCGGTGACACGCAGGACTTCCTCGATGGTCGTCTGCCCACTGAGGGCCTTGGACAGGCCGTCTTCGTACATCGTGCGCATGCCGGCTTCGCGGGCAATGCGTTCGATCTCGCCCATGCCGTCGCGGCGCATCACCGAACGCCGCAGCGCATCGTTCATCACCAGGAATTCCATGATGGTGGTACGACCGAGGTAACCGGTCGGCGCCAGCGCCGAGGGCCTGGGGCGGAACAGATGGATCGGCCCTTCCGGCTGCAGGCGGCGCAGCTCGAAGCGTTTGATTTCCTCCGGCGAAGCCTCGTAGCGCTCGGCGTGGGTCGGTTCCAGCCGGCGCACCAGGCGCTGGGCCAGAATCCCGTTGATGGTGGAGGTGAGCAGGTAGTCTTCCACGCCCATGTCGAGCAGGCGGGTGATACCACCGGCGGCATTGTTGGTGTGCAGGGTGGACAGCACCAGATGGCCGGTCAGTGCCGACTGGATCGCGATGCGCGCGGTTTCCAGATCGCGCATTTCGCCGATCATGATGATGTCCGGATCCTGGCGCACGATGCTGCGCAGCGCGTTGGCGAAGTCCAGGCCGATCTGCGGCTTGGCCTGGATCTGGTTGATGCCCTCGATCTGGTACTCGACCGGGTCCTCGACCGTGATGATCTTGACGTCGGCGGTATTGAGCTGGCTCAGCGCGGTGTACAGCGTGGTGGTCTTGCCCGAGCCGGTCGGGCCGGTCACCAGCAGGATGCCGTGCGGCTGTTCCAGCACCTTGCGGAACTGCGGCAGGAACGCATCGGTGAACCCCAGCCGGTGGAAATCAAACACCACTGTCTCGCGGTCGAGCAGGCGCATCACCACGCTTTCGCCGTGCGCGGTCGGCACGGTGCTCACGCGCAGGTCCAGCTCCTTGCCCTGCACGCGCAGCATGATGCGGCCGTCCTGCGGCAGGCGGCGCTCGGCAATGTTGAGCCGGGCCATGATCTTGATGCGGCTGATCACCGCTGCGGTGAGGTTGGCCGGCGGGCTTTCGCCCTCCACCAGCACGCCATCGACACGGTAGCGGACCTTCAGGCGGCTCTCGAACGGTTCGACATGGATGTCCGACGCGCGCAGTTCCACCGCACGCTGGATCACCAAGTTGACCAGGCGGATCACCGGCGCTTCCGAGGCCAGGTCGCGCAGGTGCTCGATGTCATCGACCGCACCGCCCTCGCCATCGGCGGTTTCGACGATCGCGCCCATCGCGCTGCGGCCCTGGCCGAACCAGCGCTCGACCAGGTCATCGATCTCCGCACGCATGCCCAGCACCGGTGTCACCGGAACCCCCAGCGCCAACTGCACGGCCTGCTGCGGATAGGCATCGTGGGCATCGGCCAGCCACAGACGCACCCCGTGTTCATTCAACTCCAGCGGGCACACATGGAACTGCTTCAGGAAGCGCAGCGACAGTGGCATGCCCTCGGCCAGTGCCTGTGGCGGGGCCTCCGGCACCTGCCTGCCCTCCAGCAGCGGCAGGCCCAGCACCTCCGCGCTGGTCTGTGCCTGGTCGCGTTCAGACACCAGGCCCAGGCGCACCAGCAGGCCCAGCAGGCTGCCGCCGGCCTCGGCGTGCAACGGCCGCGCGCGCGCCAGGTCTCCTTCCTTGAGCCGGCCGCGTGCCAGCAGCGCATCCAGGATGCGGCCTTCGGCATCGTCGGTAACGGTTGCAGCGAGCGCGTTCACGTGACTCTCCTGTCAATCGGACCGACTTTAGCAGTTAAGCCATGATTTCCGCCGCCCTGCGGCCAGCTTTCGCAAAAAGACGAAGCCCGTCACACAGGATGACGGGCCTCGGCCGTTCAACTACGACACGTCAGGCTTACTGCGTGGCGAGGATGCTCACGCCGTTGTAGGCCGCTTCGCCCACTACCTTGATGTAGTAGGTGCCTGCCACCGGCTTGTTCACCCGTACCGTTTCGGACGTGCCGGGACGGGTCGACTTGCCATCGTTGTCGCTGGCGCTCGGCTCGCGACCCTGGGCGATGTAGACGGACACGTTGCCGGTGCCACCGTAGGTGATCACGCTGAGCTGCTTGCCAGCGGCTGCCTCGAAGCTGTACAGGCGGCTGCTGCCGGCCGTGCCGTTCAGCCCCCCCACGGCGGCCTTGTTGGTCAGCGGCGTCGCCACCGGTCCACAGTTCTCGGTGCACGGCTCTTCCAGCGCCTTTGCCAGCGCCGCCTTGGCATCGACGATGCCGGTGCCGATCGGAGTGGCGGTCGGGATGCTGACCGGGAACGGACGCGCGGTTTCCTTCAGCAGGGTGCGCATCGCGGCGGGGGCCAGCGGATCCTTGCCCTTGGCGATCAGCGCGCTCTGCACCAGTGCAGCGACGGCAGCCACGTGCGGCGAGGCCATCGACGTGCCGCCCATGCCCATGTAGCTGTAGCTGCCCGACTCCGGCGTGGTGGCCGCATCGGAACCGGACTGCCAGACGTAGCCGCCGGGATTGCCGTCGACGCTGCCACCACCACCCGGACCGGACAGGTCCACGCGGGTGCCGTAGTTGGAGTAGTAGGTGATGCCGCCGGTAATGCGGGTGGCGCCGACGGTCACCACGCCGTCGCAACTGGCTGGACGGTATTTGGAGGCGTTGTCGGTCTCGTTGCCGGCCGCCACGACCACCGTGGTGCCACGCGAGATCGCGCCATTGATCGCTTCCTGGTAGGTCCCGTCGCAGCTGCCGCTGCCGCCGAGGCTCATGTTGATGACTTCGGCCGGGTTGGCATTGGCGGGTACGCCGGCCACCGTGCCGCCGGAGGCCCAGGTGATGGCGTCGGCTATATCGGAAAGGTAGCCACCGCACTTGCCGAGCACGCGGACCGGCAGCACCTTGGCCTTGTGCGCGACACCGGCCATGCCGACGCCGTTGTTGGTCTGCTCGGCCACGGTACCGGCCACATGGGTACCGTGCCAGGAACTGTCCTCGGCGACGGAGCCGGTGTAGCACTCGTTGTCGTTCTCGACCCAGTCGCCATAGTCCTGCGCGCCCGGCACGCGATCGTTGGTGGCACGGCGCGACGTCTCGGCATCGCTGATGAAGTCGTAGCCTTCCAGCAGGTTGCCGACCAGGTCCGGGTGCTGCGGCAGGATGCCGGTGTCGAGTACCGCCACCACCACGCCTTCGCCCTGCGATACATCCCACGCCGACGGTGCGTTGATGCCGCCGGTGGCGTTGTGCAGGTGCCACTGGTACTGCTGGTAGTAGGGATCATTCGGCGCCAGCGCCGGCTGCACGTCACCGGCACGCAGCTCGGTACGGCGCAGCTTCACATCGGCCTCGGCGTACTGCACAGACGGATCGGCCTTCAGTTCCTTCAGCACGCGCTGCAGTTCGGCAGGCGCCAGGCGCCCCTGCAGGCGGATCAGGTCGGCACCGACGCCCAGCCTGCGCACGACCTGCGGGCCGAGCGCGCTGGCGCGGGTAGTGCCACCGGACAGGCTGGCGCGGGTCAGCGCGGACTGCACGGTGGACAGCTTGGCCGACCGGTCGCCCGCCGCAGCGGTGCCGGCACGGTACTTGACGATGATGCGCTGGGTGCCCGGCTCGGCGGTGCTGGCCTGGCGCACCGGTTCACGGGTCGGCAACCCGGCGGCGTGGACGGCACCGACGGCGGTCATCGACAGCACGGCGGCGGCAAGCACATTGATGCGAAGGTTCTGCTTCTTGATCACGTCGAATTCCTCTTCTGGGTCATGGATCGAACCAACACTGCGGCCATCATTCCTTGACGACTCCCGGCCGGCCCAGCCGGGATTGCCGTGACCTCCCCCCAGGCCCTGTTTGCAGGTTTGGCGCCGGCGTGGGTGGCCGCCGGCGCAGTGGTTTGGCTTACCAGCCGAAGCCGGCACCGACGCCAACCGAGCTGTCGTCACTGCTGAAGGCACCGCCGAAGGTAACCGTGGCGCGATCGCTGATCGCACGCTGGTAGCCCAGCGACAACGCCGACTCGCCGCCCTGGAAACCGATGCCGACGCCGACCCGGTTCTGGGTGCGGATACCGGCGGCACTGGTGGCCATGTTGAGCATCGCCGCACTCATCGCACCCTGGCGGTCGATGCGGCGGTCCATGTGGCGCAGGCGTCCATCGATTTCACCCTTGAACACATCGAAGCTGTCGGCGACGGCCTGGACGCGGCTGTCGGTGTAGCTGTTCGCCGTGGCCACGCCACGGTCCAGCTGGCCCTTGTTGACGGCGTCGGTGGCGGTGGTGCCGGCGGCGACGTTGGTGACCTGGCGTTCGTTGCCTTCGCTGCCGACCGACACGGTGTTGGCACGATCAGCGACCGAACCCTGGCCCAGTGCCACGGCGTTGGCAGCCGTGGCACTGGCACCCTGGCCGACGGCGGTGGACGACGCGCCGCTGGCGACGGCGCCCTCGCCCATGGCCACCGCATTGGCGCCGGTCGCCGGGGTCCCGACCGGAATGCCAGCACCCGCCGCGGCGGCCGTCGGCGTGCCCTGCACCCGCGCGGTGCCGGCCGGTGCTGCATCGGCTGTTGCACGCGCATCCGCGGCGCTGGCCAGCGGGCTGTCATCCAGCGAGGCACTCATCGCGCGCAGGCTGGCGGTTCCGGCACGCGTGCCACCGGCGGTGCGACGGTCGATCTCGCTGACCTTGCGGTCCAGCGCGCCCAGCGCATCGCCGACGTTGCTGTAGGTGGCGCCCTGGATCACGTAGTTCGGCGCCACGAACACGCCCTGCATGCCAACGCTGGCGCCACCGCCGAGGAAGCTGGCGGCATCACTTAGCGACTGGAACAGCTGCCCGCCGTTGATCGCCTGGCGGCTACCGGCGGCGATGCTGCCGGCACCGACGTTGTCGATGGTGGTGCCCTGGAAACCGGACAGGGTCAGTCGGTCACGGCTGGCGTCGTCGTAGCCGACCGCACTGGCCGCCGTGGTCTCGACCGTCGCGATGCGCGAGTCGAAGTCACCCACGCGGGTTTCCACTGCTCCCACCCGCTGGTTGGTGACGTTGAGCTGGGAGCCGGTGATCGCATCGGTGCTGCCGGCAGCGATGCGGCCGTCGGCGACGTTGACGATGCGCCGCGTGGCCGGACCGGCGGTGCCGTTGCCACCGCCGACCGAGACCACGTTGGCCTCCAGCGCGCGCGAACCGGCACCCAATGCCACCGAGTTGTTGCCGCTGGCGCCGCTGTTGGCACCCAGTGCCAGCGTCGCATTGCCGATGGCCGCGGCACCGCTGCCCAACGCATTGCTGCGGCCGCCACTGGCGTTGGCGTTGCCGCCAATGGCCACGGCATCGGTGCCGGTGGCACTGGCGGTACCCGAACCGTTGGCCTTGAAGCGTTGGCCGACCGCATCGGCGGTGGCGGCCACTGCATCGAGCTGGCCCTTGTTCACCGCATCGGTGGCCTGCGTACCCGCCGCGACATTGGTGAGCTGGCGGTTGATCGCGCTGTGGGTGACGCCGGCGGCATCGACCCACTCCTGCGCAGCACCCACCGACACCGTGTTGGCGCGGTCGGCCAGCGAGCCCGCGCCCAACGCGACGCTGTTACCGGCGTCCTTGGTGGTCCAGGTGTTGCTGCCGAGCACCGTCGCGTTGCTGGCCTGCGCATAGCTGTTGTAACCGACCACGGTGGCGCCATCTTCGGTGGCCCACGCTTCACTGCCGATGGCGGTAGTGAACTGGCCGGCGCTGGCGCTGGCGGCATCCTGTCCGGCCAGTGCGTTGAAGCCGACCGCCACGCCGTTCAACCCGGTGGCGGCGTTGTTGCCCAGAGCGGTGCCGTACTCGCCAGCCTTTGCCTGCACGCCGAAGCCGGCGCCGGCGATCTGCGCGATGGTGCCCTGGCCCACCGCCGTGGAAACATCGGCGGCCTGCGCAGCACTGCCTACGGCGGTGCCGAAGAAGCCGGCGCTGGCACCTGCACCAAACGCCGTGGCGCGCCAGCCGCTGGCCTGCGCGAAGTTGCCGACTGCGGTCGTTTCGCGGCCATCGGCGATCGCGCCGTAGCCCACTGCGGTAGCCGCAAGGCCGGCGGCCTCGGCCATGCCGCCGACAGCGGTCGCCCCGATGCCCTGCGACTGCGACTGCGCGCCGATCGCAATGCTGGCGGCGCCGCCGCTGCTGCTCTGTGCACCCAGCGCAACGGCACTGTCTGCGGTGCTGCTGGCACCGCTGCCGATGGCCACGCTCTGCTCGGCCGTGGCCAGTGCGTCGACGCCGACCGCCGTGGCATTGGCAGCGACCACCGTTGCGCCGCTGCCCAACGCGGTAGCGCCGTTGCCAATTGCATTGGCCGCATTGCCAGCGGCGAGCGCGTTGTCACCCTCCACCAGTGCGCCTGCTTCGCCATCGGCATTGCCGCTGGCCTGGAACTGGCGGCTGGTCTTGTCGGCAACGCTGGCCACCGCGTCCAGCTGGCCCTTGTTCACCGCATCGGTGGCTTCAGTGCCGGCTGCAACATGGGTCACCTGGCGCTCACCGCCCGCGGTTCCCACAGCCACGGTATTGTCGCGCTCGGCCTTGGAGCCGGCGCCCAGCGCCACGCTGTTCAACCCACTGGCGGTGGCACCGGCACCCAGCGCAGTGGCATCCGCCGCATCCGCCCACGAGTTCCAGCCGATCGCGGTCGCGTAGTCTTCGGTCGCCCACGCACCCGCACCGAATGCCGCTGCACCAGTGCCGCTGGCACGCGACGGGATCAAGCCGAAGAAGGTGCTGCCACCAATGGCCACACTCTCCTCGCCACTGGCCTCGCTGGACTGACCTACGGCCACGGCACCGGTACCGGCCGCGGCAGCGCCGAAGCCGACTGCCGTGGTGTTGGCACCACTGGCCGCCGAGCCATAGCCCAACGCGGTGCCGAGGCGTCCGCTTGCTTCGGCATAGCCACCGACGGCGGTGGTGCCATCGGCCGAGGCGGCGCTGCGGAAGCCGCTGGCCAGTGCCTGCGTGCCGCTGGCGTTGGATTCAGTGCCGGTCGCGGTGCTGTATGCACCACTGGCCTGTGCACGCGCACCCACGGCACTGGCACCCAGCTCGCTGGCGCTGGCGCCGGTGCCGAGCGCAAGGCTGTCTTCGCCGGTGGCCTGTGCGGCACTGCCCAACGCTGCGGCGTTGTCGCCGGTGGCCAGCGCATCGAGGCCCACCGCCGTGGCGTTGGCCGCCAGCGCATTGGCGCCGCTACCGAGTGCGGTGGCGCCGTTGCCGATGGCGTTGGCCGCATCACCGGCGGCCAACGCGTTGTCGCCCTCAACCAGGGCGCCGGTTTCACCATCGGCGTTGCCACTGGCCTGGAACTGCCTGCTGGTCTTTTCCGCTGCAGCGGCTACGGCGTCGAGCTGGTTCTTGTTGACCGCATCAGTGCCCTGCGTGCCAGCAGCCACGTTGGTGATCTGGCGGGTATTGCCACCACCGCCCACCGACACGGTGTTGTCGCGGTCGGCGATCGAATCGGCACCCAGCGCCACGCTGTTGGCCGCGCGCGATTCGGCGGCGTTGCCCAGTGCGGTGCTGTTGATGCCACCGGACCAGGCGCCACCACCGACGGCGGTGGAGTAGTTGCCCGATGCTTCGGTGGCCAGCACGCCGAACAGCGAACCGCCGACGGCAACACTGTTGGTGCCGGTGGCCAGGCTGCCCTGGCCGGTGGCCGTGCTGTAGGCACCGGAGGCTTCCGCATCGCCACCCACTGCCACACTGTTGGAACCGGAGGCATTGGCGAAGTTGCCGAAGGCGGTGGCGTTGAACGCCGAGGCCTGCGCATAGCCACCGATGGCGGTGCTGTAGCCACCGGTCGCTTCTGCACCGATGCCGAACGCTGCCGACGCGGTGCCGCTGGCCACGCTCTCGCTGCCGACAGCGGTGGCCGCATCGCCGCTGGCATTGCTGAAGTAGCCCATGGCTACGGCCTCTTCACCGGACGCTTCGGACAGAACGCCATTGGCAGTGCTTCCGGCGCCACTGGCAACGCTGGCCGCGCCGAACGCCGCGCTCTGCTCGCCGCTGGCTTCGCTTTCCGCGCCCTGTGCGGTGGCGTACTCACCGGTGGCCTGCGCGTTGGCACCGACGGCGCTGGCGTTGGCGGCGCTGGCCAGCGCGTTGAAGCCGATCGCCTGCGCGTTGTTGGCCAGCGCATTGGCACCACTGCCGAGCGCGGTGGCGCCGTTGCCGATGGCGTTGGCCGCATCACCGGCGGCCAGCGCGTTGTCACCGTCCACCAGGGCACCAGTCACGTCGTCGCCGTTGCCGCTGGCCTGGAAGAAGCGGCTGGTGGTGGTGGCGGTGGTTGCCACTGCATCCAGCTGTGCCTTGTTCACCGCGTCCGTGGCTTGGGTACCGGCAGCGACGTTGGTGACCTGGCGTTCGTTGCCGCTGCTGCCCACCGACACCGTGCGTGCACGGCTGGCAACCGAACCGGCACCGAGCGCGACAGCATTGCTGGCGCTGGCGTTGCTGCCGGCGCCCAATGCGATCGCACTTTCGCCGCCGGCCACCGTATTGGTACCGATGGCGATGCTGTTGATGCTGTTGCCCAGCGCCTGGAAGCCCAGTGCCACGCTGTTGTCGCCATAGCCGAACGCACCGCGGCCGACCGCAGTGGAACTGGCCCCATTGGCCCAGCTGTTGTAGCCGATGGAGGTTGCGCCGCTGCCACTGGCCCAGGCCGCGTTGCCAAAGGCCGACGCGTTGGTGGCGGTGGCCCACGCACCCGAACCGAACGCTGCTGCGCCACTGGCCGTCGCCCAGCTGTAACCCCCTACCGCGGTGCTGTCATCGCTGCTGGCGAAGGCGCTGTCACCAACCGCGACCGCATAGCTGCCGGTTGCACGCGACGTGCCGCCAGCAGCGAAGCTGTTGTCCCCGCTGGCCTTGGCCGCATTGCCGAACGCGCTGCTGGCGGCGCCGGTGGCCTGTGCGCCGCTGCCCACTGCGGTGGCGTTGGCGACGGCGGTGGTGCCTACCTGCTGCGCCGTGCCGTCGGCACCGATGATCGGCTGGTTGTACTCGTCGTAGGCCTGGCCGAGGCCACCGATGGCAACACCGCCGTTGCCGGTGGCGCTGCTGTTGCGACCCACCGCCACGCTGTCATCACCGATCGCCGAAGCGGCGGCGCCATGTGCAACCGCACCGGCGCCGATCGCATTGCTCGACGAACCGGCCGCCACCGCGCCTTCGCCCTCGGCGAGCGCACCGGCATTACTGCCCGCTTCCGGCTGGGCCTGGAAGAAGCGCGCGGTGTTGTCCGCGGTACTGGCCACGGCGTCCAGCTGCGCCTTGTTCACTGCATCGGTGGCTTCGCTGCCGGCAGCGACGCTGGTGATCTGCCGTTCGTTGCCGGCACTGCCGACGGCCACGCTGTTGGCGCGCACCGCTTCGGAATTCGCGCCAAGCGCGACACTGTTGGCGCCACGCGCGGTGGCGTAGTACCCGACGGCGGTACTCTGCGCGCCGCTGGCCCAGGTCTGCGCGCCGAGTGCGCTGGCATTCTCACCCGGGGCGTAAGCGAAGTAGCCGACGGCGGTGGATTCCGCACCGGACGCTTCGGTCAGGCTGCCGTTGGCCACCGCACGATCACCGCTGGCGATGGCACCGGCGCCGACGGCCGTCGCCGCTTCACCGCTGGCCTGGGTCTGCACGAAGAAGCCCAGGCCCGGAATCAGGTCGGCCGGGCCGCCGATGGCGACGCTGCTGCTACCAGTGGCGGTACTCTGCGTACCCAGTGCGGTGGAGTAGTCACCGATGGCATTGGCGACCGCACCGAATGCCGACGACTGCGCACCGGCGGCATACGCGCCAACGCCGTAGGACGACGCCGCAAATCCACTGGCTTCGGCACTGGCGCCCACCGCGGTGCCACCGACACCGGCGCTGGTGGCGCCGGTTTCCACCGGCACGCCGCCACTGGTGATCAGCGGATTGCCATCGGCATCAACAGCGGCACCACCGACGGCGACGCTGCCCGGGCCGTTGGCCTGTGCGTTGTTGCCGAACGCGGCACTGTTCTGGCCCGAGGCCAGTGCGTTGTTGCCCACGGCGGTCGCATTCTGCGCAATGGCGTTGGCGCCCGCGCCCACAGCGGTGGCGCCGTTGCCGATGGCGTTGGCCGCCTCGCCGGCCGCCAGTGCCTCGTCACCTTCGGCCAGCGCGCCGGCATCGCTGTTGCTGCTGCCAGTAGCCTGGAACCGCTTGGCGGTGGCATCGGCCACGGCAGCCACGTCCTTCAGCTGGCCGACATTGACCGCGTCGGTATCTTCAGTACCTGCCGCAACGCTGGTGATCTGCCGGGTCAGGCCGTACTCGGTCGCACCGACGGACACCGTATCGACACGGTCGGCCAGCGAGCCTGCGCCCAGCGCCACGCTGCCGGTGGCAACCGCCGCCGAATTGGAGCCCAGTGCGGTGCTGTATTCGCCCACGGCGGTACTGAATGCACCCACCGCAATCGAGGCTTCGTTTGCGGCAGTGGCGCCTCGACCCAGTGCGGAACTGCCTGGGCCCATCGCCACAGCGCCACCACCTACGGCAGTGGCGCCGTCGGCGCTTGCTTCGGACAACGCACCCAGCGCGGTGGCCGCGCCGTTCTCGCTGGCGGCATAGGCGCTGGCGCCAACGGCGGTGTCACCGAGACCGAACGCTGCGGCGCTCTGCCCGACCACCACGCTGGCATCGCCGATCGCCAATGCGCCTTGTCCGAACGCACTGGCGCCGAGACCGGCGGCAATGGCCTGGGTGCCGACGGCGGTGGTGGCATTGGCCAAGGACTGGGCGCCGGCACCGGCGGCTACCGCGCCTTGCCCGTCGATCTTGGCCGCGTCGCTGTCATCACCTGCGCCATCAGCCTTGAAGTAGCGGTCCCCAGCTGCGGCGACATCCGCCAGCGCGGCCTGCGTGGCGCGCGCCTGCGCATCCAGCTGCCCCTTGTTCACCGCATCGGTGGCCTGGGTACCGGCGGCCACGTTGGTGATCTGCCGTTCCTTGCCGGCATCGCCGACAGACACCGTGTTGGCGCGCGTAGCCTTGGAGCCTGCGCCCAGCGCAACGCTGTTGGCTGCACTGGCGCTGCTGTTGCCACCGATCGCCACCGCGTTGCTGCCCTTGGCACTGGCCGTGCCTTCAACCAGGCACTTTTCCAGCAGCTTGCCGCTGAGTGCCACACAGGTGGCGCTGCCACCGATCTGCACCGACTGTGCAGCGGCGGAACTGCTCATGCCCAATCCCAATACCAGGCCCAGTGCCACCGCCAACAGCGCGGGCGTGGCCTGTGTCGTATCGCGGCGCTGGTCGACAACACCACCGCTGCTGTCGGAGGAGGCCAGCTCCGAGGCCACCACCAACTGACCCAATGCTTTGTTCCAGACCTTGCGATAAATCCGATTCATCGGTACGGCTCCTGATTGGACTGGTTTTGGGCAAAGCGACGCCATCGCCGAGCCTTCTGGCCCAGCGTCCCCTGGGGGCGTCTATTCGCGTGATTTACTGCGGGTAATGCCGAACGGCGCGCAGCGACAGAAACCCGAGCGCATGCGCCAAGCGGTTACTGCGAAATGAATGATTCTGAAACGGGCTTCAAGTGTTAACGGCAACTTTGCAGATCGTCAAGACTTTGACACGGCAAATCCTATTGCCGTGAAGCAGTTCACCATTTCGCGTGTTTATAAAAGAACTTCGTTATGCACACGTGACGAACTGCTGGCGCATGAAAACCGATGTAACTAGCGGACGCGACAAGGGTTTCGCGCGCGCAAAGAAAAACCCGCCGGCAACGCGGCGGGTTTTCCATACGCGATGGCATTGCGCCGTGCGCGCAATGCTGCGATCAGCCGCACCACACCCGTGCGTTGCGGAACATGCGCATCCACGGCGAATCACCCTGCCATTCGGCCGGCGCCCAGCTCATGTTGAGCGCGCGCGGGGTGCGCTCGGGGTGCGGCATCATGATGGTGACCCGGCCGTCGCTGCTGGTGAGGCCGGTGATGCCATCCGGCGAACCATTCGGATTCAGCGGATACTGGCTGGCAACGTTGCCATGGCCATCAATGTAACGCAGCGAGACGCGGGCCGCGGCCTGGTCGACGGCCGTGTCGAACACTGCCTGGCCTTCACCATGCGCCACCGCCACCGGCAGGCGCGAGCCGGCCATGCCACGCAGCAGGATCGACGGCGACTCCACCACTTCCAGCAGTGCGGTACGGGCTTCGAACTGCTCGCTGGCATTGCGGCGGAACTGCGGCCAGTGCTCGGCACCCGGAATGATGTTCTTCAGCTGGCTCATCATCTGGCAGCCATTGCACACGCCCAGCGCGAAGCTGTCTTCGCGTGCGAAGAACGCGGCGAAGGCATCACGCAGTACGCTGCGCTCCAGGATCGAGGTAGCCCAGCCACGGCCGGCACCGAGCACGTCGCCATAGCTGAAGCCACCACAGGCCACCAGGCCGGTGAAGTCCTGCAGCGCCACGCGGCCTTCGATCAGGTCGCTCATGTGCACGTCGAAGGCGCGGAAGCCGGCGCGTTCGAAGGCGTTGGCCATTTCGATCTGGCCATTGACGCCCTGCTCGCGCAGCACGGCCACGCGCGGGCGCGCACCGCTGCTGATGAACGGTGCGGCCACGTCTTCGTTGAGATCGAAACTTAGCTTCGGCTTCAGGCCCGGTGCGTTGAAGGCACGTGCCACCTCGCGCTCTGCGTCGGCATTGGCCGGATTGTCGCGGCGCTTCTGCATCGCGTGGGTAACCGACCACCACGCGTCGAACAACGCTTCCCAGCGCCATTCGGCCAGGCTTTCGCCACCCAGCGACACGCGCACCACCGGTGCGGTGGTCGGCTTGGCGATGCGCTGCGCGCATTCGGTCAATGCATGGCGTTCGACAAGGTCGGCAAACGCGGCGCGGTCTTCGCGTGCGATCTGCACCACCGCACCCAGTTCTTCGTTGAACAGGCTGCGGAACGGATCGTCACCCCAGGCATCGAGGGTGATGTCCAGGCCCAGGCGCGAGGTGAAGGCCATTTCGCACAACGCGGCGAAGGCACCGCCGTCGCTGCGGTCGTGATAGGCCAGCAGCAGGCCGGACTGGCGCGCATCGCGGATCAGTTCGAAGAAACCCCGCAGGCGCTGCGGATCGTCCAGGTCCGGGGCGGCACCGGCAAAGGCCGGCAGTTCGCTGTGGTCGGCATGCACCTGGGCCAGGATCGAACCACCCAGGCGTTGCTTGCCGGCCCCCAGGCCGATCAGCCACAGCTCGCTGTCCACCTCCCGGTCGAGCAGCGGGGTCAACTGCTGGCGCACGTCGGCCACCGGCGCGAACGCCGAGATCACCAGCGACACCGGCGACACGCTCTTGTGCGCCTCACCCTGGTCGTGCCACTGCGCCTGCATCGACAACGAGTCCTTGCCCACCGGGATGCTGATGTCCAGCTGCGGGCACAGCTCCATGCCCACTGCCTTCACCGCGTCGTACAGCAGTGCGTCTTCGCCCGGGTGGCCGGCCGCGGCCATCCAGTTCGCCGACAGCTTGATCTCATCCAGCGCATCGACCGGCGCCGCGCACAGGTTGGTCAGCGCTTCACCCACCGCCATGCGTGCCGAAGCAGCCGCATCGAGCAGGGCCAGTGGGGTGCGCTCGCCGATCGACATCGCTTCGCCGGCGACGCCGTCGAAGTCGGCCAGGGTGATCGCCACGTCGGCCACCGGCAGCTGCCACGGACCGACCATCTGTTCGCGTGCGGTCAGGCCACCGACGCTGCGATCACCGATGGTGACCAGGAAGTTCTTCGAGGCGACCGTCGGGTGCGCGAGCACGCGCAGGCCTGCTTCCTGCAGATCCAGGCCACCGGTCTTCAGCGCCGGCCAGCGCGGTGCCGGCGGGTGCGCAGTGTCGCGGTGCATCTTCGGCGGCTTGCCGAACAGCACGTCCATCGGCAGGTCGATCGGTGCGTCGGCCGGGGTGTGGCCCGGCACGGCGCCATAGGCCACCACCAGATGTTCCTCGGCGGTCGCCACGCCAACTGCAGCGAACGGGCAGCGCTCACGAGCACACAGCGCGGCGAACTCGGCCAGGCGCTCCTGGGCCACGCCCAGCACGTAGCGTTCCTGCGATTCGTTGCACCACAGCTGCATCGGCGACAGCGACGGATCATCGGTGGGCACCTTGCCCAGATCGATCACGCCGCCGACCCTGGAGTCGTGCAGCAGTTCGGGGATGGCATTGGACAGGCCACCGGCGCCGACATCGTGGAAGAACTTGATCGGGTTGTCGGCGCCCATCGCCACGCAGCGGTCGATGACCTCCTGGCAGCGGCGTTCCATTTCCGGGTTGTCGCGCTGCACGCTGGCGAAGTCCAGGTCCTCGGCGCTTTCACCGGAGGCCACCGAACTGGCGGCACCGCCGCCCAGGCCGATCAGCATCGCCGGGCCACCCAGCACGATGACCGCATCACCGGCCTGCAGCGGGATCTTGTCGACCTGCACGCGGTCGATCGCGCCGAGGCCACCGGCCAGCATGATCGGCTTGTCGTAGGCGCGCACCAGATCGGCGCCTTCGGGCAGTTCGAAACTGCGGAAGTAGCCGAGCAGGTTCGGGCGGCCGAACTCGTTGTTGAACGCCGCGCCACCGAGCGGGCCGTCGGTCATGATTTCCAGCGCCGGTGCCATGCGCGGGTTCAGCGCGCGCGGCGCCTCCCACGGCTGCGGCAGTTCCGGAATGCGCAGGTGCGAAACCGAGAAGCCGGTCAGGCCGGCCTTGGGCTTGCCGCCGCGGCCGGTCGCGCCTTCGTCGCGGATCTCGCCACCGGCACCGGTCGAGGCGCCCGGGAATGGCGCGATCGCGGTCGGGTGGTTGTGCGTTTCCACCTTGATCTGGAACGCGCTGGGCACCTGCGGCTCGCGGCGGTACTCGCCGCTGGCCGGATCCGGGCGGTAACGCGACGCCGGATGGCCTTCAATCACCGCGGCGTTGTCGCTGTACGCGCTGAGCGTGTGCTGCGGGGTCTGCTGGTGCGTGTTCTTGATCATCCGGAACAGCGAGCGGTCCTGCTCCTGGCCGTCGATGGTCCAGCTGGCGTTGAAGATCTTGTGGCGGCAGTGCTCGGAATTGGCCTGCGCGAACATCATCAGTTCCACGTCCGACGGCGACCGGCCCAGCGCAGTGAAACGCTCGCGCAGGTAGTCGATCTCGTCCTGGGCCATGGCCAGGCCGAGGCGCTGGTTGGCGGCCTCCAGCTGGTCCACCGGCACGCGCTCCAGTTCACCCCGGGCCGGTGCCGAGAACAGCGCCTGGCCCTGTTCCACGGTCTCCAGCACGGACTGCGTCATCGGGTCGTGCAGCGCCTTGACCAGCGCCTGCTGGGCGGCGGCATCGGCCGGCCAACCCTGCACGTCGATGCGCAGGCCACGCTCGACCCGGCTGACCGGCTGGCCGGCACCTCGGACCAGTTCGGTGGCCTTGCTCGACCACGGCGACAGCGTGCCCAGGCGCGGCACCACGATGCGGCTGACTGCGCCTTCGGCCACGGCTTCGGCCTGCGGCGCCGCTTCGAGGATGCGGCACAGCGTGGTCAGGTCGGGGGCGGCGCTGCCTTCGGGCTGCACGAAGTAGACGTGCCAGGCACCGCTGATGCGCAGGGAGGGAGCGATGGACTGCAGGCGGGATTCAAGACGTTCGCGGCGGAACGGCGACAGGGCGGGCGCGCCCTCGAGGACCATCATGTCCGGGGAACCGTAGTTGGGAAACGGGCCCGACATTGTACCGGAAGCGGGGGAAGGGCTCTGGCCGGGCGGCGCCCGGCACCCGCCGAGGCCAGGGCAACGGCAACAGCAACAGCAAGAGCTGGCTTCCTGTGGGCTGGCGGGCCAGCAGGACACGCCGTAAACCCATCAATGGGGGCTCGATGGCGCCATCCATGGCGCCAACGGTCCTGCTGGCCCCCACCCCCCCGCCCCCGACAGATTTCCGCGATCTGCGGCCATGCGTGAATGCTTCCCGGTAGTGCCGGCCGCTGGCCGGCACCCAGGAAATGTCAGAAATCAGGCATTGAAGAGCGCAGCGACCGGCTTTTGCCTTTGTTTTTTTCTTCTGTCTTTCGTGGCTGGCCGCGCAGGAACCTGTCCGTGGCCGGGCGGGTGGGCTGCGCAGGGGCGTGAGCCGCATGGATGCGGCGACCGAGCTTACATGGACGTACTTGCAGCGTCCCCTGCGCAGCCCACCCGCCCGGCCAACCCCCAGAAATCCGCTGTTCGCGGAAAGCCCCAGCCACGAGGGGCTCCGCCGATGGCCGCCGACCGCGCGCAGCGCGCAGCGCGCTCTCCGCCCGATTCCCCGAACCATGCGCTTGCTCACGGATTGACCACACGATTGATGACAACGTTGTCCCTACCTGGCGCCGGACTCTCTCCCCGGCCTCCCAGGTACCTCCGTCCGGCCCCTCCGTCGCCTTCCCCGGCGATGCCCGGACCTGCGTCACGCGCGGCGCCATCGGGGCCCGCGCGCCCTTTGATCGGAGACTTACCCATGTACGACCCGATTGTGCGCAGTGCCGAACGTTCGACCCGAAGCTGTCGTCCCCGCCGCCTGGCCTGGCTGCTTGCCTTGGCCGCCGGTGCCGCCGTCCTGCCCGGCCTGGCGCAGGCCGCCAGCTGTGCCGGGGTGGCCGAATGGGACCAGGCCAAGATCTACCGGGCCGGCGATACCCTGCAGAAAGGAGGCGTCCTCTATCGGGCGAACCAGGACATCTGGAACGCGCCGCCGGACCATCCGGCCGGCGCGCCCTACTACACCAACCTCGGCGCCTGCGATGGCGGCGGCGCCAACCAGCCGCCGGTGGTCAGCCTGACCTCGCCGGCCAACGGTGCCACCTTCAGTGCCGGCAGCACGGTGAACGTGACCGCCACCGCCAGTGATCCAGACGGCAGCGTCGCCAAGGTCGAGTTCTTCCGCGATGGCAGCACGCTCGGCGTGGCCACCAGTGCGCCGTATGCGGCCAGCTGGGCCAACGCCAGCGCCGGCAGCCACACCCTGCGCGCGGTGGCCACCGACAACAACAACGCCACCACCAGCACGGCGACCATCACCATCACCGTCAACGCCGCCAGCGGCGACACCACCGCGCCGAGCGTGCCGGGCGGGCTGGCGGTCGGCACCCGTACCGCCAACAGCATCGCGCTCAGCTGGAGCCCGTCCACCGACAACACCGGTGGCAGCGGCGTGGCCGGCTATGACGTGTACCGCAACGGCAGCCTGGTCGGTTCACCGTCCAGTGCCAGCTACGTCGATGGCGGGTTGACTGCATCCACCACCTACCGCTACCGCGTACGCGCCCGCGACAATGCCGGCAATGCCTCAGCGCAGGGCACCGAGATCAGCGCCACCACGCTGGCCGGCGACGGCGGAACCACCGGCAAGCGGGTCATCGGTTACTTCACCCAGTGGGGCATCTACGGCCGCAACTACCGGGTCAAGAACATCGACAGCAGCGGTTCGGCCGCGCGCCTGACCCACATCAACTACGCGTTCGGCAACGTGCGCAACAACCGTTGCGAAGTGGGCGTCACCCAACCCTCGGATCCGAACAGCGGTGCCGGTGGCGATGCTTTCGCCGACTACACCAAGGCCTTCAGTGCCGCCGAGAGTGTCAGCGGCAGCGCCGACACCTGGGACCAGCCGCTGCGCGGCAACTGGAACCAGCTCAAGCAGCTCAAGGCCAAGTACCCGAATCTGAAGGTACTGATCTCGCTGGGTGGCTGGACCTGGTCGCGCGGCTTCTCCAGCGCAGCGCGCCCGGAGAACCGCCAGGCCTTCGTCGCCTCGTGCATCGACGCGTACATCAAGGGCAATCTGCCAGTGACCGACGGTGCCGGTGGTGCCGGTGCCGCGCTGGGTGTGTTCGACGGCATCGACATCGACTGGGAATACCCGGTGGCCTGCGGCATCGAATGCGGCAAGCCGGAAGACAACGCCAACTTCACCGCGCTGATGGCCGAGTTCCGCCGCCAGCTCGATGCGGTGCGTCCGGGCCTGTTGCTGACGGTGGCGGTGGGCGCCGGCATCGACAAGATCCGCGTCACCGATCCGGCCGCGTACCACCCGTACCTGGACTACATCAACGTGATGACCTACGACTTCCACGGCGCGTGGGATGCGAAGACCAATCACCAGTCGGCGCTGTTCGATTCGCCCAATGATCCGTCCACCGGCGACCAGAAGCTGTACAACAGCAACGACGCCATCGAAGCCTTCATCAGCCGCGGCGTGCCCGCGGCCAAGCTCAACCTGGGCATCGGCTACTACGGGCGTGGCTGGACCGGTGTGGCCAACGCCAACAACGGCCTGTACCAGACCGCGACCGGCGCTGCCCCGGGCACGTATGAAGCCGGCATCGAAGACTGGAAGGTGCTGAAGAACCTGGCGTGGCCGGGCTACACCGACAACACCGCAGGTGCCACCTGGATCTACAACGGCAGCACGCTGTGGAGCTTCGACACCCCGGCCAACATCACCCGCAAGATGGGCTACGTGAAGACCCAGGGCCTGGGCGGCGCGTTCGTCTGGGAGTTCAGTGGTGACGATGCGCAGGGCACGCTGACCAAGGCGGTCAGTGATGGCCTGAAGTAAGAAAAAAGCCGGGGGTGCTGCGCTCCCCCGGCTTCCTACCTGTAGAGCCAAGCCCATGCTCGGCTGCGGAAACATCAGCCGAGCATGGGCTCGGCTCTACAGAAACAAGGTCGGTCGCGTCAGCGCTTGGCCGACAGCTTTTCCAGCGCCGCACGCAGCTGTGCCGGCGGCAGGTAGCCCCCCAACTGGGTGCCGTCCGGCGCGAAGATCGCCGGCGTGCCGTTCACGCCCAGCTGCTGGCCCAGTGCGTACTGCATCGCCACCGGGTTGGTGCAGTTCTTTGCCGGCACGCTGCCACCGCGCTTGGCGTTGGTCAGTGCCTGGCGGCGATCAGCCGCACACCAGACCGAGATCATGTCGGTGTAGTCCTTGCTGCCGAGGCCCATGCGCGGGAATGCCAGGTACTCGACGGAGATGCCGTTGCGGTTGAGCTCGGCGATGTCCTGGTGCAGCTTGCGGCAGTAGCCGCATTCGATGTCGGTGAACACGCTGATGGTGTACTTGGCGTTCGGTGCGGCAAACACGATGCGGTCGCCATGGTTGGCCTTGGCCAGCAGATCGCGGCGGTAGCCGAGCAGGCCTTCGCTGTTGGCCGGGCCCTTGGCACGGGTGTCGTAAGGCTGCGACTGGAACAGGTAACGGCCATCATCGGACACGTACAGGAGCTGGCCGGAGACCACCACTTCACGGAAGCCCGGGAACGGTGCGGCACCGATGTAATCCACCTGGAAACCGGGATTGAGCGCGGTCAACGCGGCACGTACCGCCTGGTCGGCCGACGCGTTGGCGGCGGGGGCGGCCTTGGCCGCAGCGGCAGCAGCAGGCGCCTTGGCGGCCGGCGGGGCCGGCTGGGCGCAGGCGGTCAGGCTGAGCGCACCGAACACGGCGGCGATGGCAAATCGGAGCATGGAATGATCCGCGACAGAAGAAGACCCTGGATTCTGACACAGCCGGCGGTACCGGACAGCGGCACCGCCCATGGTTTGTGGCCGGGATTCAGGGGCCTGCTCAGCCGCGCGGATGGTGGCGGGCGTGCAGCTTCTGCAGGTGCTCGCGCGCTACCAGGGTGTAGATCTGGGTGGTGGACAGCGAGCTGTGGCCGAGCAGCATCTGCAACGCGCGCAGGTCGGCACCACGGTTGAGCAGATGGGTGGCGAAGCTGTGGCGCAGGCCGTGCGGGCTGATCCGCGCCGGGTCGATGCCGGCCACCTGCGCATGGCGCTTGACCAGGTGCCAGAACGCCTGCCGGGTCAGCGCATGCAGCGACGGCTCGATGAACAACGGCGTCTGCCCATCGGCCAGCGCCTGCACCTTGCCCTTCCCGACCAGCTGCGGCCGCGAGTGCTGCAGGTAGCGCTCCAGCCAGTGCTGGGATTCCTCGCCCAACGGCACCAGCCGTTCCTTGCTGCCCTTGCCGGTGACCCGCAGCACGCCCTGGCGCAGGTTGACCGCAGTCGCGGGCAGCAGCACCAGCTCGCTCACGCGCAGGCCGGCGGCGTACATCAGTTCCAGCATGGCGCGATCGCGCAGGCCCAATGCGCTGTCGGTATCGGGCGCTGCCAGCAGCGCGTCGATCTGGCTTTCGGCCAGCGCCTTGGACAGCAGCCGTGGCAACTTCGGCGGGTCGAGCAGCGCGCTGGGATCCTCGCTGCGTTCGCCGCGGCGCACGCCATCGGCGAAGAACGCCCGCAACGCCGACAGCAGGCGCGCATTGCTGCGCGGCGACCAGCCATGCCGGGTGCGCCAGGCCAGATACTCGAACAGTCCGGGGCGCTCGATGCCGGCCAGGCCACCGTCGCGCCCATCCATCCAGCGCGCCAGCCCTTCCAGATCGCGCCGGTAGCTGTCGAGGGTGGCGCGGGCCAGGCCGTTCTCGGCCCAGATCGCATCAAGGAAGCGCTGGATGCGTGCGCTGTCGTCGGCGCGCAGTTCGGGCAGTTGCTGGACCAGCTGGCGGCGTTCGGCGGGGGTGGAAACATGGGCCATGCGTGCAGGATACGGGGGCCACTGCGGGCACGGCCAGCTTTGCGTATGCTCGACGCATGTCCCAGCCTGCCACCGACACGGCCTCTGCCGCTGCTGCCGAAATGCCCCATCCGCGCGCATTGTTGCTGTGGCGCATGCTGGCAATGGTCTACGACGCACTGCCGGTGCTGGCACTGTGGATGCTCGCCGGCACGCTGTTCACCCTCGCCTACACCCTCAGCGGCCACGCGCAACGCGAGAACATCGCGCCATTCAGTGCCTGGCAGTGGCTGCTGTGGGCGGTGTGCTGGGCGATCACGGGGTGGTACGCCACGGCCAGCTGGCGCCGCGGCGGACAGACGCTGGGCATGCGTCCATGGCGGCTTAAAGTGCAATCGAGCGATGGCACGCCACTGCGGCGCAACCAGCTGTGGCTGCGCTTTGCGGTAGGTACGCTGTCACTGCTGCTGGGCGGGCTGGGATTCTGGTGGGCGTGGGTCGACCGTCAACGCCTGACCTGGCACGACCGCGCCAGCGGCACCCGTCTGGTGCGCATGCCGAAACGGTGATGCACGATCTGTAGAGCCGAGCCCATGCTCGGCTGGCAGGCGGTGCGCAAAAAGCAGCCGAGCATGGGCTCGGCTCTACAGAATCCAGCACGCTGGGCCGGGATGCTGGTGGTCCTGGCTCGGATGCCGAAGCGGTGGATTGCCCCGGTAGCGCCGGGCATGGCCCCGCGCTACCAGAATCAACCCGACTTGCGCCGGAACAACAGTCCGGACACCGCCAGCATCACGATCGGCGGCAACGCATAGGCAATGCGGTAGTCGAACTTCAACGCGCCGGCCATGCGCCCGAAGAACAGCTGCAGCAGCCAGAAGCCCAGCGCGAACAGGATGCCCAGGAACAGGCGCTTGCCCATGCCGCCGCTGCGCAGCGAACCAAACGCGAACGGCACCGCCGCCAGGCATAGTGCCAGCACGTTCACCGGGTAGAACCAGCGGCTCCAGTAGACATCCTCGAAATCGCGCGCATCCAGCCCGTTGCGCTGGCGGTAGGCAATGCTGGTGCTCAGCTCGGCAACGCTCAGGTTGCGCGGCTTGGCGATGCCGGTAGCCAGTGCCGCCGCATCGAGATTCGAGTTCCACGGCTCGCGCGCCACTTCCTGGCGGGTCGCCGAACGCTCGCCGAAGGTGTCGCGACGCACCCCGGTCAGCACCCAGCCGTCCTTGTCGTGCTCGGCGGTGGCGGCATGGGTCAACGAGGCGATCCCTCCGTCCCCGGCAATGCGGTAGAGACGCACGTCGCGCAGGATCAGGCGGGTGCCCTTGTCACCGACCGGCTGCTCCTCGCCGCTCTGCGCGTTGAGGAAGGTATCGCCTTCGCGTGCCCACAGGCCGGAGTAGCGGCTGGTCGCGATATCCCGGCCCCACTTGGCGCTGGACTTCAGCGCATCGGCGCGGTCCTGGCCCCAGGGGCCCAGCGTCTCGGCGCTGAGCACCATCACCGCGGTCAGCAGTGACAGCGCGATCGCCACCGAAACGCTCAGGCGCTTGCGCGACAGGCCCAGTGCACGCAGCGCGGTCAGTTCAGAGGTCGCTGCCAGCTGGCCCAGGCCCATCAGTGCGCCGATCACCGCGGCCGTGGGGAACATGGTGTAGGCGCGGCGCGGCACCGTGTACAGCACCCAGGCGGCGGCATGGCCCAGCGTATAGCCGTTCTTGCCGATGTCCTTGAACTCGCCGGAGAAGGCCATCACCACGTCCAGGCCGACCAGCACCGCCCAGGTCAGCAGCACCGTGGTGAACACCGACCGGCCCAGGTACAGGTCGAAACGCATCGGGCGCAGCCTCATGCGCGGGCTCCCTTCGGGTGGCCCAGGCGGCCATCACGTGCATACATCCAGATCGCCAGCGCCAGCAGCGGCACCGTCAACCACCACAGGCCCAGCGCGGCCGGAATCTTGCCGTTGGCAATCCAGCCACTGCCGATGAACATCAGGTTGGTACCCACCATGTAGGCCATCAGGGCCAGCATCATGCGGCCATAGCGCTGCTGCCGCGGCGAACTGCGGCCCAGCGGCACGGTCAGCAGGGCGAACGCCAGCGCGATCAGCGGCGGTGCGATGCGACGGTGCAGCTGCGCCTGCGCCTGCGGGCGCGCATCGCCGATCAGCTTCAGGGTCGGCATCAGTTCCGGGTCGTCCTCGGTGCGGGTCTGTGCGCCGTCGGGCAGGGCCACGTCATTGCGGGCGAAGGTCGCCAGCCGGTAGTCGAGCCCACCGGCCACGGGCCCTTCCACCTGGTGGCCATCATCCAGTTCCAGGAAGCGCTGGCGGGTGCCCTCGAAGTACATGCGGCCACTGTTGGCCGAAACCACTTCCAGGCGATCATCCTTCTGCCGCTGCAGGAACACCTTGCCCAGCTGGGTGCCGTCGGGCGAGATCGAGGACAGGTAGACCACGCCGCCGTTGGGCAGCGGCGTGAAACGGCCCGGCTCCAGGCCGGCCATCAGCACGCTGCGGTTGGCCTCGATGACCATCTGCTCTGCCACCCGGCCGGCCCACGGGCCCAGCCACAGCGAGCAGGCGCCGACCAGCAGCACCACCGGCACCACCAGCATCAGCAGCGGCCGCAGCAGCCGCTTTGGGCCTACCCCGATCGCGGTGATGACCGCCATCTCCGAGTCGCGGTACAGGCGGGCGATGGCCAGCAGCAGGCCCAGCATCAGCGCCAGCGGCAGGATCAGCGGCAGGTAGGCGATGAACTGCAGGCCCAGCTGCGAGAACAGCAGCTTGGCCGGCAGGCGCCCGTCGGCGATGTTGCCGAGGATGTCCACCAGCACGCCGCCCACGCTGACCACCAGCAGGACGATCAGGGTAGCCAGGAAACTCTGGACGAAATCGCCCAGCAGGTATCGGTCGAGCTTCAGCATGGGGCGGTGGTTTAAACTCTGGGGTTCGTTCGCGGTGCCGCCCAGTCTACTGTCTGGGCGTAAACGGCCTGCGATTGTACGGACTCGCCAATGGAATCTGCTCAATGGCCCTCGAATTCACCCTGAACCACGTTGCTCCGGCCGCCGCCACCGTTGATTGCCTGGTGGTCGGCGCGTATGCCGACCATACCCTGACCCCGGCCGCGCAGGCGCTGGATGCCGCCAGCGGTGGCCGCCTGGCCGCCCTGGCCCAGCGTGGCGACCTGTCCGGCAAGACCGGCGCCACCACCCTGCTGCACGACCTGCCGGGCGTGAGCGCGCCGCGCGTGCTGGTGGTCGGCCTCGGCGACGCCGCCCGCTTCGGCGTGCCGCAGTACCTGAAGGCCGTGGGCGACGCCGTGCGTGCTTTGAAGGCCGGCGCTGCCCGCAGCGCACTGTTCACCCTGTCCGAAGTGGCGGTGAAGGACCGCGACGCGGCCTGGGCGATCCGCCAGGCGGTGATCGCCGCCGATCACGCCGCCTACCGCTACACCGCCACCCTGGGCAAGAAGAAGGCCGACGACGCCGGCCTGGCCCAGCTGGCCATCGCCGGTGACGACGCGCAGGCCCTGGCCCAGGGCCAGGCCATCGCCGCCGGTGTCGAGTTCGCCCGCGAGCTGGGCAACCTGCCGCCGAACTACTGCACCCCGGCCTACCTGGCCGAGGTGGGCGTGAAGTTCGCCGGCGAGCATGACGGTGCCGAAGCCGAGATCCTCGACGAGCACCAGATGGAAGCGCTGGGCATGGGCTCGCTGCTGGCCGTGGCCCGTGGCTCGGCCAACCGCCCGCGCCTGGTCGTGCTGAAGTGGAACAATGGCGGCGACGCCAAGCCCTACGTGCTGGTCGGCAAGGGCATCACCTTCGATACCGGTGGCGTCAACCTGAAGACCCAGGGCGGCATCGAGGAAATGAAGTACGACATGTGCGGTGGCGCCAACGTCATCGGCACCTTCGTCGCTGCGGTCAAGGCCAAGCTGCCGCTGAACCTCGTCGTGGTGGTCCCGGCGGTGGAGAACGCCATCGATGGCAACGCCTATCGTCCGTCGGACGTGATCACCTCGATGTCGGGCAAGACCATCGAAGTGGGCAACACTGACGCCGAAGGCCGCCTGATCCTGTGCGACGCGCTGACCTACGCGCAGCGCTTCGAGCCGGCCGCGTTGGTCGACGTCGCCACCCTGACCGGTGCCTGCATGGTCGCCCTGGGCCACCAGACCGCCGGCCTGATGAGCAAGCACGACGACCTGGCCAACGAGTTGCTGGCCGCCGGCGAGCAGGTGTTCGACCGCGCCTGGCGCCTGCCGCTGTGGGACGAATACCAGCCGATGCTGGATTCGACCTTCGCCGACGTCTACAACATCGGCGGCCGCTGGGCCGGTGCGATCACCGCCGGCTGCTTCCTGTCGCGCTTCGCCGAAGGCCAGCGCTGGGCCCACCTGGACATCGCCGGCGTGGCCAGCGATGAAGGCAAGCGCGGCATGGCCACCGGCCGCCCGGTGGGCCTGCTGAGCCAGTGGCTGCTGGACCAGGCCGCCCGCGCCTGATGCCGTACCCGACCCTGGCCGGCAGACGCCGGCCCGGGCCTCGCCCGGCACCGCCGGAACCCTGCCTGCCCCGGACCCTGCCATGCCCCGCGCCGACTTCTACCTGATCGCCAAGCCCCGTTTCCTGACCGAGCCCCTGCGCCTGGTCTGCGAGCTGGCGCGCAAGGCCAACGATGCCGGGCTGTTCACCCTGGTACTGGCCCGCGACCAGGCCCAGGCCGAGGAGCTGGACGAACTGCTGTGGGCGTTCGACAACGATGCCTACATCCCGCACCAGATTGCCGGCGAAGACATGGACGAGGAAGAAGCCCTGGTGCTGATCACCGTGCCCGGCACCGAGGCACCGGTGCGTCCGCTGGTGATCAACCTGCGCGACGAGCCCTGGCTGGGCCAGTGCGAGCGCGTGCTGGAAGTGGTTCCGGCCGATCCGGAAGCGCGCGAACCGCTGCGCGAACGCTGGCGCCAGTACAAGGCCGCCGGTTACGACCTGAACAAGCACGACATGTAAGCGCGCCCCGGCCCCTTGATGGGCCGCCGCCGCGCCCTGATCCTTCAACGATTACCTCCTGGTTCCCCCGCATGACCCAACTCGCCTCCAGCTACGACCCGACGTCCTTCGAGACCGACCTCTACGAGGCCTGGGAGAAGGCCGGCCACTTCAAGCCGTCCGGCACGGGCGAGCCCTACACCATCCTGCTGCCGCCGCCGAACGTGACCGGCACGCTGCACATGGGCCATGCGTTCCAGCAGACCCTGATGGACGCGCTGGTGCGCTACCACCGCATGCGCGGCTACGACACGCTGTGGCAGGTCGGCACCGACCACGCCGGCATCGCCACCGAAATGGTGGTCAGCCGCAACCTGGCGCTGGAAGGCAAGGGCGAGACCCGTGATTCGCTGGGCCGCGAAGGCTTCATCGGCAAGGTCTGGGAGTGGAAGCAGCAGTCCGGCGACACCATCGAACGCCAGATGCGCCGCCTCGGCACCTCCGCCGACTGGTCGCGCAGCACCTTCACCATGGACCCGCAGCCGTCGGCGGCGGTCAACGAAGCCTTCGTGCGCTGGTACGAGCAGGGCCTGATCTACCGTGGCCAGCGCCTGGTGAACTGGGACCCGGTGCTGAAGACCGCCATTTCCGACCTGGAAGTGGAGAGTGCCGAGGAAGACGGCTTCCTGTGGTCGATCGCCTACACGTTGGATGAAGGCCTGAGCTACGAGCACGTCGAGCGCGATGCCGACGGCGTGGAAACCCTGCGCGAAATCCGCGACTACCTGGTCGTCGCCACCACCCGTCCGGAAACCCTGTTGGGCGATACCGCAGTGATGGTGCACCCGGAAGACGAACGCTACGCGCACCTGATCGGCAGGAACGTGGTGCTGCCGCTGACCGGCCGCCGCGTGCCGGTGATCGCCGACGACTACGTGGACCGTGCGTTCGGCACCGGCGTGGTCAAGGTCACCCCGGCGCATGATTTCAACGACTACGAAGTGGGCGTGCGCCACAGCCTTCCGATGATCAACCTGTTCACGCCGGTGGCAGCGCTGAACGAAAACGCGCCGGAGCGCTTCCAGGGCCTGGACCGCTATGAAGCGCGCAAGGCCGTGCTGGCCGAACTGGAAGACCTGGGCATCCTGATCGAGACAAAGGCGCACAAGCTGCAGGTGCCGCGCGGTGACCGTACCGGCCAGGTGATCGAGCCGTACCTGACCGACCAGTGGTTCGTGAAGATGGACGACCTGGCCAAGCGTGGCCTGGAACTGGTCGAGGACGGAAGTATCGCCTTCGTGCCGCCGAACTGGATCAACACTTACCGCCACTGGATGAACAACATCCAGGACTGGTGCATCAGCCGCCAGCTGTGGTGGGGCCACCGCATTCCGGCGTGGTTCGACGAAGCCACCGGCAGCTGCTATGTCGGTCGCAGCGAAGACGAAGTGCGCGCCAAGAACAACCTCGGCAGCGACGTGGTGCTGAACCAGGAAAGCGACGTGCTGGAGACCTGGTTCTCCTCGCAGCTGTGGCCGTTCTCCACCCTGGGCTGGCCGAATGAGCAGGCCATGGCCGAGCGCGGCTTCGACCGCTACCTGCCATCGTCGGTGCTGATCACCGGCTTCGACATCATCTTCTTCTGGGTGGCGCGCATGATCATGGCCACCGACAACCTGGTCGGAAAGATCCCGTTCAAGGACGTCTACTTCACTGGCCTGATCCGCGACGGCCAGGGCCAGAAGATGTCCAAGAGCAAGGGCAACGTGCTCGATCCGCTGGACATCATCGACGGCATCACCATCGACGACCTGGTCGCCAAGCGTACCGGCGGCCTGATGCAGCCGAAGATGGTGGAGAAGATCGAAAAGGCCACCCGCAAGGAATTCCCGGACGGCATTGCTGCCCACGGTGCCGATGCGCTGCGCTTCACCATCGCCGCGCTGGCCACCCACGGCCGCGACATCAAGTTCGACATGAACCGCGCCGAGGGCTACAAGAACTTCTGCAACAAGCTGTGGAACGCCAGCCGCTTCGCCCTGATGAACACCGAAGGCGCTGCGTTCACCGGCGTGCCGAAGCCGCGTACCGATGCCGAGCGCTGGATCCTCGCGCGCCTGGCCGCCACCACCGCCGAAGCGCAGGGCCATTTCGCCGCCTACCGCTTCGACCTGCTGGCGCAGTGCCTGTACGAGTTCGCCTGGAACGCGTTCTGCGACTGGTTCCTGGAACTGAGCAAGCCGGCACTGAACGGTGCAGACGCGGCTGATGCCGAAAGCACCCGCCACACCCTGCTGTACGTGCTGGAAGCGCTGCTGCGCCTGCTGCACCCGCTCACGCCGTTCATCACCGAACAGCTGTGGCAGCAGCTGGCCCCGCGCCTGGGCCTGACCGAAACCACGCTGTCGCTGCGCCCGTACCCGACCGCCGCCGAGTTCGAAGGCGATTTCGCCCAGGCCGAGGCCGACGTGGAATGGCTGAAGGCGGTGATCAGTGCCGTGCGCCGCGTGCGCAGTGAGCTGAACGTCGCGCCGTCCAAGCTGGTGCCGCTCCGCCTGCAGGCCGGCCTGGCGCAGGACCGCGTGCGTATTGAACGCTTCAGCGCCTCGCTGTCGTTCCTGCTGAAGCTGGACAGCGTCCAGTGGCTGGCCGAAGGCGAAAGCGCACCGCCGGCGGCCGCCGCGATCGTGGGCGAGCTGAAGCTGCTGGTGCCGCTGGAAGGCCTGGTCGATCTGGACGCCGAGCGCGCACGCCTGGACAAGGAGATCAAGCGCGTGGAAGGCGAGCAGGAAAAGAGCGAAACCAAGCTGGCCAGGTTCACCGACAAGGTTCCACCGGCGGTGGTCGAGCAGGAGCGCGTGCGATTGGCCGACTGGAACACCCAGCTGGCCGGCCTGCGCGAACAGCGCGCGAAGCTGTAACACCTCGCCCTGGTGGGTGCCAACCAAGGTTGGCACCCAGCAAACCCGGAACATTTTCCCGGCATGGCATCATCACCGGATGCCGCTTTCCATCTTCCTGCTGGTCCTCGCCGCCGCGGCACTGCATGCCAGCTGGAATGCAATCGTCAAACGCGGGCCGGACAAGTTCCTCGGCACCGTGCTGGTGACCGGCAGCGCTGCGCTGCTGTCGGCGGTGGCCCTGCCCTTCCTGCCGTTCCCGGCCGCGCAAAGCTGGCCCTGGCTGGCTGCGTCCGTGCTGCTGCAGGTGACCTACTACGGGCTGGTCGCACGCTGCTACCAGCGGGTCGACATGAGCCTGGCCTATCCGCTGATGCGTGGCAGCGCGCCGATCCTGGTCGCACTGGCGGGCTCCCTGCTGGGCGAGCAACTGCCCCCGGCGGCGTGGCTGGGCGTGGTGCTGGTGAGCACCGGCATCCTGTGCATGGCACTGGGTGCACGTGGCGGCCAGCTGCGCCTGCCGCTGCTGACTGCGGCGATGATCGCCACCTACACCCTGGTCGATGCGCACGGCGCGCGCCAGTCCGGCAGCGCGCTCAGCTACACGCTGTGGTTGTTCCTGCTGTCGGGCATTCCGCTGCCGCTGTGGGCGTTGTACACCCGCGGCGGCGCGGTATTGGACTATGCGCGGCAGCATTGGCCACTGGGCCTGGCCGGTGGCGTCGGCACCACCGCCTCCTACGCGATGGCGTTGTGGGCCATGACCCAGGCACCGGTGGCGATGGTCTCGGCGCTGCGCGAATCCTCGATCCTGTTCGCGTTGCTGATCTCGGTATTCGTGCTGCGCGAGCGGATTCCGCGTGCGCGCTGGCTGGCAGCGGCGTTGATTGTGGGTGGCGTGCTCGCACTGCGGATGGCGTGAGAGAAGCGTGCCAACCAAGGTTGGCGGCTAGCGGTAGTGCCGGCCGCTGGCCGGCACCCTTCTCCGTCACAACGGCGGCATCGCCTGCAGGTCACCATCGACCAGCTCGATCGCCATCACCACCGCGTCCTCGCGGCCCTGTGCGGCCGGGTAGTAGCGCGGGCGGCGGCCGATCTCGTTGAAGCCTTCGCTGTGGTACAGCGCCAGCGCCGGCGTATTGGACGGACGCACTTCGAGGAACACACGCTGTGCCCCCCGGTCGCCAGCCAGCTGTACCAGCGCGCGCAGCAGTTGACGACCCAGCCCACGCGACTGCGCCAGCGGATCGATGCAGATGTTCAATACATGTGCCTCATCGGCCGCGATGCTGAGCACCCCATAGCCGATCAACTGGCCATCGCGCTCCATGGCCAGGCCGGGATAGCCCGCACGCAGGCAATCGACGAAGATGCCGCGGGTCCACGGAAACGGATACCCGCGTACCTCAATCGCCATCACCGCGTTGAGGTCACTCTCGCGCAGCGCGCGCAGGCTGACCGGACCAGGCTGGCTGACCGCACTCACGGTGCGCCCCGCTTGCGCAGGGCACGCAGCTGCGGCCACAGCGCGCGCTTGGCGGCGGGATCCTGGCGCAGCTGGTCCAACGGCCAGCTGTCCATCAGCGCCTGCGTGGCCGGATCATTGGGATTGCAGCCGGACGCGCGCAGCAAGGCGATCTGCAGGCGATCCGGCAGCCGCACCACCGGCTGCCGGGCATTGCCGCCGGGCAGCGGGCGGGCCGCCGCCGGCGCGGTATCCGGTGCGTTGACCGGGGTCTGGCGACGTGGTGGCGCCTGGCGTTCCTGCCGGGAAACCGGTGTTGGCGCAGCCAGAGGTTCGCGCGCGGGCGCGGTGGGTGCCCGCGCCTGCTCCACCGCTGGCGCGGCAGCCGCCTCGGCTTCGGCCACGCTCAGCTGCAGCGCGGCGTCCAGCTCGGCGGCCAGCTGGCCGTCGTGATAGACGGTGTAGCCCATGGCCTGCAGCCAGGCCTGCTGGGCCGGAGACCACAGCACGGGCAGGTCCTGGCTCACGCGGCCTCGGGCTTCTTGCGCAGGCGCTGCACGGCCCACATCACCGGGCCGGACAGGGCGTACAGGATGCCCACCGCGAACAGCACGCGCGGCAGGTCGATCACCGCGATGGCGATGGCCACTGGTACCAGGGCCAGCACCAGGAACGGCACGCGGTCGGAACGGGTACCCTTGGCGCCGCCGCCCTTGAAGCTCCAGAAGCGGATGCGGCTGACCATCAGCAGCGCCGCGATGATCGTCACCGCCAGCGCCACGTAGCGCAACTGGTTGCCGTCCCAGCCCAGGTTGCCATCTGCGAACGCCCAGACGAAGGACATCATCAGGCCGGCCGCGGCCGGGCTGGCCAGGCCGACGAACCAGCGTTTGTCGACCACCGCCACCTGGGTATTGAAGCGGGCCAGGCGCAGTGCCGCGCAGGCCGCGTACAGGAACGCTACGGCCCAGCCAACGCGGCCGAGCAGCGGATCGTCGAACTTCAGCCACGACAGCGACCAGTGATACATCACCAGCGCCGGAGCCATGCCGAAGCTGACCAGGTCGGCCAGCGAGTCGTACTGCACGCCGAATTCGCTGCTGGTGCCGGTCAGGCGCGCCACGCGCCCATCCAGCCCATCCATCACCGCCGCCACGAACACGGCGATGCTGGCGTTGACGAAATCCCCATTGGCCGCGGCGATGATCGCGTAGAAGCCGGCGAACAGTCCGGCAGTGGTGAACAGGTTGGGCAGCAGGTAAATCGTGCGCGAACGCGGCGGCGGTGTGATCGGGTCCATGGAATCCAGTTTAATCGACTTGCCAGTGCTCGGCGCCAATGCTGCAATCGGCGTTCTACGCCCATTCCGCGGAGTTTGCCATGCGTGCCCTGTCCTGCCTTGGATGCCTGCTGCTGGCCAGTGCCAGCGCCGTGGCTGGCCCGGTCTATAAATGGAAGGACGCCCATGGCGTGACCCAGTACTCGGAGACCCCGCCGGCCGGCAAAAAGTACGAGACCCGGGAGCAGGCGCGCAGCCCGCAGACTGCAACCAGCACCCAGACTCCGGCTGCACCGGTGCCCGAGCAGTGCAGCACCGCCCGTGCCAACCTGGCCTTGCTGGATGGTGGCGGCCAGGTGATGCAGGACGCCGATGGTGATGGCAAGGCCGATACCCCGTTGAGCCCGGAGCAGCGCACCGCGCAGAAGGGGCTGGCGGAGGCCGCGATCAAGGCGTACTGCCCACCGGCAAGTTAAGGAGGCCGGCAGGGCTGCGCCCTGCACCTGCAGAGGCTGCATGCAACGGCAACGGCAACGTCAAAAGCGGGCATTCCGTGGAATGGCGGGGCGGTGTCGGATTGCGGGGACGCCGCAAGTACGTCCATGTAGGCTTGGCAGCCGCATCCATGCGGCTGACACCCCGCAATCCGACACCGCCCCACCCCCGACAGATTCCCGGTGGCCAATAGATCCACGCCATGCGTGGATGAAATCTGTCGGATCTCGAATTGAATCCGGGGTCAGATCCGTTTTCCTGCGGAAAACGGATCTGACCCCAGGAGCCATTCCGACAGCCCGCAGGAAACTGTCGAAGGCGGGGTGGGTCCGGTTGCGGGAGTGGCCGCGGCATGGATGCCGCGGCCAAGCCCCCATGGGTGAGGGCGCTTTGCTCGCGAAGCACTGCTTCGCAAGCGCCCGAACGCACAGCCGCCGGCGGCTGGGCCGGACCGCGGAGCGGGGTTTACGGCGTCTCCCGCAACCTGACCCACCCCGCCATCCCACGGGAAGCCCGCTGTTGCTTCGACTGTTGCTTCTGAGGTTGCCGGCCAGCGGCCGGCACTACTGCGGGTGCAGGGCGCAGCCCTGCCGATACCCCTCCCCCCGGCCGGGCTGGCAGAATAGGCGTCTCTGCCGTTATCCGAAGCCGACGATGCGCCTCTCCCAGTTCCACCTGCACACCACCAAGGAAACCCCCAGCGACGCCGAGCTCACCAGCCACCGGCTGATGCTGCGCGCGGGCATGATCCGCAAGCTGGCATCGGGCCTGTACACCTGGTCGCCGCTGGGCCTGCGCGTGCTGCGCAAGGTCGAGCGCATCGTGCGCGAGGAAATGGACCGCGCCGGTGCCGTGGAATTCCAGATCCCGACCATCCAGCCGAAGGAACTGTGGGAGCAGACCGGGCGCTGGCAGAAGTTCGGCCCGCAGCTGCTGAAGATCAAGGACCGCAAGGACCAGGTGTTCTGCTACAGCCCGACCGCCGAGGAAGCCGCCTGCGACTTCGCGCGCAGCGAGCTGTCCAGCTACAAGCAACTGCCGGTGAACTTCTACCAGGTACAGACCAAGTTCCGCGACGAGATCCGCCCGCGTTTCGGCGTGATGCGTTCGCGCGAGTTCCTGATGAAGGACGCCTATTCGTTCCACCTGCACGACGAGTGCCTGGTGCGCGAATACGAGAACATGAAGTCGGCCTACAGCCGCATCTTCACCCGCCTCGGCCTGGACTTCCGCATGGTGCAGGCCGACTCCGGCGCAATCGGCGGCGATGCGTCGCAGGAATTCCACGTGATCGCCGATTCCGGCGAAGACGCGCTGGTGTTCTCCACCGGCTCGGACTACGCGGCCAACATGGAAGCGGCGATTGCCGCCGATCCGGCGCCGCGTGCGGCCGCCAGCGAAGCCATGCGCAAGGTCGACACCCCCACCCAGAAGACCTGCGAGGAGGTCGCGGCCCTGCTCGGCATCGACCTGCAGCGCACGGTGAAGTCGGTGGCGCTGATCGCGGGTGAAGGAAAGGCACAGCAGTTCGTGCTGGTACTGGTGCGCGGTGACCATGAAGTCAACGAGATCAAGCTGGCCAAGGTTGCCGGCCTGGACGAACAGCGCTTCGCCAGCGAGGCGGAGATCGCCGAGCATCTGGGCAGCGTGCCGGGCTTCCTCGGCCCGGTCGCCCCGGCCAAGCCCATCCGCGTGGTCGCCGATCGCGAAGTGGCGGCGATGTCGGACTTCGTCGTCGGCGCCAACGAAACCGGCTTCCACCTGGCCGGCGTCAACTGGGGCCGCGACCTGCCGGAACCGGAAGTGGCGGACATCCGCAACGTGCGTGCCGGTGACCGCGCACTGGACGGTGGCGAACTGAAGATTGCCCGTGGCATCGAAGTCGGCCACGTGTTCCAGCTCGGTCGCAAGTACGCCGAAGCGCTGGATGCCACCGTGCTGGATGAAAACGGCAAGGCGGCGGTGATGGCGATGGGCTGCTATGGCATCGGTATCTCGCGCGTGGTAGCTGCCGCGATCGAACAGAACCATGACGACGCCGGCATCATCTGGCCGGACGCGATGGCGCCGTGGCAGGTGGTGGTGTGCGTGATCAACCCGAAGGGCGATGCTGCCGTGGCCGACGCTGCGGCCAACCTGTTGCAGGAACTGCGCGATGCCGGCCTGGACGCGGCGCTTGACGATCGCGGCCTGCGCCCGGGCGCGATGTTCGCCGACATGGAACTGATCGGCATCCCGCACCGCGTGGTGGTCAGCGAACGCGGCCTGGCCGCCGGTACCTACGAATACCGCTCGCGCCGCGCCAGCGAAGCGGAAAGCCTGGACAAGGCCTCCCTGCTGCAGCGTCTGCAGGGCTGATCAGGAAAAAGACCGGGCCCTGCCCCGGTCTTTTTTTTCTGCCGCGGTCTTCCCCGATATTGCAGCGGACATAATCCGGTCAAAATCACCGCGACGGCGCCTGCATGCCGCCACGCCATGACCCGCCTGCATTTGTGCTGTGATTAATTCATCTCTATTCTGTCCGCCGACGCCATGGACTGGCTTGTCCCGTCCACACATTAGTTTCCGGAGTAACCGTAAATGAGCATTGACCTGACCGGCCTGTCAGCACGCGAGCTGGGCGCCCTGATCCGTACCGCCAAGAAGCAGCAGACCATCGTCGCCAAGCGCCGGCCGATCACCAAGGTCCGGGCCCAGCTGACCAAGCTGGCCAAGACCGAGGGTTACACCATCGAAGAACTGTTCGGCAGCGCCCCGGCCACGCGTGCCCGCAAGGCCGCTCCGGCCGCCAAGGCCCCGTCGAAGACCGCCGGCCGCAAGCTGGGCAAGGTTGCCCCGAAGTACCGCAACCCGGCCAACCCCAAGGAAACCTGGACCGGCCGTGGCAAGCAGCCGCGCTGGATGGCTGAGCTGACTGCCAAGGGCAACAAGAAGCCGGAAGATTTCCTGATCAAGAAGGCCTGAGGCCGGATCGGGATGCAATGAAAAACGCCGGCGAAAGCCGGCGTTTTTTTGTTTGTAGAGCCGAGCCCACGCTCGGCTATCCATATCCGAAGCCGAGCATGGGCTCGGCTCTACAGAGTCTTGCGGGCGGGCATCAGCAGATTGCCGAACAGCAGGCCGGCCACCAGTGCCATCACCACGTTGAGCACGGTAAGGAACACGCTCTGGCCGGCGCCCACGTCCTGCTGCTGGACCAGGGTCAGCACGCCGCGCAGGCTGGTGCTGCCGGGCACCATCATGATGATGCCGGGCAGGCGGATGATCGCGCCCGGACGCCCGACCAGACGACCGAACAGATTGCCACCGGCGGTCAGCAGCATCGCCGACAGGAAGATGCCGGCCGGCGCGCCCCAGGCGTGGCCGCCAAACTTGGAGATCGCATAACCGGCCACCGAGGCGGCAATCACCCACGGATAGTCGCGACGATTGGCCTTGAACAGCATCGCGAACGCGAATGCCGCGGTCAGCAGCGAGCCCCACTCCACCCACGGCCCCTGCGGCCGAGCCGCGCGGATCACCGGGTCGAGGCCGAGCACGTCGGCCAGGGTCACCGCGATCATCGCGCCGACGCTGAGCTTCATGATGGTGGTCAGCGCGCCGGCAAAGCGCGCGGTGCCCGATACCCAGTGCTGGCTGGCCAGTTCGTTGACCGCATTGGTCAGCGACATGCCGGGCAGCAGCACCACCAGCGAGGCGATGATCACCGTGTTGAGGTTGAGCGCACCAATAAAGGACGCAACCAGCGTGGCGACCAGGCCAGCCAACAGCGCGGCCAGTGCCTCGGCGGCTTCGCGGGTGGCCGGGCGACGGTCGGTGACCATGCCGAGCAGGCCGATCATCAGGCCGATGACACCGGCGGTCGCAATGTCCAGCCACGGCAGCTTCCACATGCCGGCCACGCCGGCCGCGCCAAGGGTGAACGAGAGGATCGTGCGCAGCTTGCCGCGCCGGCCCGGATCCTTGTCCAGCTGGCGCAGCGCGGTGTGGCCCTGCGCGATGCTCATCCGGCCGTTGGCCACTTCTTCGGCAATATGGTCGGCGACGCTGAGCTTGTGCAGGTCGTTCTCGCCGGGCGCCAGGCGGATCACCCGGGTGATGTCACTGGAGCCGATCGCCTGCGCCGGATCGCTGAAGCTGAGGATGATGCCGGTGGGGTTCGACCACGGTTCACAATCCAGGTCGAGCTGGCGAGCCAGTGCCACCACCGCCGTTTCCAGGCGCTGGGCCGTGGTGCCATAGCTGTGCAGGCGTCCGGCGATCTCGGAAACGAAGGCCACCCGCTGCGCGTAGGTGGCCTGGGGCGTGGGGATCGTGTGAGCATCTGCGGACATGCGCCGTAGTATTACCTAGGCGGGGCCTGACCGGAGAAATTCATCCGAGTTCGACGCGATGGCCAATACAGAACGGTTATGCTGCGACCGGAATGGCCCAAGTGACCCCGAACCACGCCCCCCAGCTCGAACAGGACGCCCATGATCCGGGCGTGATCCGCCTGTCCGGCACCTGGACCTTGAAGACCGCGCTGGCCGCGGCCGAGGTCCTGCGTGGCGTTCCTGACACGCTGACCGGCATCGATGCCACCGCCATCGAGAAGATGGATTCGGCCGGCGTGCTGCAGGTGCTGCGCGTGGCCCATCGCGCCGACCTCGGCGAAGACGCACTGAAGTTCCGCGCGGATCACCAGGCGCTGGTGTGCACCATCGAGGAAGTCGCCGACGACCGGCCCAAGCCCAAGCGCGACTTCGGCGTGCTGGCGGCACTGGAGCGGCTGGGTGTCAGCGTCCATGCCACCGGCCACAACATCAAGGCGCTGTGCAGTTTCCTCGGCGAGAACCTGGTCAAGGCGGCCCGCCTGGTCAAGGAACCGCGCCGCTTCCGCCTTACCGCCACCGTGCACCAGATGGAGCAGGTCGGGCTGGATGCGGTGCCGCTGGTGGCACTGCTGTCCTACCTGGTCGGTGCGGTGATCGCCTTCCTCGGCTCGACCATCCTGCGCGACTTCGGCGCCGAGATCTACGTGGTCGAACTGGTCAACATCGCCTTCCTGCGCGAGTTCGCGGTGCTGCTGACCGCGATCGTGCTGGCCGGCCGTACCGCCAGCGCCTTCACCGCACAGATCGGCGCGATGAAGGCGCGCGAGGAAATCGATGCGATGCGCACGCTGGGCCTGGACCCGGTCGACCTGCTGGTGCTGCCTCGCTTGCTGGCGTTGCTGGTCACCCTGCCCCTGCTGACCTTCATCGCGATGATCGCCGGCCTGGCCGGCGGCGTCACCGTCGGTGCGTTCGACCTCGACATCCCGCCGCAGATGTACATCGCGCGCATGCACGAGACCATGGAGGTGCGGCACATGCTGGTCGGCCTGTCGAAGGCGCCGGTATTCGCGCTGGTGATCGGCCTGATCGGCTGCCTGGAAGGCCTGAAGGTCGAAGGCACGGCACAGTCGGTAGGCGAACGCACTACTTCCAGCGTGGTGCAGACGATCTCGCTGGTGATCATCATCGACGCTTTCGCGGCGTTGTGGTTCATGCACATGGGCTGGTGACATGAGCACGCATCCGACGCCCGAAGACATTCCCATGCAGGACGACGACGGCCACGAGCTGGCCATCCGCGTGCGCGGCCTGGTCAACCGTTTCGGCAGCCAGACCGTGCACGAAGACCTGGACCTGGACGTGCGTCGCGGCGAGATCCTGGGAGTGGTCGGTGGCTCCGGCACCGGCAAGTCGGTGCTGATGCGCTCCATCCTGGGCCTGCGCACGCCCGACGAAGGCCAGATCGAAGTGCTGGGCCGCGACGCGCGTGCCGACGACGCCGAGAGCCGCCTGCACATCGAACGCAACACCGGCGTGCTGTTCCAGGACGGCGCACTGTTTTCGTCACTGACCGTGGGCGAGAACGTGCAGGTACCGCTGAAGGAACACCACCGCGAACTGCCCGAGCGCTGGCATTACGAGCTGGCACTGCTGAAGGTGAAGCTGGCCGGCCTGCCCGCCGACGCGATCAACAAGCTGCCCTCGCAGCTGTCCGGCGGCATGCGCAAGCGCGCCGGCCTGGCCCGGGCGCTGGCGCTGGACCCGCCGCTGCTGTTCCTGGACGAACCCACCGCCGGCCTCGACCCGATCGGCGCGGCCGCGTTCGACCGCCTGATCAAGACCCTGCAGGAAGCGCTGGGGCTGACCGTGTTCCTGATCACCCACGACCTGGACACTCTGTACGCCATCTGCGACCGCGTGGCCGTGCTGGCCGACCGCAGGGTCGTTGCCAACGCCCCCCTCCCGGAAATCGAGAAACTGGATCATCCGTGGATCCAGGAATACTTCCACGGACCCCGCGCGCGCGCCGCGCGTGGCGAACAGATCGAGAGTGCCTGAGCCATGGAAACCAAAGCCAACTACGTGCTGATCGGCGCGTTCACCCTGATCACCGGCCTGGCCCTGCTGGCGTTCGGCCTGTGGGCGGCCAAGTACTCTTCCGACCGCACCTGGCAGGAATACCGCGTGGTGTTCCGCGAGGCGGTGACCGGCCTGTCGGTGGGCAGCCCGGTGCAGTACAACGGCATCGCGGTCGGGTCGATCGTCGAGCTGAACCTGGTGCCGGACGACCCGCGCCAGGTGGTCGCACGCATCCGCCTGAACTCGACCACGCCGGTCAAGACCGATACCCGCGCCAAGCTGGCGATCACCAGCCTCACCGGCCCGTCGATCATCCAGCTCAGCGGCGGTACGCCGCAGTCGCCGGCGCTGACCACGGTCAACAAGGACCCGGCACCGATCATACCGACCACGCCGTCGGCGCTGCAGAACATCACCGATGTTGCCAACCGCATCGTCGAGCGCATGGACCAGATCCTCAGCGACCGCAATGTAGCCTCGATCAACGCCACGCTGGCCAACCTGGAGACCATCAGCGGTGGCCTGGCCGACCGCGACCAGGGTACCCAGGCGCTGCTGCTCAGCGCGCGCGATGCCGCCCGCAGCCTGGACACCACGCTGAAGACCACCAACGGCACCATCGAGCGCCTGGACAGGAACCTGGTGCAGCAGCTGCCGGGCATCATCGACAAGCTCGATGCCACCCTGGCCAAGCTCGACTCGGCCGCCGGCAACGCCGATTCGATCCTTGGCGAGAACCGCGCCGCGATCAACAGCTTCGCCAATGATGGCCTCGGCCAGCTCGGCCCGACGCTGACCGAACTGCGCGGCCTGATCCGCGACCTGCGCCGGGTCAGCGACCGCCTCGAGAACAACCCCGCGCGCTACCTGCTGGGCCGCGACGCACCGAAGGAGTTCGAACCCAAATGAGCCCGCCCCCCCTTCCGCGCCTGCTGCTGGCCGCTTCGATGGTCGCCCTGCTGGGCGGCTGCTCCATCCTTGGCAGCAGCGAGAAAACCGCAGTGACGCTGTACTCGCCCTCGGTGCAGGTGATGGCCGACCCGGCGTGGCCACAGGCCAGCTGGCAGCTGGTACTGGCCAAGCCGAGCGCCGCGCGCCTGGTCGACAGCCCGCGCATCAATGTGCGGCCGACGCCTTCGCAGATGGAAATCTACAAGGGCGCCAGCTGGGCACAGCCGGCCACCGACATGATCGAGGACACCCTGCTGCGCGGCTTCGAGGATTCCGGGCGCATCCGCGGCGTGGCGCGCAGCACCGCCGGCATCCGTGCCGACTACAAGCTGTCCACCGACGTGCGCCGCTTCGAATCGGATTACCAGGGCCAGGCCACGCCGACCGTGGTGATCGAGGTCAACGCCAAGCTGATCCACGTCGCCGACCAGCGCGTGGTGGCCGACCGTACGTTCCGCCAGGCGCAGCCGGTCGGCAGCACCGACGTACCGGCGGTGACCGCGGCGTTCGAACGTGGCCTGCAGCAGCTTGCGCAGGATGTGGTGGGGTGGACACTGGTGAGCGGGCAGGCCGACCAGCCTAACGTCGCGCGCTGATCGATCAGCGCGGCGCAATCCAGCGGAACGTCAGGTTGATCCGCTCACCCTGCACCCGCGCCATCTTCGGAAGCGCGTGCTGGTAGAACCTCTGCGTCTGCCCCGCCATTACCAGCAGATCGCCATGGCCGAGCAGGTACTCGGCCTTGCGCGCCGGATCATCGCGCCGGCGCAGCAGGAATCGACGCGATGCGCCCAGACTCAGCGACCCAATCACCGGGGCCGGACCCAACTCCGGCTCGTCATCGCTGTGCCATCCCATGTAGTCGCCGCCGCCGCGATAGCGGTTCAGCAGTACGCTGTTGAAGTGGCCGAAGCCTTCTGCCTGCAAGCGCTCACGCACGGCCTGCAACGCGGGTGGCCATGGGTGCGGCACGAATTCAGCCCCGGAATAGCGGTAGCGCGCCTGCGGATCGCCAATCCAGCAGCTCAGCCTTGGCGAATCCACCCAGTTGCCGAACATGCGGATGCGATGGACCTCCCACGGAACTTCGGCCTGCAGTGCGGACACGAGCCGGTCGGCATCGGCCGCAGCCAGCCAGCCCGGCAGGAGCTGGACGTCGGCACCGGGCAGGTCGTAGGGGAACAGCATGGCCACACGCTAGCACGCCGGCGTTTGCCGTCGTGGCCAGCAGCGTCGAAAATGGCCCCATGACTGTTTCCCAGATGCCGATACCATCCGATTGCCTGACTTGCCGGGGCCCCATCCGATGAGCCTGCGCCAATTGCTGTTCCCGTTGCTGCGCGCCGTGTTCCGGGCCTTGCCGCTGCCGCAGGCGCAGCGCGACCGGTTGCGCACACGGCTGTTGGCACGGCACGGCGACTGGGTACCCTCGCCGCCAAAGGGACAGCAGGACGCGGGTGCTACACGGGCCAGTGCGCAACTCCGCTGGCGCGCCGACGAGGCCGCGATCGGCTACCGCCCGCACCAGAAGGCTGCGCTGCCGGATCCGATGCCCGCCACACTGGTCGCGTTCTACCTGCCACAGTTCCACACCTTCCCCGAGAATGACACATGGTGGGGCAAGGGGTTCACCGAATGGCGCAACGTCACCCGCGCGCTGCCACAGTTCGAAGGCCACATCCAACCGCGGCTTCCGGCCGATCTGGGTTTCTATGACCTGCGCAACCCGCAGGTGATGCGTGACCAGGCGCGGCTTGCCGCCGAGCATGGCATCGGCGCGTTCTGCTTCTATTACTACTGGTTCAGCGGCCGCACGCTGATGGAAGACCCGCTGCGCCAATGGCTGGCCGACGACAGCATCGAACTGCCGTTCTGCCTGTGCTGGGCCAATGAAAACTGGGCACGCCGCTGGGATGGCCGCGACGACGACATCCTGATCGGCCAGCAGCACAGCGCCGCCGACGACCTGGCCTTCATCACCCACGTGGCGCCGTACCTGCGCGATCGCCGTGCGCTGAAGGTCGATGGCCGGCCCATGCTGCTGGTCTACCGCCCGAACCTGCTGCCCGATGCACGCGCCACCGCCGAGCGCTGGCGCCGCTGGTGCCGCGACAACGGTGTAGGCGAGATCCACCTGGCCTATGTGCAGGGCTTCGAACGCCCCGACCCGCGCGACATCGGCTTCGATGCCGCTGTCGAATTCCCGCCGAACATGAGCAACCCACGCTCGTTGTCGGCGCAACAGTGGCTGCTCAATCCAGATTTCAATGGCGATGTCCGCGACTGGCGCGAACTGGCCACCGACATCGCGGCGCGGCCGCTGCCGGACTATCCGCTGTACCCCGGCGTGAACCCCGGCTGGGACAACGAGGCTCGTCGTTCCGGTCGTGGCCGCGTCTACCTGCACGCCTCTCCGCGTGGCTACCGCGATTGGCTGCGCACCACGATCCATGAACGCCTCTCCGCAGCACCGCCGGCGCAGCGACTGGTGTTCATAAACGCATGGAACGAATGGGCCGAAGGTGCGGTGCTGGAACCGGATGCGCGGCTGGGGCATGCCTGGCTGCAGGCCACGCGCGATGCTCTGGTGCCAGCACCGCCCTCCTGCCTGGTACCGGCAGTGCATCTGCACGCCTGGTATCTGGAAACGCTGCCGGAAGTGTTGACCGCACTGCGCGAGGCCGCACTGGAGTGGGCAATCGTGGTGACCACCCCGGTGCAGCAGATGGATCAGGTCCGGCAGGCCTTGGCGGCGCATGGGCTTGAGGGTGAGGTCGTGGCCGTCGACAACCACGGTCGCGACATACTTCCGTTCCTGGAAGTTGCCGAGCGGTTGCTGCAGACGGGCCACGACGTCGTGCTGAAACTGCACACGAAGCGCTCGACCCATCGCACAGATGGCGATCAGTGGCGGCAGGAACTACTGCAACGGCTGGTCCGGGGAGGACGTGCCGCACGCATCCATGCCGCATTCCAGGCCGACCCCGCCTTGGGCATGGTGGTCGCCGAAGGGCATCTGCTTCCCGTTGCCGAATTCGTCGGTGGCAATGCCCCCCTACTGGCACGGCTGCAGGCGCGTCTTGGACTGGAAAAGCCCGTGGACACCAGTCTATTCGGCGCCGGCAGTATGGGCTGGTGGCGGCTGCAGGCCCTGCGCCCATTGTTGGACGCGCACCTGTATCGCAGCGCATTCGACATCGAGCAGGGCCAGATCGATGGAACGCTGGCCCACGCCATTGAACGTGTACTGGGTGCCTGCTGCGAACACGCTGGACTGCACGTCGCGACGGCCGCAGCCTGCCTCGGCGAGGCCGATGCCAGCAGCCACGAGTACGCCTACGCCCGACGCGGCTGACGTTGAAGGGGGCACAACGCGCCCCCCTTGCCCGTATCGATCAGCCGCGCTGGAATGCGACGCCGGTCTTTTCCTTCAGCTCGTCATCACTGACACCCGGCGCGGCCTCCACCAGCAGCAGGCCCTTGTCAGTCACGTCGAACACCGCCAGGTCGGTGATGATCCGGTCGACCACGCCAACACCCGTCAGCGGGAGCGTGCATTCGGCCAGGATCTTGTGCTCCCCGTTCTTGGCGGTGTGCTCCATCAACACCACCACGCGCTGCACGCCGGCCACCAGGTCCATCGCGCCGCCCATGCCCTTGACCATCTTGCCGGGCACCATCCAGTTGGCCAGGTCGCCCTTGTCGGTGACCTGCATGGCGCCGAGGATGGCCAGATTGACGTGACCGCCACGGATCATCGCAAAGCTGTCGTGGCTGCCGAAGTAGCTGGCACCGGCACGCGCGGTGACGGTCTGCTTGCCGGCATTGATCAGGTCGGCATCGACCTCGGCTTCGGTCGGGAACGGCCCGATGCCCAGCAGGCCGTTCTCCGACTGCAGCCACACGTCCACGCCTTCGGGGATGTGGTTGGCGACCAGGGTCGGCAGGCCGATGCCCAGGTTCACGTAGGCACCATCGGTCAGTTCGCGGGCGGCACGCGCCGCCATCTCATCGCGGGTCCACGCCATGTCAGTTGCCCTCCGCGCGGATGGTGCGCTGTTCGATACGCTTCTCAGGATGCGGGTTGTGCACGATGCGGTGCACGTAGATGCCCGGCAGGTGCACCTGGTCCGGATCGATGGCACCCACCGGCACCACCTCTTCCACTTCCACGATGCAGACCTTGCCGGCCATCGCACAGGCGGGGTTGAAGTTGCGCGCGGTCTTGCGGAACACCAGGTTGCCGGCCTCGTCGGCCTTCCAGGCCTTGACCAGTGCCACATCGGCGCGCAGCGCGGTTTCCATCACGTAGTGCTTGCCGTCGAACTCGCGGGTTTCCTTGCCTTCGGCCACCACTGTGCCATAGCCGGTGGCGGTGAAGAACGCCGGAATGCCTGCGCCGCCGGCACGCAGGCGTTCGGCCAGGGTGCCCTGCGGGTTGAATTCCAGCTCGAGCTCGCCGGCCAGGAACTGCCGCTCGAACTCCTTGTTCTCGCCCACATAGGACGAAATCATCTTCTTTATCTGCCGGGTTTCCAGCAGCTGGCCCAGACCGAAACCATCGACCCCGGCATTGTTGGAGATCACGGTCAGGCCCTTGACGCCACTGTCGCGCAGCGCGGCGATCAATGCCTCGGGAATGCCACACAGGCCGAAGCCGCCCACGGCCAGCGTCTGGCCATCGGCGACCACCCCTTGCAGGGCCTCCGCCGCACTGGCGAAGCGCTTGCTGCGCTTGCCGGTGGAAGTCGATTGCTGCATTGCTGTACTACCCTGCACGTTGAGGATGACCGCATTCTAGCTGGAGGGCGGCGAAGGGCCTGGATGCGCCGCAGCATTGCACGGGCATCGCACAGGGTTCCGTAGAATGCCGGGTTCCCCTGCCAATGGCCGGCCCCGTGCCCGCCCCACCCTCGTTGATGGCCCATACCTACACCGAAGAAGACCTGCTCCGCTGGATGGAAGGCCGGACGCTGGAAATGAGCGACCATGGCCTGTCGGAAGTCCATAGCATGCGTTTGTTCGGTGACATTCTGGTCGCTGAGGTAAAGATCCCGGCCAAGTACTCCTACCGGGTGGAGATCGACCTGGCCGCCAGTCTTCGCCATCCGCGCAGCCTGCTACGCAACCGGTGTTCCTGCCCGCTCGGCCACGACTGCATGCACGTGGCGGCTGTGCTGGCGCAGATGCTGCAGCAGATCGACCATACGCCCCCCATGCCCGACGACAGCAGCACGCTGCCAACGCTGCTGATCCGTTCGATGACCCCCGTCCTGCGCCTGCACACGGTCGAGTTCCGTCCGCCGTGGCTCGGCCCACGCGACCCTTCGCAATGGGCCGATATCGCCACCGTGGCCTTCGAATACGACGAGCACGTGCGGTTCCTGGATGATCCGAGCCTGTTCGCCCACGATCCGGAGGGCCAGCTTGCGCTGCTGCCCCGCGACCTGGCCGAGGAATCACGGCGCGAGGCCGAGCTGCGCACGGTGGGACTGCATCGCGACACGGCGCCGCGGGCGCCATTGGAGGGCGCAGGACCTCAGTTCCAGCTGCGCACCCATGACTGGACACGGTTCCTGCTGGACGACGTACCGCGCCTGGAAGCCTTGGGCTGGAAGGTAGAGACCGACGACGATTTCCGCCATCGCATCACCCGGGTGGATGAGATCGACCTGGACATCCAGGCGGACCCGGCGGATGCGGGCTGGTTCAACCTGGGCCTGGACATCCAGGTGGAAGGCCGCAACGTGTCGATGGTTCCGCTGCTGCAGCAGGTGCTGCAGTCAGATCCCCGCTGGATGCGTGGCCAGCTGGACGCCATCGGCGATGATGAGAACATTCTGTTGATGGCGGGCGACAACACGCGCCTGGCATTGCGGGCCGCACGACTGAAACCGATCATGGCCCTGTTGACGGATCTGTTCGCCCAGCGTGGCGCGCCGCTGCGCCTGTCTGTGCTTGACCGTGGCCGCCTGCAGGCGCTGCAGGACACGGCGCGCCTGCAGTTCCGCGGGCGCAAGGACACCCAGGCACTGGTGCAGCGGCTGATGCAGGCACCCGCATTGGGCGAAGTGCCGCCGCCGGCAGGGCTGGTGGCAACGCTGCGTCCCTATCAGCGCGAAGGCCTGTCGTGGCTGCAGTACCTGCGCCAGCAGGGCCTGGGGGGCGTGCTGGCCGATGACATGGGCCTGGGCAAAACCGTGCAGACGCTGGCGCATGTGCTGGTCGAGAAGGAAGCCGGGCGCCTGGACCGTCCGACGCTGCTGGTGGTGCCCACTTCGCTGCTGCACAACTGGCAGAGCGAAGCGGCACGCTTCACCCCGGGCCTGCGCGTGCTGACCCTGCACGGGCCGGCACGTGAAACGCTGTTCGAGGCGATTCCCGGGCACGACCTTGTACTGACCACCTACCCTCTGCTGTGGCGCGACGAGCAGGCGCTGCAGGCACATACCTACCATCTGCTGATTCTGGATGAAGCCCAGCAGGTGAAGAATCCGAAGTCACGCGCGGCCATCACCCTGCGCACGCTGCAGGCGCGCCACCGGCTGTGCCTGACCGGCACGCCGCTGGAAAACCACCTGGGCGAACTGTGGACGCAGTTCGACTTCCTGCTGCCCGGCCTGCTAGGCAGCGAGAAACAGTTCAACCAGCATTGGCGCCATCCGATCGAACGTGGCAGCGACCACCGCCGCGCCACCTTGCTGGCGCAACGGCTGCGTCCGTTCATACTGCGCCGGCGCAAGGACCAGGTGGCGTCAGAGCTTCCGCCCAAGACCGTCATTACCCGCGCGGTGGAAATGGAGAGCGGCCAGCGTGATCTCTATGAAACCGTGCGCGCAGCGATGGAAAAGCAGGTGCGCGAAGCCATCAGCGGCAGCGGGCTGGCGCGCAGCCACATCGTGGTACTGGATGCGTTGCTGAAGCTGCGCCAGGTCTGCTGCGATCCGCGCCTGCTGCCTGGTGATGCCCCGGCGCGCAATGCGGGCTCAGCCAAGCTGGACCTGCTGCGCGAGATGCTGCCGTCGATGGTCGAGGAAGGCCGGCGCATCCTGCTGTTCTCGCAGTTCACCGGCATGCTCGCGCTGATCGCGCAGGCACTGGATCAGCTGGGCTTGGCCTATGTGACCCTGACCGGCGACACCCAGGACCGGGCCACGCCGGTGCAGCGCTTCATGCAGGGCGAGGTGCCGGTATTCCTGATCAGCCTGAAGGCAGGTGGCGTCGGGTTGAACCTGACCGCCGCCGATACCGTCATCCACTTCGACCCGTGGTGGAATCCGGCGGCCGAAAACCAGGCCAGCGATCGCGCCCATCGCATCGGCCAGCAGCAGCCGGTGTTCGTTTACCGGCTGATCGCCGCAGGCAGCATCGAAGAACGGATTGCCGAGCTGCAGGAGCGCAAGGCCACGCTGGCCGACTCGATTCTCGAAGGCGGTGGCAGCGCCGGGCCGCGCTTCAGCGAAGAAGACGTGCAGGCGCTGCTGGCGCCGTTGCCGGGCCTGCCCGGCAAGCGTTTGCGCAAAGCGGGCAAGCGGTCGACGCGAAGCTGACCTCCGGACGCCAGTCAGGCGGCGTTCCCCGATGGAAACGATTCCCATACATGACTGGGACTACAATTGGGGACTGAGCTCACAAAGGAACTGATCGATGCCCCTGCCCGCCTTCAAGGCCTACGATATCCGCGGCCGTGTGCCGGAAGAACTGAACGAAGACCTGGCCCGCCGCATCGGCGTCGCCTTGGCCGCGCAGCTCGCTCCCGGTCCAGTGGTCCTCGGCCACGATGTGCGCCTGACCAGCCCGGCGCTGCAGGATGCACTGGCCACCGGCCTGCGTGGTACCGGGCGCGAGGTGATCGACATCGGCCTGTGCGGCACCGAAGAAGTCTATTTCCAGACCGACCATCTGGGCGCGGCCGGCGGCGTGATGGTCACCGCCAGCCACAACCCGATGGATTACAACGGCATGAAGCTGGTCAAGGAGAATGCCCGGCCGATCAGCTCCGATACCGGCCTGTTCGCAATCTCCGACGCGGTTTCCGCCGATACGTCCGAGGCCCAGCCGCCGCGTGCCGGGCAGGTTGCCCAGCACGACAAGAGCGCCTACATCCAGCACCTGCTCAGCTATGTCGATGCCAGCAGGCTCAAGCCGCTGAAGCTGGTGGTGAATGCCGGTAACGGCGGCGCGGGCGCGATCGTCGACCTGCTGGCCCCGCACCTGCCGTTCGAGTTCATCCGCATCTGCCACGAACCGGACGGCAGCTTCCCCAACGGCATTCCCAACCCGCTGCTGCCGGAAAACCGCGCCGCCACCGCCGATGCGGTGCGTGAACACGGTGCCGATTTCGGCATTGCCTGGGACGGTGACTTCGACCGCTGCTTCTTCTTCGACCACACCGGCCGCTTCATCGAGGGCTACTACCTGGTCGGCCTGCTGGCCAAGGCGATCCTGGCACGCAATCCCGGCGGCAAGGTCGTGCATGACCCGCGCCTGGTCTGGAACACCGTGGATATGGTCGAACAGGCGGGCGGTGTGCCGGTGCAGTGCAAGAGCGGCCATGCCTTCATCAAGGAAAAGATGCGCGCCGAAGACGCCGTGTACGGTGGCGAGATGAGCGCCCACCACTATTTCCGCGAGTTCGCCTATGCCGACTCCGGCATGATCCCCTGGCTGCTGATTGCGCAGCTGATCTCCGAGAGCGGCCGCTCACTGGCCGAGTGGGTCGAAGACCGCATGGCGGCCTATCCGTGCAGTGGCGAGATCAACTTCAAGGTGGCCGATTCCAAGGCTGCCGTGGCCCGCGTGATGGAGCACTTCGCGGCGCAATCACCGGTACTGGATCACACCGACGGCATCAGTGCCGACTTCGGCGGCTGGCGCTTCAACCTGCGCAGCTCCAACACCGAACCGCTGCTGCGCCTGAATGTCGAAGCCCGTGGTGACGCCGCGCTGATGCAGGCGCGTACCGACGAAATTTCCCGCCTAATCCAGCAGTAATCAAGGACGACCATGAGCATCATCCAGCCCGTCATTCTGTCCGGTGGCTCCGGGACCCGCCTGTGGCCGCTGTCGCGCGAGGCGTACCCGAAGCAGTTCCTGCCGTTGGCGGGCGAACTGACGATGCTGCAGGCCACTTGGAAACGGGTGGCGCCGATCACCGCGCATGGCCCGCTGGTGATCGCCAACGAGGAGCACCGCTTTGTCGCTGCCGAGCAGCTGCAGCAGGTCGGCGCCGAGCCGGCGGCCATCATTCTGGAACCGGTTGGCCGCAACACGGCGCCGGCAATCGCGGTCGCAGCCCTGGAAGCCACCCGCGACGGCGCCGATGCGCTGCTGCTGGTGCTGCCCTCGGACCATGTGATCACCGACGAAGCCGCCTTCCGCAGCGCCGTGCAGGCCGCCGCCAGTGCCGCCGAAACCGGCAAGCTGGTGACCTTCGGCATCGTGCCGACCGGTCCGGAAACCGGCTACGGCTATATCAAGGCCGCCGATGGGCAGGGTCTGCGTGCGGTCGAGCGCTTTGTCGAAAAGCCCGACCTCCAGACCGCCAGCGGTTACGTCAGCAGCGGCCAGTATTACTGGAACAGCGGCATGTTCCTGTTCAAGGCCTCGCGCTACCTGCAGGAACTGGAGCGCTTCCAGCCCGGCATGCTGGCCGGCAGCCGCCAGGCCTGGCAGCAGGCCCGCCGCGATTCGGATTTCACCCGCCTGGACAAGGACGCCTTCGCCGCCGTTCCCTCTGATTCCATCGACTATGCCGTGATGGAAAAAACCGCCGACGCCGTGGTGATTCCGTTGGACGCCGGCTGGAACGATGTCGGCTCGTGGACAGCCCTGCGCGATGTCTCGCAGCAGGACGGCGATGGCAACGCCCACCAGGGCGATGTGATCGCCATCGACTGCCGCAACACCTATGCCTATGCACAGCGCCTGGTGGCGCTGGTCGGCCTGGATGACGTGATTGTCGTCGAGACCGACGACGCGGTGCTGGTCGGCAGGGCCGACCGCATGCAGGAGGTCAAGACCGTTGTCGGTCAGCTGAAGTCCGAAGGCCGCAGCGAGGCCACGTGGCATCGCAAGGTCTACCGTCCGTGGGGCGCGTACGATTCAATCGACAATGGTGCACGCTTCCAGGTCAAGCGCATCACGGTCAAGCCCGGCGGCACACTCAGCCTGCAGATGCATCATCACCGCGCCGAGCACTGGATCGTGGTCAGCGGCACCGCAGAAGTGACCCGCGGCGACGAAGTGATCCTGCTCAGCGAAAACCAGAGCACGTACATCCCGCTGGGCGTGACCCATCGCCTGCGCAACCCGGGCAAGCTGCCGCTGGAACTGATCGAAGTGCAGTCCGGCAGCTACCTTGGCGAGGACGACATCGTGCGCTTCGAGGATACCTACGGGCGCAGCTGACCCGGCGCCCGCTGGAGGCGACCGACCGTTGGTCGGGGTGGGTGCCGACCGTTGGTCGGCACGCCGCCTGCCGGGTCAGGCAATCTCCGCCATCACCCGCTTCAGGCCATGCTGCCAACTCGGCAGTACGATGCTGAAATCCTGCTGCAGCTTGCGGTTGTCCAGCACCGACCAGGCCGGGCGCTTGGCCGGGGTCGGATACTCGGAACTGGGAATCGCCTCGACCGCCGGCACCTTCGCCAACACGCCGGTAACCAGCGCTTCGGCGAAGATCGCTTCGGCGAACCCATGCCAGCTGGTCTGGCCGCTGGCGGTCAGGTGCCAGGTACCGGACAGTTGGCCCGGATGCCGCAGCGCCTGCGCAGTAACATCAGCGATCAACGCGGCCGGCGTCGGTGTACCGACCTGGTCGGCCACCACACGCAGCTGGTCGCGCTCGGCGCCGACGCGCAACATGGTGCGCAGGAAATTTGCCCCATGCGAGGCATACACCCAGGCCGTGCGGAAGATCAGGTGGCGACCGCCGGCCGCGCGTACTGCATCCTCACCATCGCGCTTGCTGGTGCCATACACACCCAGCGGCGCGGTCGGCTCGTCCTCGCGGTACGGCGCGGTGCCCTGACCATCGAACACATAGTCGGTGGAGTAATGCACGAACGGCACGCCATGGGCCGCACACCAACGCGCGATCATGCCAGGCGCCTGCGCGTTGGCCGCAAACGCAGCTTCCACATCCTGCTCGGCACGATCAACGGCGGTATAGGCCGCAGCATTCACCACCACCGACGGCTGAAGACGGTCCAGCAGGGCTGGCAGGCTTTCAGGTTGGCCGAAATCGGCGGTTTCGCAGGCGCTGCCATCCGGCAGAGTGCCGCTGCGGGTGGTCGCGACCACCTTGCCCAGCGGCGCCAGCGCGCGCAGCAGCTCCTGGCCGACCTGGCCGTTGCCACCGAACACCAGCACGGTCATGGCGCGCCCTGGGCGGCGGTGTAGACCGGAAGGCGGTCTTCGGCGATGTCCTTCAGGAACGGCGCGTTCTCGTCCTTGGCCGACAACGTCGGCGCACTGACTGGCCAGTCCACGGCGATATCCGCATCGTTCCAGCGCACGCCGGCGTCGAAGTCCTTCAGGTAGACCTCGGTGCACAGGTAGCTGAACACCGCGCGCTCGGACAGCACTGCAAAGCCGTGGGCGAAGCCTTCCGGAATCCAGAACTGCTTCTTGTTCTCCGCACTCAGCACCACCGCTTCCCACTGGCCGAAGGTCGGCGAGCCGCGACGGATGTCGACGGCCACGTCATAGACCTCGCCTTCCAGCACGCTGACCAGCTTGCCCTGCGGGCGCGGCCACTGGTAATGCAGGCCACGCAGCACACCCTGCGCTGACGTCGACACGTTGCTCTGCACGAAGCGATCCGGCAGGCCCAGCGCGGCAAAGCGCTCGGCATTCCAGGTCTCGAAGAAATAGCCGCGGGCATCGCCAAACACCGCCGGCTCGATCACCACGCAACCGGGCAACTTGGTTTCAATCACTTTCACGGAACAACTCCACGCAATGCGAGCTTGTGCAGGTACTGGCCGTAGCCATTCTTGATCAGCGGCGCCGCCAGCGCTTCGAGCTGTTCGGCGTTGATCCAGCCCTGGCCGAAGGCGATTTCCTCCGGGCAGCAGACCTGCAGGCCCTGCCGGGTCTGGATGGTCTCGATGAAGTTGGACGCTTCCAGCAGCGACTGGTGGGTGCCGGTATCGAGCCAGGCATAGCCGCGGCCCAGTGCTTCCAGATGCAGGTTGCCTTCGGCCAGGTAGCGCTTGTTGAGATCGGTGATCTCCAGTTCGCCACGGGGCGACGGCTTCAGGTCGGCGGCATGCGCGCTGGCATTGCCGTCATAGAAGTACAGGCCGGTCACCGCATAGTTCGAACGCGGATTCTCCGGCTTCTCGACCAGGTCGATGACCTTGCCGCTCTTGTCGAATTCAGCCACGCCGTAGCGTTCCGGATCATTCACCCAGTAGCCGAACACGGTGGCACCGTCGGTGCGCTCATCGGCGCGCTTGAGCACGTCGCGGAGGCCGTGGCCGTGGAAGATGTTGTCACCCAGCACCAGGCAGCTTGGCTTGCCGGCCACGAAGTCGCGGCCGATCAGATACGCCTGGGCCAGCCCATCGGGGCTGGGCTGCACCGCGTACTGGATGTCCATGCCCCACTGCGAGCCATCGCCCAGCAACTGCTGGAACAACGCCTGTTCGTGCGGGGTATTGATGATGAGCACTTCACGGATGCCCGCCAGCATCAGCACGCTGAGCGGGTAGTAGATCATCGGCTTGTCGTACACCGGCAGCAGCTGCTTGCTGACGCCCTTGGTGATCGGATACAGCCGGGTGCCGGAGCCACCGGCGAGGATGATGCCCTTGCGCTGCGTCATGGTGTCTCCCGGGTTCAGGCTGCGGTGCCGATGCGCTGCAGGCGGTAGCTGCCGTCCAGCACGCCGTTGACCCATTCCTGGTTGTCCAGGTACCAGTCGACGGTGAAGGTGATGCCCTGCTCGAAGGTGTAGGCCGGTTCCCAGCCCAGGTCGTTCTTCAGCTTGGACGCATCGATCGCATAGCGGCGGTCATGGCCGGGGCGGTCGGTGACGTAGGTGATCTGGCTGCTGCGCGGCTGGCCATCCGCACGCGGGCGGCGCTGGTCCAGCAGTGCGCAGATGGCCTGCACCACTTCGATGTTCTGTTTTTCCGAATTGCCACCGACGTTGTAGGTCTCGCCAACCTGGCCCTTGGCCAGCACGGTGCGGATCGCCTCGCAGTGATCGGACACGAACAGCCAGTCGCGCACCTGCTTGCCGTCGCCGTACACCGGCAGCGGCTCGCCGGCCAGCGCCTTGGCGATCACCAGCGGGATCAGCTTCTCCGGGAAGTGGTACGGGCCATAGTTGTTGGAGCAGTTGGTGGTCAGTACCGGCAACCCGTAGGTGTGGTGGAACGCACGGACCAGGTGGTCCGAGGCGGCCTTCGACGCCGAGTACGGGGAATTCGGAGCATACGGCGTGGTTTCGCTGAACTTGCCGGTCTCACCCAGGGTGCCGTACACCTCGTCAGTGGATACGTGCAGGAAGCGGAAGGCCGCGCCCTGCTCGGCCGGCAGCGCCTTCCAGTAGTCACGGACCGCCTCCAGCAGGCCCAGGGTGCCCACCACGTTGGTCTGGATGAAGGCGCCAGGACCGTCGATGGAGCGATCCACGTGGCTCTCGGCAGCAAAGTTGAGCACGGCGTCCGGCCGGTGCTCGGCCAGCAGGCGGGTGACCAGCGCCTGATCGCCGATGTCGCCCTGCACGAACACGTGGTTGGGGTTGCCGTCCAGGCTGGACAGGGTCTTCAGATTGCCGGCGTAGGTCAGCGCATCGAGGTTGATGACTTTGACGCCGCGCGCGACGGCCTCGAGAACGAAGTTACCGCCAATGAATCCGGCGCCGCCGGTGACAAGCCATGTGGGCACTACCTGTTCTCCTGATCGAAATTCATCCAAGGGGCGCTATGAAGCGCCCGACACAGCGGCACAGGATACATGTGGTTCGTCTTCACGACTGCCTGCGTGACGTGAACGACGCACTCGATTCAAAAGAGCCATGCCGCACCGCAGCATAACCATACGCATTCGCATGGTCCGCTCAAGCCAGCTAGAATCGGGATCCCACCCCCGAACCGGTTGCTGTGCGAGGACCGGACGTTCTCCCCAGTTATTGAAGGACCCCGTACCAGATGAAAATCCTCGTCGCGTACAAGCGCGTGGTGGACTACAACGTCCGCATTCAGGTCAAGCCGGACGGTTCCGGCGTGGTCACCGACGGCGTCAAGCTGTCCCCCAATCCCTTCGATGAAATCGCCCTGGAAGAAGCCCTGCGCCTGCGCGACAAGGGCATTGCCAGCGAAGTGGTGGTCGCCACCATCGCCCCGGCCGATGCCCAGGCGCACCTGCGCAACGGCCTGGCCATGGGCGCCAATCGCGCCATTCACGTCGTTACCGACCAGGCCATCCAGCCGCTGACAGCCGCACGCACCCTGCTCAAGCTGATCGAGAAGGAACAGCCGGACATGGTGATCCTGGGCAAGCAGGCCATCGACGACGACGCCAACCAGACTGGCCAGATGCTGGCCACGCTGTGGGGCCGCCCGCAGGCGACCTTCGCCAGCAAGCTGGAGATTGCTGATGGCAAGGCCACGGTGACCCGCGAAGTCGACGCCGGCCTGGAAACGCTGGAAGTGGACCTGCCGGCAGTGGTCACCACCGATCTGCGCCTGAACGAGCCGCGCTTCATCAAGCTGCCGGACATCATGAAGGCCAAGGCCAAGCCGCTGGAGACCCTGCAGCTGGCCGATCTGGGCGTTGAAGCCGCCGATACCTTCAAGACCACCCAGTATGCCGCGCCGTCCAAGCGCAGCAAGGGTGTGATGGTCAAGGACGCGGCTGAACTGGTGGCCGCACTCAAGCAGAAGGGGTTGCTGTAATGAGCAGGATTCTCGTCATCGCCGAACACCACGACGGCAAGCTCAACGCCGCCACCGCCAAGACCGTAAGCGCTGCTGCCGCCATCAGCGGTGCCAGCATCGACGTGCTGGTGCTGGCCGCCGACCCGGCCGCCGTTGCCGCTGAGGCCGCGAAGATCGCTGGCGTCGCCAAGGTTCTGACCGTGGCCAACGCTGCCAACGCGCAGGCCATCGCCCAGGTGCTGGCGCCGCAGATCGCGCAGCTGGCCAAGGGCTACACCCACGTGTTCGGCCCGTCGACCACCTTCGGCAAGGACCTGATGCCCTGCGTGGCCGCCCTGCTGGGCGTCAACCAGGTCTCCGACCTGATGACCGTCGAAGGCAGCCACACCTTCAAGCGCCCGATCTACGCCGGCAACGCGATCATCACCGTGGAAGCCCCCGCCGACCAGATCGTGGTCGCCACCGTACGCGCCGCGTCGTGGCCGGAAGCCGCCCAGGGCGGCAGTGCCGCCATTGAAGCGGCCAGCGTCGATGCTGCCCTGCCGAGCCACACCCGCTTCATCGGCCTGGCCGCCGCTGCCAGCGACCGCCCGGACCTGCAGAGCGCCAAGCGCGTGGTCTCCGGTGGCCGCGGCGTCGGTTCGGAAGAGAACTTCAAGGTCATCTTCCAGCTGGCCGACAAGCTCGGCGCCGCCGTCGGTGCCTCGCGCGCCGCGGTCGATGCCGGCTACGTGCCCAGCGACCTGCAGGTGGGCCAGACCGGCAAGATCATCGCCCCGGAACTGTATGTGGCGGTGGGCATCAGCGGTGCGATCCAGCATCTGACCGGCATCAAGGACGCCGGTACGATCGTGGCGATCAACAAGGATCCGGATTCGCCGATCTTTGAGATTGCCGATATCGGCTTGGTTGGGGATCTATTTGCGATCCTGCCGGAGCTGGAAAAGGCGCTCTGACTCAAGCGACGGCGGCGGCGCCTGCGCCGCCGTCGTCATGCCGGACCCTGCCCGGGCGTCTATACTCTTCCGTTGTCGGATTTACCCCCTGCAGGCGGATGCGCCGGCGCGATGGATCCGATTTCCCTGAAGATAGCGCCGAGGCCCACCACTCCATGACCGCTGTTCCGCCTTCCCCTCCGCAGCCGCCGGTCGAACTGTCGGTCGTCGCGCCTGTCTATGGCTGTAAAGGGTGCCTGGAAGATCTCGTCGATCAAGTCCAGGCTGCGGCAGGATCCATGGGCGTGTCGTTCGAGATGATCCTGGTCGACGACGCCAGCCCTGACGGCGCATGGCCGCGCATCCAGGAGCTGGCCGCCAGCCGGCCTTGGCTCAAGGGCCTGAAGCTCTCGCGAAATTTCGGGCAGCACTCGGCCATTTCAGCCGGCATCGAGCATACCCAGGGCCGTTGGACGGTCGTCATGGATTGCGACCTGCAGGATGTTCCTGCAGAAATTCCCGGCCTGTACCGCAAGGCGGTGGATGAGCAGTTTGAAGCCGTGTTCGCGCAGCGGATACAGCGCATGGACACCCCGCTCAAGCGCCTCTCGTCGTGGGGGTTCTTTGCGGTGCTGGGCTGGCTGACCGGCGTTCCGCAGGACCCTTCCACGGCCAATTTCGGCATTTTCCACCGCAAGGTCATCGACGCGGTCTGTGCAATGCCGGAACGTGATCGCTCGTTCCCGCTGATGGTGAAATGGGCCGGCTTCCGCACGGGCAAGCTTCCCGTACGCCACCAGCAGCGCGCAGAGGGTGAATCGTCCTACACCCTGCGGCGCCTGTTGCGGCTGGCCATGAACATTGCCCTGGGTTACTCGGAGAAGCCGCTGCGCATGGTGGCCGGCACTGGCATGTTCTGCGCGCTGGTCGCCTTCGTCATGGTGGCCATCAGCATCTGGCGATGGTGGGACGGCGACATCCAGGTTGCGGGTTACACCTCGATCATCGCCGCAATCTGGCTGATTGGCGGCTTGATGATGTTCTCCATGGGCGTTGTGGGGCTGTACGTCGGCCAGGTCTTCCGCAATGTGCAACGGCGCCCCTACTACATCGTCTCTGAAACGACCGTTCGCGGAGAAGCTCCATGAGCCACCTGTCTCTGCAGGCAGGCGGCAGCGTGGTCGAGGCGCGCCTGACCCCCTGGGATGAGCGCGCGCTGGGCTGCACCACTGCCGAGATCGTCCGTTTGGATGCGGCCACCACGGACCAGGCGGCCGCAATGCTGGACCAGGCCCAGGCCTGGGCCAGGCAGCAGGGCGTCCACTACCTGTTCGGTCGCATCGATGCCAATGCGCATGCGTTGCGTGCTGCGGTGCTTGGCTGTGGTTTCCAGTTTGTTGAAACGTCACTGACCGTGTCACGCAGCGGCATGGGGCAACTGCCTGCGGTCCCGCGCGGGATGCTGCCTACGCTGCGGCCGGCGGTTGCTGCGGACATTCCGTTGCTGCGGTCCATCGCCGCCGACGACTTCGGGCATGGCCGTTTTCTGGAAGACCCTGCCATCGACCCTGCACACGCACGTCTTCGCACCGCCAACTGGATCGAGGACCTGGTCAACGCCCAGCTGGTCCAAACCGCGGAATCACGCGGCCGTGTCATTGGCTTCCATGCAGAACGAGTCTTCGCCGACGAGCACAGGGCAGAGCTGCTGCTGACCGGTGCAGCCGCGCCGTACGCCATGCTGGCCATGCCGCTATGGGTCACGGCCCTGCAATCGCTGGCTTCCAGGGATATCCAGCGCTGCACGACGCTGGTGTCCGCCGCTAATACCGGCATCATCAATCTGTATGCCCGGCTTGGCTTCCAATTCAATTCATCTCTTAACGGGTTCCGGAAATTCCTATGAGCAACTCCAGCAACGAAGACCAGGTTGTAGCCGTGTTCGCCCGCGTGTTGGGCATCGATGCCTCCCAGGTGACTGACGAACTGCGTTACAACACCATTCCGCAGTGGGATTCGATCGCGCACATGTCCGTGGTCGCCGCACTGGAAGAAGCGTTCAACGTCATGATCGACATGGACGAAGTGATCGACATGAGCTCGGTCGGCAAGGCGCGTGAAATCCTGCGCAAGCACGGCGCTGCTGTCTGACAATGACGGGCACCCACGCTCCCGTTGTCCTGGTTACCGGGGCCTCACGAGGCATCGGCCGGGCCATCTGCGAACTGCTGGCAGCACAGCACGTCCAGCTGGTGATCGTCGCGCGCGATGACGACGCGCTGCGCGCGCTCGCCGCCGAGGTCACTGCACAGGGGGCACCGGAACCGATGGTCGCGGTCATCGATCTGGCTGACGTCGATGCGGTGGCCGCCGTGTTCAAGCAGATATTCAACCAGTTCGGCCGCCTGGATGGGCTGGTGAACAACGCAGGGGTCCTGCACGAAGGTCTTCTGGGCATGATCCGTGCCGAAGACATCGACCGCGTGCTGGCGGTGAATGTCAAAGCGCCGTTGATGATGATGCAGCATGCAAGCCGGATGATGGCACGAACCCGGAAGGGCAGCATCGTCAACCTCGTCTCGATCATGGGCGTCAATGGCGCTGCAGGATTGAGCCTGTATTCGGCAAGCAAGGCGGCACTGGTCGGTGCAACCCGATCCGCGTCGAAGGAACTGGCTGCCAAGGGCATTCGCGTGAATGCGATTTCGCCGGGTTTCATCGATACCGACATGACCCGCGCCATGCCGCAGGCCGCCCACGCCAAGCGGGTGGAATCGATCGGCATGGGCCGCGCAGGAACGCCGCGCGAAGTGGCCGAGCTGGTCGCCTTCCTGCTCGGCGACAGCTCCGCCTATATCACCGGCCAGATCATCGGCATCGACGGACAGATGGTGGTCTGAATGCAGTTCTGGCAGTTGGCGCACGGCAACCGCACTGCGCTCATCGAGGGAACACGGACGCTCAGCTATGACGAACTGGGCGTGCTGGCCGATACCCTGGCCATGCACCTGCCCGCCGGGCGGGGCATGGGCGTGCTGGCGATGCCCAGCACGATCGACGCGGTCGCGCTCTATCTGGGCGCCCTGCGCAGTACCCGCCAGGTACCCCTGCTGATCCAGCCCGATGTCGACCTGGAGCTGCTGGACGCGCTGCTGACCCAGTACGCGCCGGACTGGCTTGCCATGCCGGGCACGGCGCCGGCGGGTTACCGGACGGTGCATGTCGCAGGCACTCTGGGCATCCACCTGCGCGAAACCCAGCTCACGCTGCCATCGCCGCATGGCGACCTGGCGCTGTTGCTGAGCACCTCGGGCAGTACGGGTTCATCCAAGCTGGTGCGGTTGTCCGCGCAGGGCCTGGCCGCGAACACGGCATCGATCATTGCCTATCTCGGCCTGGGTCCCGAAGACCGCGCCATCACCACATTGCCATTGGCCTATTCGTTTGGCATGTCCATCCTCAACAGCCATCTGGGCTGTGGTGGCTGCGTGGTGCTGAGCGAAGACAGCCTGATGACCCGCGAGTTCTGGGAAGCCGCACGCGGCAATGCGGTCACTTCCCTGTCCGGGGTTCCGGCCACCTACGAAATACTGCGCCGCATGGGCCTTGCGCGCCTGCAGCTGCCCAGCCTGCGCATGCTGACCCAGGCCGGTGGCCGCCTGCGCGACGAACTGGTCCAGCATTTTGCCGAGTCTGCCAAGGACCACGGCCTGCAGTTCTTCGTCATGTACGGCCAGACCGAAGCCTCGCCCCGCATCAGCTATGTTCCCTCCGAGCGGCTGCTGGACAAGATCGGCAGCATCGGCATTGCGGTGCCGGGTGGTCGTATGCATGTCGATGCGGAAAGCAGTGAACTGGTCTACGAGGGGCCCAATGTCATGATGGGCTATGCCACCTCGCGCGAAGAACTTGCGCGCCCCGACGAACTGCACGGCCTGCTTCGCACGGGCGATCTGGCCCGTGTGGATGACGAAGGGTTCCATTACATCACCGGGCGCGCCAAACGGTTCCTGAAGATCTCCGGCAACCGCGTCAATCTCGACGAAGTGGAAGCGATGCTGTCGACCGCGCTCGGCCGTCAGATCGCCTGCTCGGGCAATGACGACGATCTGGTCGTATTCAGCCATGGCGATGCCCCCGCCGCGCAGGACAACGTCCGCCAATTGGTGCAGGCGCGCTACAAGCTGTTCGGCGGCCTGGTCCGCTGCATCCATCTGGATTCGCTGCCGCTGCTGTCCAGCGGCAAGATCGACTATCTGTCGCTGCGGCAGCTCGCCGCGCAAGGAGCACGTCAATGAACGCAGGCACGGACAGTTCGCTGGCAGCGGCTGCGCTGGAAGCGGAGGTCTATGGGCTGGGCCGCCAGGCCAAGCGCGAATGGCTGCTGGACGGCCTGCAGTCGCTCACCCGGCATCACCACCTGTCCTGCCCGCCCTACCGCGCCATGCTCGATGCATTGTGGCGCGGCGGCCAGGCGGACTCGCTGGAATCGCTGCCCTGGCTGCCGGTCCGGCTGTTCAAGCAGATCGACCTGAAGAGCGTCGCCGACGACCAGGTACTGCGCACGCTGGTTTCCAGCGGCACCACGGGCGCTGCCGTCTCGAGGATCTTCCTCGATGCGGAAACCGCACGCGCGCAGACCCGCGCCTTGACGCGGATCTTCTCCCACTTTGCCGGCAACCGCCGGATGCGCATGCTGGTGGTCGACGACGACTCGTTCCTGCGCGATCGCAGCCGCTTCAACGCGCGCGCAGCCGGCATCCTGGGCTTCTCCAACTTCGGCCGCGACCATCTGTACCTGCTCGACGAACAGCTGCAGCCCGATTGGGCAGCACTGGCGCACTGGCTGGCCAAGGCCCCGGACGAACCGGTACTGCTGTTCGGCTTCACCTTCATCGTCTGGCAGTCCTTTGTCCAGGCTGCCGCACGCGACGGCGTAACGCTGCGCTTTCCCGAAGGCAGCATGCTGGTTCATGGCGGCGGCTGGAAGAAGATGGACGAACAGAAGGTCGACAATGCCGCTTACAAGGCCTCGCTCTCCAGCACCTTCGGTATTGATCGCGTCCACAATTATTACGGCATGGTCGAGCAGGTCGCATCGATTTTCTTCGAGTGCGAGCACGGTCATCTTCATGCACCGGCTTATGCCGATGTGATCATTCGTGACCTGCAGGATCTCAGCCCAACAGCCAATGGAACCGCAGGTGCCGTGCAGGTGCTGAGCCTGCTGCCTGGCAGCTACCCGGGGCACAGCCTGCTCACCGAGGACCTGGGCGTGATCCACGGCGAGGACGATTGCCCTTGCGGTCGACTCGGGAAGCATTTCAGCGTACTGGGCCGCATCAAGAACGTTGAAGTCCGCGGCTGCAGCGACACACGAACGGTACCCCGCGCATGACACAGATCCTGTTTTCCATTGACGCAGACGCAGCGCTGCCGGATCAGCTGGCGCGCCTGGCCACGCTGCCGCCGCTGCCACCTTTCAGTGCGGAGGCGCGCGCGTTCGTTGCCGATTTCGCACGACGTGTGTTCGCGCTGCCGGTGCTGCGCGAGCATCCCGAACTGGCGACGCTGGCACACTGGTTCCGTCCGGCGGCGCAGGAGCAGCTGTCGCGGCGCCTGCTGGCGCCGTCCACCGAACACCTGCTGGCACGTGGCCTGGTGTTCCATCTTGCGCCGGCCAACGTCGATGTGCTGTTCGCCTATGCCTGGCTGATGTCCGTGCTGGCCGGCAATCGCAACGTAGCCCGCCTGTCGCAGAAGCACAGTCCCCAACGCGAGGCACTGGTCTCGATCCTGCACGCCATGCGCGAGGAAGGGCTGCATGCCGACGTCCTGCAGCGAAGCGTACTGCTGACCTATCCGCATGATGACGCGGTGACTACGTTGATCTCCCGCAGCTGCCATGCGCGGATCATCTGGGGCGGCGACGCAACGGTCGCCAAGATCCGTTCCTTGCCGCTGGCGCCGCTGGCTGTTGAACTCGCCTTCCCGGATCGATTCGGTGTGGCAGCCATCGATGCCGCGCATGTACTGCAGAGCAGCGACGCAGACCTGCAGCAGCTTGCCCACCGGTTCGTCAACGATGTTCTCTGGTTCGGCCAGCAGGCGTGCTCTTCACCCCGCACCCTGTACTGGGTTGGCGCGCAGGAAACAGTGGAGGCCGCGCGTGCACGGTTCTGGCCTGCGGTACGCTCGCAATCCGGCGCCGTCGCAGATGAGCCCGCCGCGATGATGGCCCGGGTGACCGATGCCCACCTGATGGCCGCACTCTCCTCCGATGGCCTGCATTCGGGCACGTCACTGGGCACCTATCCCCTTACGCTCGATGCTGCCCGCGCCGATGGAAACCTGCGCGAGCTGCAGAGTGGCCACGGGCTGGTGGTGGACGTTCAGTTGGACACGCTGGAAGCACTGGCGCCACAGCTGGATGATCGCGACCAGACGCTCGTCGTGCAGGGTTTCCCGCGGGAATCGCTGATCAAGCTGCTTGACCGGCTCGGTAATCGTGCCATCGACCGCATCGTGCCTTTCGGCCGCGCACTTGACTTCCACCCGGTCTGGGACGGCACCGACCTGCTGGACGTGCTGACCCGCAAGATCACCCTGCCAGGGAACTGAGACGATGAGCTACCTCTTCATCGCGTTGACGATCATGCTGACGGTCTACGGCCAGCTGATCCTGAAGTGGCAGGTAGGCGTCCACGGCCACCTGCTTTCCGCGCCGCTGCAGCCTTTGAACGTGCTGCAACTGCTGCTCAAGCCATGGGTCATTTCCGCCTTTGCGGCAGCCTTCGGTGCATCGCTGTGCTGGATGGCGGCCATCAGCAAGATGCCGATCAGCCGGGCCTACCCGTACATGGCGATCAATTTCTTCCTGGTTGCGCTGTTTGCCAGCGTGATCTTCCGTGAGCAGCTGGATGGATACAAGATCGCCGGAACGCTGATCATCATGCTGGGTGTGGTCGTGCTGTCACGATCGGTCGCCTGACACCATTCCAACGCCCACCCTGCGAGGCACACTCTTGATTCCCTTCAACAAGCCCTTCATGACTGGTCGTGAGCTCTGGCACATTGCGCAGGCGCACGCCAACGGCCACCTGTCCGGCGACGGTCAGTTCACCAAGCGCAGCCACGCCTGGCTTGAACAGCGCACCGGGGCGCAGCGGGCGCTGCTGACCCACAGCTGCACGGCCGCGCTGGAGATGGCGGCGCTGCTGCTCGACCTGCAGCCCGGTGACGAAGTGATCATGCCGTCCTATACCTTCGTGTCCACCGCCAACGCATTCGTACTGCGAGGGGCGGTGCCGGTCTTCGTGGACATCCGCGAGGACACGCTGAACCTGGACGAGCGCCTGGTGGAGGCTGCGATCACGCCGCGCACCCGCGCCATCTGCGTAGTGCACTATGCCGGTGTCGCCTGCGAAATGGACAGCTTGCTGGACATCGCCGCCCGCCACGGCCTGGCCATCGTCGAGGATGCAGCACAGGCCATCATGTCCACCTACAAGGGGCGACCACTGGGCACGATTGGCGAATTGGGGGCCCTCAGCTTCCACGAAACCAAGAACATCATTTCAGGTGAGGGCGGCGCCCTGCTCTGCCGCGACGCCCAATTCGGCGAACGCGCGGAAATCCTGCGCGAGAAGGGAACCAACCGCAGCCGCTTCTTCCGCGGCCAGGTCGACAAGTACACCTGGGTGGACGTCGGTTCCTCCTTCCTGCCCGGCGAAATCACCGCCGCATTCCTCTGCGCGCAGATCGAAGAAGCAGACCAGATCACCGCGCGCCGCCTGGCCATCTGGGACCGTTACCAGCAATGGGCGGCGCCGCATGAAGCGGCTGGCCGGCTGCGCCGGCCGATCGTACCGGCCGACTGCCAGCACAACGCGCACATGTTCTACATGCTCCTGCCCGACCTCGACGCGCGCACCCGCTTCATCTCGGAAATGAGGAACCGCGGGGTGCAGACCGTTTTCCATTACATTCCGCTGCATTCGGCACCCGCCGGCCTTCAGGCCGGCCGTACCCATGGCGAGCTGCACAATACCGACGCGCTCAGCGAGCGGCTGGTGCGCATGCCACTGTGGGTGGGCGTGGAAGAGCACCTTGAGGCGATCTTCGCAGCTGCGGACGACGTGCTCGCATGAATCAACCGGTCACTTCAGCAGCGCAGGACGCCCGGGAACTGCTCAAGGGGTTGCCCGGCTGGTACTCCAGCCTGACCATGCTCCGCCGCCTGCAAGGGCTGATGATGCTGGTCGCGGGTCTGTTGCTGCTGATCCTGCTGATCGTGCCGTACAACCGCCAGGTGCTGGTCATTGACCTGGAGAGCGCACAGCCTGGGCGGCTGCAGGTCTATTTCGACATGGGACAGGGCCTCTCCGAGTCCCTGTCCATGATCAAGCGCTATCAGGCCGGCCAGACCGAACTGCGCTACGAGCTGCCACGCGGCACGCTGCATGGCGTCCGGATAGATCCTGATCCCGGCGCAGCGCCCATCGTGTTCACGCATATCGGCGCGGTTGGCTTCGGCGGGCGCGAGCGACAGACGCTCGCAGACCCGCTGCAGCTGGAAGGTGTGCAGATGGCACGCGACACCAGCCCCGGCCTGGAACACGCACGGTTCGTGATCGCCGCCGATGCCACCGATCCACAGCTGGCGATCCCGCTCGCGGTGCCGATGAAAAGCAACTCCGGCGTAGCACCGGCTACGTGGAACCTGCTGTGGTGGGCATTCTGGTTGAGCCTGCTGGTAGCCATCAGCCTCCAGTTCCTGCGCCGGCCCATGCCGCTCCTGGCATTGGCACTGATCGTGCTCGGGCTGTGCACCGCGCTGTCGATGTTCTCCCCGACCTCGGGGCGTTCGGTGCACCCCGATGAGCTGCTGCACGACGCGGATGCGGGGTATTTCCAGCACCATTGGGCGCCGCCGCGCATGGATGCAGCGGACCTGGCGACCAGCTTCACCAGCAGTCCGTATGGCGTGACCTATCTTTCCGAATGGAACGTTGTCTACCTGTTCGCCGCAAAGACCTCACGGATCTTTGGCGAGCTGGGCCTGGACGTGATGCTGTCCTATCGCGCGTTCAATCTGGCATTGTTTGCGCTGATGCTCGTTGGCCTGGTGGTGATCCGCGCGCCGCGGGGCAGCTACATCCCGCTGCTGATCACGCCACAGCTCTGGTACGTGTTCTCCTATTTCAATGGCGATGCAATGCCCTTCGCGCTGGGCATGCTGGCCGCCACGATCGCACTGATGCCCGAGGGCCCACTGCAGCGCTTCCTGCAGCGCCGCGGGCCCTTCGACGCCGCCACACTGGGGCATCTGCTGGTGTTCTGCACCTGCCTGGGCCTGTTGCTTCTTTCGAAGAAGAACTACTGGCCGGTCGCAGCGTTCATCGCGTTGTCGATGTCGGTCGTCGCGCTGCGACTGCGCGCCCTGCTGGCGTCGTCCCTGGTCGTGCTGCTGCTGGCCGGCGTTGCCGCCAACGGCGCCGGCACGGGGCTGGCCGCTGCGGCGGGCTCCTCCCTGCTCACCGTGGTGGGCATCATGGCCGGCCTGTCGCTGCTCTACTGCTTCTATGCAGCCTGGGTCCTGCTGCGCGAATCCCACAGCCGCGCAGCGATCGGTCGCATTTGTCTGACCCTCGCACTGTCTGCAGCGGTGGCCCTGCCGTGGATCGCGGCCGATGCCTACAAGCACCGCGGCGGCCCGGGCAAGACCGCACTGATCGAGCAGCAGCGTGAGCGGTTCGCCGAGCCCGCATTCAAGCCCTCGGTGAGCCGCACGCTGTCCGCAGAGGTCTCCGGGTTCAAGCTCCAGGAGAAGGGCGTGCAGATCGGGCAACTGCTCGACGCACCGAAGGAGTGGCACGTGGGAACGTTCCGCAGCTTCTTTGGCGTCTATGGCTATATGGAGTACTTCGACACCGAGAGCGCCTATCGGTTCGTCGGCTGGTGCGTGCTCGGGGTCCTGTTGCTCGCGCTTGCCTGGGGACTGGGCACCCGCACGCTCTCCCCTGCCCTGGCCATCACCAGTGTCGGCTGCGGGCTGGCACTGGTGCTGGCCTCGTTCCTGCACAGCTGGACCTATGATTTCCAGCCGCAGGGGCGCTATGTGATGGGCCTGGTGGTGATGATGGTGCCGCTGTTCATGCGCACCGGCGAGTCGCAGTGGGGACGCGTCCTGTTCACCGCCGTGGCGCTGCTGCTGTTCGTACTGTCAGCCGCTTCATTCACCCATATCGCGCTGCCGCACCTGGTCTGACACCAGCGGCGGCAGCCGGGTGTGCAGGACATCACGCGGGCGAAGCGCAATGTCGTAGTTGAGGAAGGCCAGGATCAGCTGGAGCCCACTGAGAATGGCCATGGCAGGCAGCACCACCGTACCCACCGGTGCTGCCAACCCCGCCACGGACAGTTCGAACCAGCGAACAGCGCCGTAGGCACCGCCTCCGAGCAACAGCACGACACCGGCCACCAGCTGCAGCGATGCCACTGACAGGTCGCGCAGGAAATAGTTGTAGCTGATGCGCTTGGCGAAGTTGCGCGCGTGCTTCAGGGCGAACTCGCCCAGCACCTTGCCTACGCTGAGGTTGCTGACCTCTTCGCCGTAGTGCGCGTCCATCGGCACGTCCACCACCACGGCACGCACGGCGTTGAGCCGGAACAGCAGGTCGGTTTCGAAGAAGTACCGCTCGCTGAGTTTTGCCAGCGGCAAGCGTGCGGCGACCGCGGCGTGGATGGCGGTGTATCCATTGGTGGGATCGAACAGATCCCAGTAGCCGGTGGATGCTTTGGCCAGGAAGGAAAGCCCCAGATTACCCAGGCGACGGAGCCAGGGCATGCGGCTGATCTGGCCCAGATCCCAGAAACGGTTGCCCTTGGCATAGTCGGCCTGCCCGCGCGCGATCGGAGTCACGAACAACGGCAGCAGTCGCGGATCCATCTGCCCGTCGCCGTCCACTTTGACCAGGATCTCCATGCCGTCGGCAATGGCAGCCCGATAGCCGGTCACGACCGCACCGCCCACGCCCTTGTTCCGGGCATGGCGCAACACCCGCACCCGGGCGTCATCCGTATCAGATTCGATGAAATCACCCGACGCCTCGGGGCACGCATCGTCCACGCAGTAGACGGCCGTCACCTCGGGGCCGATCGCTGCCAGCACACCGCGTATATGGCGGGTGACCTTGTAGCACGGGATGATCACCGCGATGCGCGGTACGCAGGGAGCAGCCTGGGGAGCGTCGGGCGAGAGAGCAGCGGTCATGGTTGCAGAGGATAGAAGAAGAGGCCGCCCGGTGCGGCAATCGCATCCTGCACGCTCAGGCCCAGCCTGCCCAGCTCGGTCATGCACAGGCGTGTTTCCAGCATGTCACGATCGGTTGCACGGTCGGAACGATCAATCAACACATGGGTCACCCCCAGCCTTCGCAGCTGCTGGCGCGCTGCGGCGGGCTTGTTGCTGCAGAGCAGCTGTCGAAGATCGCGTGCCGTGAATGGATAGCCGGCCCCCAGCCGTACATTGAACAGATAGTCACGCTGTCCGAACGGAAGATAGGGCGCGACGCTGGCAGAGGGCAGCACCCAGTCCTCGCGCCCATTGAGCATGACCGAATAGGCCGGTACCAGCACCACCGCATCCGCCGGCAAACGCGCCTCGGCCTGCTGGAACGCCCGCACCTGCTTTTCGTCCACTGGATAGGGCCATCCCATGGTCCTGGCCCGCGGTGCAGGCGGTGGCACCACTGCAAAGGCCAGGGCCCCAAGGGCGACCACGATGGCGGTGGCGCGGCGCAGGCTGGCCTTGGGCAGGGCGCGGAGGTGGCGGCCTGCACCCACCGCGTCCAGCAGCAGCAGCAGCGACGCCAGTGCCAGCATCGACTGGATGAGCAGCGCATACATGCCCAGCAGGTCGATGTAACGCTGCGAGTAGGTGCTCAGCAGGCTCGCTTCCAGCGAACTGTGGCCGAGGGCGAGCAGGACGATGTTGGCAAGCCGCTGCGCACACAGCACCGAGAGCAGCAATCCAATCTGCCACCCCAGAATCGACACCAGCAGACGCCGGCTTTCCGCGGCCCAGCGGCGCCAGAGCAGCGCTGCCAGGCCTGCCACAATGCTGGCAAGCGCCAGAGCATGTCCCAGCGGATGGATGGCGCGCCACAGGAACTGGCTGGAATCGGGCATCCACTGCGTCCAGGGCGCCGGCTGAGGCCCGTGCCAGAGCTCCCACATCACCGCCGCACGAAGCGCCTCCGGCAGTGAACCCTCGACCAGAGCAACGGAGGGTGGCGTGTACAGGCGCAGCCCCAGGAACTGCTGCAGCCCCGCCCGCACCTCTGGCACGGCTTCTGCCACAAGCTGGAGGTAGTAAGGATCGGCCAGCAGCAACACAACGCCGGCCGCCGTTCCGGTGAACAGCCCCAGCAGCGGCATCAGCAGGCGAAGGGACAGTCCACGCGTGTGCAACCACGGGAACACCGCCACGCAGAGGAACAGCGGCACGGAGAAACCGGCGTAGGCCACTGCCAGTGAAGGATTGAGCTTGACCGCCATTGCCCCGGCAAAGGGCAGCGCGGCCCAGCAGAACGCGGCGCTGCGCCGGTTCCGCGCCATGCCGTGCAGGGTGGCCGCCAGGGCGGGCAGCAGCAGCACTGCCAGCGCACTCAGGCGCCCGGTGCTGTTGAGGTCTGCCACGGGATAGAAGTACGTGGTTCCGCGCAGCATGAGCGCACCCAGGCCCGCAAGCAGCAGTGCGCCGCCGGCCATCAACAGCGCCGGCGACAGCCCCCGTGAGCGCAGGCGCCCCCATACCAGCTCGGTGAGCCCCACCACGGCCAGCGTCGCCTGCAGGGCCGGTTGCACCTTCAGGAACGGCCCCAGGTGATGGCCCATGCCGGGCCAGGCCCACAGCGAGGCCAGCACATGCAGCAGCTTCGGGTACTTCTCCAGCCAGGCGGTGCCGCCGGCGGTCAGCAGCGGATAGCCCGCTTCGTACATTGCCGTTGTGAAGGCAATATGCTGATGGGTATCAAGCCCCAGCGCGCCGGCACGCCGCGAGTACAGCGCGGCGGTGGCGACCAGTGCGAACAGGCCCAGCAGGCTCGGCAGCGAAGAACCGCTGCATGAGGGCACAAGGCTGCGCGCAAACCCGCGTGCCTGCGTTCGATGCAGCAGCAGACTGATCGACAGTGCCGCCATCACCATAAACGGCAGGGCCAGCGGCAGGTCGGCCCAGCTCGTCCAGGCCCAGGCCAGCGGAGCCGAGACAAGCCAGACCAGCAGCAGTGCAAACTGGCCCAGCCAAGCCTTCAGGAAGAGGCCAGGTCCCTGCGCTGTGCTTGCCAGCCCCAGCCATGCCAGTACCCGATGACCGAACCATCCCATGGACAACAGGGAGACCGCCAGCAGAATGACGAACTGGAACTGGGAAACACTGCGCGAGCAGAGCAGGATGAAGATCAGGACGCCGGCGGCCACCCACCTGCCGCGGTTGCGCCCCAGCACGCCATGGCTTGGCCCGTTTCCAGCACTGGCGACCATGTAGTCAGCCGTCTGCCAGCACGCGGCTGTGCACGTCGCTGGCAATACGGGCGAATTCGCCCTGGCCGAGCAGGGCATGATCGCTTCCGGCAACGGCACTCTGCATCATGCCGCGCTGTTCAAATGCATCCACCAGCGCCACAAGCCCCGCACAGATCGCCTCGGGGGTCATGCTGTCGAGCGAATGCACGTTGGCCACGGTCTGGTCCAGCCGCTTGTTGTCGTAGCGGTTGGTCAGCACCTCCATGCCGAACGCGGCCATTTCCAGCGGCGGATAACTGGGGTGCGGTGAGACCATCAACGACAGGCCGATCGCCGACGTCGACAACAGCCGGGCATACGCATCGATATCCAGCTTGCCGAGCGCCTTCAACGCGAACGGGCCCAGATCCAGGTCGGCCTGCAGTTCACCCGGTGCCGCCACCTCCCACTGCCTCGCGCGCGGGTCCTTCCAGCCCCACAGGCGCAGGCCCTCGCAGATCAGCTCGAATGCATTGCGCGGCGTGCCCGGGCGCGCGTAGACAACGATGCGGCGCTGGCGGGGAACAGCAGCATCACGGACCTGCTGCAGCGCCGGGCGCAGCCCGTCATGCAGAACCGGTTCAAACACCGAGTGCTTCTCGTAGCGCAGGCCATGCTGCTCGAAGAATCCGGCAAGCAGGGCCGTGTTGAAGATGCCGATGTCGCGCGCAGGGCGGTACGTGCTCAGCGACAGCGCGTACTGGCTCGACCAGGCATAGAACCCCGGCTCGAAGTCCTGGATGAGGTAGATCATCGGGCGATCAATACCGCCGTTGTCGCCCTGCCATTGCGACATGCGCTGCGCTGCATACGCCGTCCACCAGGCGGTGGCCACCCAGATGTCCTCGCCGGCCACCGGCAGGGTCTTCTGGTAGCGATCGCTGAACGGCACGATCTGCCGCATCGCCGTGGAGGTCTGGTCTGCAGGCACCAGTACGTGGTCGGAGAAGCGCGAAAGCGCTTCTTCATCCGGTGAACTGTCGACCAGGATGATCCGCGATGCAGGGAAGAACCGGCACAGCTCGCGGTAGATCAGCACAGCGGTATGGATGCCGCCGAAGTAATGTTGCTTGTTGATCGACGGCAGCACCAGGTTCAGCCGCCGGCCCTCCCAGGGGTCGTGCCGGGGGGTACAGGGAGTGATCTCGGCAACGTGGGTATTGGGCGTGGGCGCACCGGGAGCGCTTGCATCCAGGCGCGCGGCGACGCGCCGCAACAGGTTACCCAGGCGGCTCATTGCACGGCCCCGCGCAGACGGGGCGATGAAGCCATGTAGTCCAGGTTCGGGCTGAAGAACGGATCGCCCTCTTCGCGATACGGCGAGTACGCTTCGGCCGAGCGCACGAAGTCGCTCTCGGGGATTGCACGCGGATCACGCGTCTTGGACTCGTGATGGATCATCACTGCACGTGCGACGTAAACGGTGGCAAGGCCGCGTGCATGCGCACGCAGGCACAGCTCCACATCGCTGCCGCAGACAATGAAGGATTCATCGAACCCGCCCAGCGACTCGAACGTGTCACGTGCCACCACCATGCAGGCGCCCGTCACGGCCAGCACCTGGCGCTGCAGCACCGGGGAAACGAACAGGTTCTGGTTGTGCACCGGCGCTTCACCCTTGAATACATGGTCGGCCCAGCCGCCCATGCCGATCACCACGCCGGCGTGCTGGATGGTGCGATCGCCGTACAGCAGCAACGGGCCGCACACGCCCACGTCCGGCCGCAGCGCGTTCTCGGCAAGCCGTTGCAGCCACTGCCCATCGATGATCTCGGTGTCGTTGTTGAGGAACACCAGCACCTCGCCACGCGCTTGCCGCGCAGCCAGGTTGTTCAGTGCCGACCAGTTGAACGGCACATCGGCACGGATCACCCGGAAGCTCTCGCGGCGGGACATCGCCTCCAGCCACTGCAGCGTCTCGGCCTGGGTTGAACCGTTGTCGACGACGATGATCTCGAATGCACGGTAGTCGGTCTTGGCGTACAGCGATTCAACACAGGTCCGCAGCAGGTCCAGGCCATCGCGGGTGGGAATGATGATGCTGGCCAAGGGGCCCTTGTCCGCGTATGGGTAGCGTACGTCGTAGCAGAACAGCTGCTCGCCGTCGTCCACCTGCGCCCCGGGGTGGGTTGCCTGCACATGCTGCTGCAGCGCGCGACGACCGGCGTGGTGCGCGTAGGGCTTGGAGCCGGCATTGGCCGCGGTGGAACCGGCGTGCGCGCGCCAGTGGTAGAGCACCTTGGGCACATGCGCGATGGTGGCGCCGGCGGCGGCACAGCGAAGCACCAGATCGTAGTCCTGCGAGCCATCGCAGTCGCTGCGCAGCCCCCCCAGCTGCGCCACCAGCGCAGCATCGAAGCTGACCAGGTGACCCAGGTACATCTGCGACAGGAACAGGTCCAGATTCCAGTCGGGCTTGAAGTACGGATGGCGGAGGCGGCCGTCTTCGCCCAGCACATCGTGGTCGGTGTACACGACCCCTGCCGAGGTGGCCACATGACAGGCAACCACCGCAGCCAGTGCATCCGGCTCCAGCAGGTCGTCATGGTCCAGGAAGGTGATCCAGCGCCCCTTGGCCAGTGCGACCGCAGCGTTGGTGGTGGCCGCAATGCCCTGCCGCTCACTTGAGCGCGAAACACGCAGGTTCGGCAACCGCCGCGCCAGTTCTTCAAGCACGCGTGCCACATGCGGTTGATCGGACGCATCGTCGTGGATGCACAGTTCCCAGTTCAGGTACGTCTGTGCTTCGACGCTGGCCACGGCCTCGCGCAGGAACACTTCCGGCGTGTTGCAGACAGGCATCACGATGCTGATCAGGCCAGCGTCCGCCGGAATTGCGGCCGGCGCCTGCTGGCGCAGCCATTCGGCGTAGACGTCCGGCGGCGTGGTCGCTGCTGCCGTGTGCGATCCATTGGCATAGGCCAGAATCGCCCGGGCCAGATGCTTCGGCCCCCTGCGTGCGGCGCGGGCCAGCGCAGAGAGGATGGTGCCGAAAGAGACACCCTGCCCCTGTGCGCGACGAATGCTCCAGTAGATTCCGCGAAGCAGATTACCCATCTTGGACATCAGGCATTACCTCGTTGATTCAGTACGGTCACTTCCCGCTTGCCCCATCGCTTCAAGACACGCCCCAACCCACCAGCGCGCCAATGACCAGGCCGCCCAGCGTCAACCCCACCATTGCGGCTTGCCACTTGCGGCGCGAGCGCTGGTAGTCCGCCGCGCGCTGCTGCAGGCGCTGCTCGAGCTCGCGCTCCACATCCAGTGCCTGCAAGCGGGCGGCCTCCGCGGCCTCCGCGGCCTCCACCAGTTCAGCCATGCGTGCCTGGGCGCTCTGCAACTGCTGCAGCTCATCGGCCACACGCGCCTTCAGCTCCTGCTCGCGCTGCTGCCAATCCAGCTCGGCCTGCTGCCACTGGTCGCGCCTTCGCAGCCACCCGGCATCGGCCTCGTCCTTGGCCTGCTGCAGCTGCTGCGCATAGGCGGCGGTGGCGCCCCACTCGCGCTTGGCCACGGCAAGATCGGCGATGTAGGCGTCCAGCAGCCGCGCCGTGGATTTCCATTCCTTCTCGGAGTTGGCGGTACGCACCGCCAGCTCACGCAGGCCGCCGGCGAGACCGCTCAGCAGCGCAGTCGCCTCCGCATCGAGATCGGCACGGAACGGCGGGTTGGCCTGCAGGCGCGCCGCGTCGCTGGGCAGGCGCACCGCCACGCAGTACTCGCGATAGGGCTGGTCGCTGTGATCGCCGGCGAACACCCGGCTGTTGTAGAGACGGTCGGCGGCGCTGACCAGCGGCTCCAGCTCGGGGAACTTCACCTTGATGAAATGCGCACCCATCAGGCTGGACCACAATGCGGCATTGCCCTGCCCGAAACGCAGCACCGTCATGCCGGCGCTTTCAAACGCGGCCACGATCTCGGCGGTGTCCACCAGGCCGAATTCCTTGTGCTCCTGCAGCCAGACATAGTCCTCGCCGAACAGCTCATGCCAGCGCCCATTCGCATCGACTTCAGCGTCACGCACCCACGGCTGATCCGGCGGGAAGCCGACGATGACCGCACGGCTGGCGACACGCGCCATTTCGGCCGCGGCCTTGGCACGCAGGGGCGCGGGAATATGCTCGAGCACATCCAGCGAGACCACCGCGTCGAAGCCCTGCTCGGGGAACGGCAGCGCGGTGGCGTCAGCCACCACGAAGTCCTTCTCGTCCCCTTCGGCATGCAGGTCGGTGTACAGGAACGTTGCCTGTGGCAGGAACTGCCCGAGCAGACGCTGACGGTTGGCCCCTACTTCCAGCACCCGCGGCGCGGGCAGATCGAGCGCCTGCAGCAGATGCGTCGCCGCAGCGTAGCGCTGGTAATGGTCAAAGGGAATTTCAAGCAGCGTCGGGGTCATGGACCTTCCACTCATGCGGGATATAGACCACGCCCTCACTGAAGTAGGGCGCAGCCACGGTGAAGACACTGGCTTCGGACAGATAATCCAGGCAGACCAGGCCCTTGTCGGTGAACAGTCCCACATCAACGCGGTAGCTGCCGGTCAGCAGGGTCATCGACGGGATGCAGTAGCTGACGCGGTGCGAGCCGCGGGAGGTGGGAATCACCACCCGCTCAAGATAGGTGTTGGGGCCAAAGATATGCAGGCCGTCCATGCCCTTGATCGCTACGCCGAGCAGCAGGCCATCGACCACCTCATCGCCGACGGTATAACTGATGTCCACCGTCAGCGGCTCGAACGGGGCCAGCATGTCGGTGCTCAGTGCAACCGTTTCAAGATGCGCGGGGATGCTGCCCGGGGCGGGTGCCTGGCGCACTTCGGCATCCTGCGCCACGGCCAGGTCCTTGCCCAGTTCGTAGTCGCGGAAACGGTCGGCCACGAAGCTGGCTTCACCGTGCAGCTTGACCTTGCCACCTTCCAGCCACAGCGCGGTCTGGCAGAAGCGCTTGACCTGCTCGAGCGAATGCGACACGAACAGGATGGTGGCGCCGCGTGCACGGATCTGTTCGATGCGCGCAAGGCATTTCATCTGGAAGCGGATGTCACCCACCGACAGTGCTTCGTCGATGATCAGCACATCCGGTTCGGTGTGGATGGCCACCGAGAACGCCAGGCGCACGTACATGCCGCTGGAATAGGTCTTGACCGGCCGATCGAAGAAATCGCCGATATCGGCGAAGTCGATGATCGACTGCAGCTTGTCGTCCACTTCCTTGCGGCTCAGGCCCAGCAACGAGGCGCTCAGGTACACGTTGTCGCGGCCGGAGAAATCCGGATTGAAACCGGCCCCCAGTTCGAGCAGCGCGGCAAAGCGCCCGCGGATGCTGACCGAGCCGGAGGTCGGGCGCACCGTGCCGCACAGGATCTGCAGCAGGGTCGACTTGCCGGCGCCGTTGCGGCCTATGATGCCGACGGTCTCGCCCTTCGGCACGATCAGGTTGATGCCGTCCAACGCGCGGAAGGTGCGGCTGGCCCGGTCGCCGGAAGGCTTGAGCAGCGACAGCAGGCGGTCGCGCGGGTTGGCGTAGACCGGATAGTCCTTGGTCACGCCCACCACTTCAATGGCCGCGTCGGGTGAGGCATGCACCGTGGTGGTCTGCGGGTTGTTCATAGGACGTCCGAGAAGCCGCGCGAGAGGCGACGGAAGAGCGCGTAGGCCAGCATCGCCGCCGCCACGGAAAGCAGGAAGTGCGGCAACAGGGTGGCCAGATCAGGCGCCGAGTTCTGCACCGTCACCGCACGCAACTGTTCGATGGGGGTGACCAGCGGGTTGAAGTACACCAGGCCGCGCGCCGCCTCGGGCATTGCATGCGCCGGGAAGAAGATCGGGCTGAGAAACAGCAATACACTGCTGAGGATGCCGACGAACTGGCCGATGTCGCGCAGATAGACCCCCAGTGCCGACAGCGACCAGGCGATCGCAAGCAGCATGGGGGTCATTTCCAGCAGGATCAGCGGCGAGGCCAGCGCCCATGCCGACGGCAGCCCCGACTGCCAGGTCTGCGCGACCAGCAGGATGGTCAGGCCGATGCCGGCGGTGGTCAGCGCTGCGGCCACCTTTACCATCGACAGGACCGGCAACGGGAATACCACCTTCTTCACGAAGTTGGGCTGCCCGGCGATGATACCCGGTGCGGTGATCAGCACTTCCGACAGCAGCGTAAACGGTACCAGGCCTGCAAACAGCATCAGGGCGAAGTCGCCGGTGGATTCGGCCCCCGCCCATCGCGCCTTGAACACGCCACTGAACACCAGCGTGTACACGCATAGCATCAGCAAAGGTTGCAGCACCAGCCACAGAACACCCAACGTGGTGGTGCGGTACCGTGCTGCCAACTCACGCCCCAGCAGCTGGCGGAACAGGAACAGGAGATTGGCGTGCTTCTGCATGAATCAGCGGTTCCCTGCCAATGCCCGCTCCAGATCCACCTGCAGATCCCCCAACTCCTCAACACCCACGCTCAGCCGCACCAGCGCATCGCTGATGCCCAGCTGCTCCCGGCGTGCGACCGGGATCGAGGCATGCGTCATCACCGCCGGGTGGTTGACCAGGCTTTCCACACCGCCCAGCGACTCGGCCAGGGTGAACAGCTCGGTCTTCTCGCAGAAGCGCTTGGCCGCCTCGAACCCACCCTTGAGTACGATCGAGACGATGCCGCCGTAGCCGGCCATCTGCTTGCCGGCCAGCTCATGCTGCGGGTGCGAGGCCAGGCCGGGGTAGATCACCTTCTCCACCGCCGGGTGCTTTTCCAGCCACTGGGCCAGGGCCAGCGCGTTGGCGCAATGTGCCTTCATGCGCAGCGGCAGGGTCTTCAGGCCGCGCAGGGCCAGGAAGCTGTCAAACGGGCCCTGCACGCCACCCACCGAGTTCTGCAGGAACGCCATCTGCTCGGCCAGTTCGGCGTTGTCACCAACCACCACCATGCCGCCGACCATGTCCGAGTGACCGTTGAGGTACTTGGTGGCCGAATGCAGGACCAGGTCCGCGCCCAGTTCCAGCGGGCGCTGCAGCATCGGCGAGGCGAAGGTGTTGTCGACCACCACGATCAGGCCATGGCGCTTGGCGATGGCAGCGACCGCGGCGATGTCCACGATCTTCAGCATCGGGTTGGTCGGGGTCTCGATCCACACCATCTTCGTCTTCGGCGTGATCGAGGCTTCGAACGCCGCCAGATCGGTCAGGTCGACGAAACTGAAATCCAGCCCGGCGGTGCGGCGACGCACGCGCTCGAACAGGCGGAAGCTGCCGCCGTAGATATCGTCCATCGCCACCACGTGGCTGCCGGCGTCCAGCAGCTCGATCACCGTCGAGCTGGCCGCCATGCCCGAAGCGAACGCAAAGCCACGGGTACCGCCTTCCAGCGACGCCACGCAACGCTCATAGGCGAAACGGGTCGGGTTGTGCGTGCGCGAGTACTCGAAGCCCTGGTGCTCGCCCGGGCTGGACTGGGCATAGGTCGAGGTGGCGTAGATCGGCGGCATCACCGCACCGGTACTGGGGTCGGGCGACTGGCCACCGTGGATGGCCAGCGTGGCCAGGGCCAGCGCACGGTCGGGCGAAGAGGAGTTGGACATGTCGTTTCCTGAATGGCGCCGACGTGCGGCGCCGTCAAAGGATCGGGAGTCTATCAGCGCAGCCTTAACGAGCTTTGACGCGAATAAACCGGAATTCAGCGGTGAACTGCCGTGATCGGCGGCTTACTGCACGCGACGGCGCAGGTAGTTCAGGAGGTCGATACGGGTGATCAGGCCCAGGAAAGCATCGCCGTCCATCACGATCGCCACCTGGCCGCGGTCGAACACCGGCAGCAGGGCCTCGATCGGCGACTTCACGTCCAGCCGGTCCAGCTTGCTGACCATCGCCGTGGCAACCGTGTCGCGGAAGCGCGCTTCGTCGCCATAGACATGCAGCAGGACGTCGCTTTCATCGACGATGCCGACCAGCTGGTCACCGTCCATCACCGGCAGCTGCGACACGTCATACAGCTTCATGCGCTGGTAGGCGGTGGTCAGCAGGTCGTTCGGGCCAATAACGACAGTGTCGCGCTGGCCGTACGGACGCAGGATCAGGTCGCGCAGGTCGCCGTGCTGCGGGCGCTGCAGGAAGCCGTTGTCCAGCATCCAGTAGTCGTTGTACATCTTCGACAGGTACTTGTTGCCGGTATCGCAGACCAGTACGAGCACCTTCTTCGGTGTGGTCTGCTCCTTGCAGTACTTCAGCGCTGCGGCCAGCAGGGTGCCGGTGGACGAACCGCCGAGGATGCCTTCCTTGCCCAGCAGCTCGCGCGCGGTGTGGAAGCTCTCGGCGTCGCTGATTGCATAGGCTTTCTTGACACGGCTGAAATCGGAGATCGACGGCAGGAAGTCCTCGCCGATGCCCTCCACCAGCCAGCTGCCCGACTTGTCGTTGAGCACGCCGTCGTTGATGTATTCGGCCAGGATCGAGCCGACCGGATCGGCCAGCACCAGCTCGGTCTTGGGCGACAGCTTGGCAAACGCGCGCGACAGGCCGGTCATGGTGCCGGAGCTGCCGCAGCCGAACACGATGGCGTCGAGGTCCCCCCCCATCTGCTCCAGGATCTCCGGGCCGGTACCGAATTCGTGCGCTGCCGGATTGTCCGGGTTGCCGAACTGGTTGATGAAGTAGGCGCCCGGGGTCTGCTCGGCGATGGTCTTGGCCAAGTCCTGGTAGTACTCCGGATGGCCCTTGGCCACGTCCGAGCGGGTCAGGCGGACTTCGGCGCCCATCGCCTTCAGGTTGAAGATCTTCTCGCGGCTCATCTTGTCGGGAACGACGAGGATCAGCTTGTAGCCCTTCTGCTGTGCCACCAGCGCCAGGCCCAGGCCGGTGTTGCCGGCGGTACCTTCAACCAGGGTCGCGCCCGGCTTCAGGTCGCCACGCTGCTCCGCCGCCTCGATCATCGACAGGCCGATGCGATCCTTGATCGATCCGCCCGGGTTGGCGCTCTCCAGCTTCAGGTAGAGCTCGCAGACGCCGGTGTCCAGGCGCTGGGCCTTGACGATCGGGGTCTGGCCGATGAGTTCGAGGACGGAAGAATGAATGGGCATTCGGAGGACTTTCGATTCGCGCCGCGCAGGGCCGGACCGATGATTATCCGTCGGATGGCGATGAATGTCAGGTCGTTGCGCCGCGGGGCCGGAAGCCCGCAAAAAAGGGATGCGGACGGCCCCGGATCGACGAGGAGACCGGTGCCGCCCGCATCGGTGAGTTGTGCCTGAAGGCCAAGGCACCACCGCCTGTGGTGCCTTGGCGCGGCCGCCTCATCGGCGCGGCCGCGATGCCAGGGCAGGAGCCCCCGGCAGGGCCATCGATGGCCGGGTCACGCCGTTCCGGGCGCGACGATGTGCGTCAAAGCGTGGGGGACGTCGTTGGGAGCGGTGTTTCGTACATTCGCAGAAGACGTTGCTTGGCCAGCAGCTTCTCGCGCTTCATGCGACCCAGGGTGACATCATCGATCGGGAGTACACCCAACTCCGCGTCCATGCACTTCTTGTTCAACTTGCGGTGCTGGTCATGGAGTGCCCTGAACTCCGGATCACGCGCGCGACGTGCGTCGATCTCGCTCTGGGGCTGATCTTCAAACATGATGGACCTCCTTCGACAGATACACGAACGCCCCGGCCGAAAGGCACGGGGCGTTGTTCATGGAGGAGCGCCGGTCGATGGCCACCTGGACGCCTGCAACGACCTGCGGCACTGGCCTGCGCACGTCGATCTGCTGCGGTTCGCGCCCTGCTTGCATCGGCCCGGCCCTCCCATCGTCCGGTCCGCGGCATTGCGTCCCGGACGATTGACCCTACGCCTGCTCAAGGCGGGGTACAAGACCCCTGCGTCAAAAAGACCGAACCCCGCCGGGCGGGGTTCAGGCTGAATGCTCATCACAACGAAAAACAAACAATATCAATGCATTACGGGGCAATGATGACCTCGGCCGAGCGCGCCCGGGTGGACGCAGCCTTCTTGCCGCTGACCTGGATGCGGTTGCTGGCGACACCACCCGCGACCAGGGCGTCGCGCAGCGCTTCGGCACGCTTCTGGCCCACGCCGTTGGCACTGTCGTAGGCCTCGATGCGCAGGCGGCCCTTCTTGCCGATGTTCAGGTACTCGGCCAGGGCCTTGGCCTGATTGCGGGCCCCACTGGACAGGCTTGACGCGCCGACGGCGAATGCGTCACCAGCGAAGGTGAAAACTTCGCCACGGCCATCGAACTTCGAGCCCGGCAGTTTCTGCCCGGACACCAGTTCGGCTTCCTCGCGGGCCAGCTTGGCGGCGTTCTGCTGTGCGGCGCTCAGACGCTGCTGCTGCTTGCCGGCCACGCTGGTCAGGGCGTTCTCGGCGTCCTGGCGGGCCAGGGTCTCGGCTTCGGCGGCCTGGCGCAACCGTTCGGCCTCCTCGGCCTGCATCTGCGCCTGCATGCGCAGCTGCTCGGCTTCCTGGCGGGCACGGGCCGCATCGCGGCGGCTGGCCTCGATCAGCAGGTCGCTGCGGGTCCGATCCAGGCGGTCCACCTCGCGCGCGGCCAGTGCGGTGCGCACGGCGGTCTCGGCGATCTCGACCCGGCGCTCGGCCAGGTAGGTGGCCAGCTCCTGATCGCGGCGCTTGGCCTTGTCCAGGGTGGCGATGGCCTGCTGGGCCTGCATGCGCTCGAACGCGCCCAGCTCAGCGGTATCCGGGTTGGCCTGGATGGCCATCAGGCGCTGGCTCAGCTGCGCCACCATCGGGTTGTCGGCGGCCATGGCCAGGGTCGGCAGCGCCAGCAGCGCGGCCAGGGTTGCGGCGGTCATCGGCTTCACCGGCGGTCCTCCCCGGTCGACAGCTGGCGTTGCAGCTGGTTGACCTCGTTGCGGCGCAGCTGCAGCTGCGCGCTGACGGTGGCTTCCTCGCTGCGGACGCGGGCCAGGTCGGCATCGGCGGCGGCGCGCAGGGCCATTGCCGGCGCATTCTTGCGCTCGCGGCGGTCGCCTGCGGCGCGCTGGGCCTGCTCCAGCCCCTGCCGGGCCAGCCCGATCAGGTCCGGGGCGTACTGGTCGGCATCGGCCTGGGTGGCCTTGTCGACCGCCTGCCGGGCCTGCGCCAGTTCCAGGGCGGCGTCCTGCGCCCAGGCGGGGGCAGACAGTGCGAATGCAAACGCCATCACATACAGGCCATGGCGCATTCGTGCGAAGCTAAGTCGTTTCATTGGGGAGGCCGTACCGGTTGTCGGTTCACGGCCATTGTCGTCAAGCCGACACCGTGCTGGCAACGGGCGTCGGCCGTTTCGTTGGGGAAAATTCGCAATGGATATCGGCTACTTCCTGAAGCTGATGACCGAAAAGAACGCTTCGGACATGTTTTTGACCACCGGGGCACCGGTCTACATCAAGATCGAGGGGAAGCTCTATCCGCTGGGCAACACCGGCCTGCCGCCGGGCATGGTGAAGAAGATTGCCTACTCGCTGATGGACGAGGGCCAGGTGCCGCAGTTCGAGCGCGAACTCGAGCTCAACATGGCCATCGCCCTGCCCGACGCCGGGCGCTTCCGCGTCAACGTGTTCAAGCAGCGGGGCGAGGTCGGCATGGTCATCCGCGCCATCCGCAGCCGCATCCCGAGCATCGAGGAGCTGAACCTTCCGCAGGTGCTGAAGGACGTCATCATGACCCCGCGCGGGCTGGTGCTGGTGGTGGGGTCCACCGGCTCCGGCAAGTCCACCTCGCTGGCGTCGATGATCGACCACCGCAACAGCACCACCACCGGTCACATCCTCACCATCGAGGACCCGATCGAGTACCTGCACAAGCACAAGATGTCGATCGTCAACCAGCGCGAGGTCGGCCTGGATACCCATGCCTTCCACAACGCGCTGAAGAACGCGATGCGTGAAGCGCCGGACGTGATCCTGATCGGCGAGATCCTGGATGCGGAAACGATGGAGGCGGCGATCGCCTTCGCCGAGACCGGCCACCTGTGCCTGGCCACCCTGCACTCCAACAACGCCGACCAGACCATCGAGCGCATCCTCAACTTCTTCCCGGAAAGCGCGCACAAGAACGTGCTGATGAACCTGGCGCTGAACCTGCGTGCGGTGATCAGCCAGCGCCTGGTGAAGAACAAGGAAGGCCGTCGCCTGCCGGCCACCGAGGTGCTGATCAACACGCCGATGATCCGCGACCTGCTGCGCCGCGGCCAGGTGCACGAGATCAAGGCGGCGATGGAAGCCTCGCTGGAAGAAGGCATGGAGAGCTTCGACCAGTGCCTGTTCCGGCTGGCCAAGGCCGGCATCATCGAGCAGGAAGAAGCGCTGCGCGCGGCCGACTCGCGCGATGGCCTGGCCCTGAAGTTCCGCCTGTCCGAGGGCAGCAGCGGCGAGCATGACCCGTACGCCGATTTCTCGGCGGGCGCGCCCAGCATCACCCACGGCTTCTGATCCGCGCAGCTCTTTCGACACCGGTAGCGCCGGGCCATGCCCGGCGCAAGCCTGAAGGATTCAGGGCCGGTCTCATCCATTGAGACCGCTCATCCGTAGGTTTCCGCAATGGAAACCATCCGCAAGCTTGCCATCCTGGCTGACGCCGCCAAATACGATGCCTCCTGCGCCTCCAGCGGCTCGGGCAAGCGCGACTCACGCGCCAGCGGCGGCATCGGCAGCACCGAAGGCATGGGCATCTGCCACAGCTATACGCCGGATGGCCGTTGCGTTTCGTTGCTGAAGATCCTGCTGACCAACTTCTGCGTCTACGACTGCGCGTACTGCGTGAACCGGGTCTCCAGCAACGTGCCGCGTGCACGTTTCAGCGTGGATGAGGTGGTCACGCTCACCCTGGACTTCTACAAGCGCAACTACATCGAGGGCCTGTTCCTGTCCAGCGGCATCATCCGAAATGCGGACTACACCATGGAACAGATGGTGGAAGTAGCCCGGCAACTGCGCGAAGAACACCGCTACGCCGGCTACATCCACCTCAAGACCATTCCCGAGGCCTCGCCGGAACTGCTGGCCAGTGCCGGGCGCTATGCCGACCGCCTGTCCATCAACGTGGAACTGCCGACCGAAGCCGGCCTGAGCGCCTTGGCGCCGGAGAAGACGGTTCATTCCATCCGTGGCGCGATGGGCGAACTGCGTTGGCGCATCGAGGAAGCCAAGGAGGCGCGCAAGGCCCCCGCAGCGGTGGCGCCGACGGCCAGCCGCAGCGCACGCCCGCGCCCTCCCCGTTTCGCCCCGGCCGGGCAGAGCACGCAGATGATCGTCGGCGCGGACGGGGCCAACGACCAGCAGATCCTGGCCAGCGCCGACAGCCTGTACGGCAGTTACCGCATGCGCCGGGTGTACTACTCCGCCTTCAGCCCGATTCCGGATGCCAGCCGCCAGCTGCCGCTGCAGCCGCCGCCCCTGCAGCGCGAGCACCGCCTGTACCAGGCCGACTGGCTGCTGCGCTTCTACGGCTACGGCGTGGATGAGATTACCGATACCACCCAGGACGGCATGCTCGACCTGGATATCGACCCGAAGATGGCCTGGGCGATCCGCCACCCCGAGCGCTTTCCGGTCGATCTGAACCGGGCACCGAAGGAAATGCTGCTGCGCGTGCCCGGCCTGGGCGTGCGCAACGTCAAGCGCGTGCTGATGGCGCGCCGTCACGGGCGGCTGCGCGTGGCCGACATCGCGCGCCTGAAGGCACCGATGAGCAAGCTGCTGCCGTTCGTGCTGCTGGCCGACCATCACCCGCGCAAAGCGCTGGACGATCCGGCGGCGCTGCGCGCGCAGCTGGCCCCGCCGCCGCGCCAGGGTTCGCTGTTCGATGCCCCGCCCGCAGCCTGACGCGCAACGCTGGTCGCTGCGGGTGGATCCGCCGTGGTCGCTGGACGCCTGGCGCAGCGGTGCGCGCGAAGCCCTGCTGCGCGGCGTCGCGCCGGAGCAGCTGGACTGGCTCGAGGGTAGCGACGCATCACTGCTGGACGCGCCAGCGGTCACCTCGGCGCCCGCACAGGCCGATGCTGGCGCACCGACGGTACCGCGCGACTTCCTGGAGCTGGCGGCCACCTGCCTGTGCCATCGCGACGGACAGCGCATGGCCCTCCTGTACCGGTTGCTGTGGCGCATCACCCATGACGAACGCTCGGTGCTGTCAAACCCCGCCGATGCCGACGTACTGCGGGCGTTGGCCATGGCACAGGCGGTCCGCCGTGACACGCACAAGATGAAGGCATTCGTGCGCTTCCGCGAGGTGCCTGGCCAGCCTGATGCGTTCATCGCCTGGTTCGAGCCACAGCACCACATCGTCGACCGGGTCGCGCCCTTCTTCGCGCGCCGCTTCACCGGCATGCGCTGGGCCATCCTCACGCCTTCGCGCAGCGTCGCCTGGGATGGGCAGGCGCTTGCCTTCGGCCCCGGTGCACGGCGTGAGGATGCCCCGCCCGAGGATGCACGCGAGTCGCTGTGGCAGACCTACTACGCCAGCATCTTCAATCCGGCCCGGCTCAACACGCGGATGATGATGCAGGAAATGCCGGCCAAGTACTGGCGCCATCTGCCTGAAGCACAGTTGCTGCCACGCCTGGTGCGCGATGCGGCCGACCGCGTGCAGGAGATGCATGACCGGCCGGCGCAGGCGCCGCGACGCAGGATTCGCCCACGTGCGAACGCTGCGGCGCCGGCAACCGATGCCAGCAGTCTGGACAATCTGCGCGGACAGGCCAGCGCCTGCCGCCAGTGCCCGTTGTGGGAGCAGGCCACGCAGACCGTGTTCGGCCAGGGGCCGGCAGGGGCCGAGGTGATGCTGGTCGGAGAACAACCCGGCGACACCGAGGATCTGCGCGGGCAGCCGTTCGCAGGACCCGCCGGCCAGGTGCTGGACCGCGCACTGGCGGAGCTGGGAATCGATCGCGCCCAGCTGTACCTCACCAACGCGGTGAAGCACTTCCACCATGAGCGGCGCGGCAAGGTGCGGCTGCACAAGCGACCGGAAAGCCGCCACATCCAGGCCTGCCGCCCCTGGCTGATGGGCGAGATCGCGCGTGTGCGGCCCCGGGTGATCGTGTGCCTGGGCGCGACAGCGGCAGCCTCTGTATTCGGTCGTGACTTCGACCTCTCACGCGACCGCGGACGCTGGCACACCCTCGAAGATGGCACGCGCGGCTACGCCACTGTGCACCCGGCGTGGGTGCTGCGACAGACCGACGATGCCCGCCGCGAGGAGGCCTACCGGTTGTTCCGCGATGACCTGGCCCGATTGCAACAGAAAGGGGACGGAGGGGATTAAGTCGTAAATGCACTTACGACGTGATCCGTTCCGCCCCCTCTGCTTTCAGGCGGCGTCGGGCTGGTTTTCCGGGCGTGCGCGGTCGAAGGCGTCCAGCGCCTGGCAGGCCGCTTCGATGCGGCGCAGGGTCGGGTACGGTGCCAGGTCCAGGCCGAAACGGTGGGCGTTGTACAGCTGCGGCAACAGGCAGATGTCGGCCAGGCCAGGGCGGTCGCCGTGGCAGAAGGTGCCGGTGTCGCGGCTGTTGGCCAGCATCGCTTCCATCGCGTCAAAGCCTTCGGCGATCCAGTGCAGGGTCCACTGCGTGCGGGTGTCGGCAGGCAGCTGCAGGTCGCGTTCCAGGTACTGCATCACCCGCAGGTTGTTGATCGGATGGATATCGCAGGCCACAAGCTGCGCCAGCGCCCGCACCCGTGCGCGGCCCGCAGCATCGGCAGGCAGCAGCGGCACCTGTGGGAAGCGCTCTTCCAGGTACTCGAGGATCGCCAGCGACTGGGTCAGCGTGTGCCCCTCACGCAGCAGGGTCGGCACCAGCTGCTGCGGATTGAGCGCGCGATAAGCCTCATGGTGCTGCTCGCCACCGTCGCGCACCAGATGCACCGGCCGCGCCTCCCAGGCCAGGCCCTTCAGCTCCAGGCCGATGCGCACGCGGTAGGCGGCGCTGGATCGCCAGTAGGTGTACAGCACGATGCCGTCGTCGACCGGAATCTCCATCGCCGCCTCCATGCTCAGGGCTTGGCCGCCTGTTCGATGCGCTGCTCGATCGCACCGAAGATGCTGTTGCCGGCAGCGTCGAGCATCTCGATCCGGACCACGTCGCCGAAGGACATGAACGGCGTGCTCGGCTTGCCGTCACGCAGGGTCTCGACCACGCGCTGCTCGGCGAAGCATGAGGCACCCTTGCTGGTGTCTTCGTTGGCGATGGTGCCCGAGCCGACGATGGTGCCGGCACCCAGCGGGCGGGTCTTGGCCGCATGCGCGACCAGCTGGGCGAAGTTGAACTGCATGTCCACGCCCGCCTCCGGCGCACCGAACCACTGGCCGTTGATGTGGGTCAGCAGCGGCAGGTGCACCTTGCTGTCCTGCCACGCAGCACCCAGCTCATCGGGGGTGACGAACACCGGGGACAGCGCCGAACGCGGCTTGGACTGCAGGAAGCCGAAGCCCTTGGCCAGCTCGCCCGGGATCAGGTTGCGCAGGGAGACATCGTTGACCAGGCCGACCAGCTGGATGTGGCTGGCGGCCTGTTCCGGAGTGGCCGCCATCGGCACGTCGTCGGTGATCACCACGATCTCCGCTTCCAGGTCGATGCCGTAGTCCTCGCTGACCACCTTGACCGCATCGCGCGGGCCGTAGAAGCCCGCACTGGTGGCCTGGTACATCAGCGGGTCGGTGTAGAAGCTCTCGGGCACCTCGGCACCGCGGGCGCGGCGCACGCGCTCGACGTGCGGCAGGTAGGCGCTGCCATCGACGAACTCATAGGCACGCGGCATCGGTGCGGCCAGCGCCTGCGGATCGAGGTCGAACACGCCATCGGCGTCGCCAGCGTTGAGCGATTCGTACAGGGCGTTCAGGCGTGGCGCGATGTGGCTCCAGTCCTCCAGGGCCTGCTGCAGGGTGGCGGCAATGCCGGTGGCGCGCACGCCGTGGCGCAGGTCACGCGAGACGACGATCAGGGTGCCGTCGCGGCCGCCTTCCTTCAAGGAACCAAGCTTCATGGGTGGGTGTCCGGAGTCGTGGGCAAACAAGTTTCAAGTGTAATCAAATCTGCGGCGGCGCCAAGCTGCAGCGCGGCATCGGCCCAGCCTACCGTAGTGGGGGGTTCGGCAGGGCTTGCAGCCCTGCACCTGCTCAATGCAACGGCAACGGCAACGGCAACGGCAACAGCTGGCTTTCCGTGGGTTGCCTGGGCGGTGTCGGATTGCGGGGACGCCGCAAGTACGTCCCTGTAGGCTTGGCCGCGGCATCCATGCCGCGGACACCCCGCAATCCGACACCGCCCGCCCTCGACACATTCCGGCGACTGCTGGTGGATGTCGACCTTGGTCGACACATTGGTCAGATATCGAATGGAATTCCGGGGGACAGATCCGTTTTCCAAAGGAAAGCGGATCTGACACCAAGAGACGTCCCAGCAGCTCGCGGGAAACTGTCGAAGGCGGGGTGGGCCCGGTGGCGGGAGTGTCCGCGGCATGGATGCCGCGGCCAAGCCCCCATGGACGGGTTTACGGCGTCTCCCGCCACCGGACCCACCCCGCCATCCCTCAGGAAACCCGCTTTTGACGTTGACGTCGCTTTGGCCTCTGCGGGTGCAGGGCGCAGCCCTGCAGAGAGAACCGCTTACCTGAACAGGCCTTTTTGCGTGAAGTCTCAAACATCGTTTAGACTTGCGGGGTCTGCAGCGGCCGTCCGTTTCCCTCCGGGACCGCCGGCGACCAGGGTCCGCCCTCTTCGCCCGCCCCCACTCCGACGCCGTTCGTCACGCATTCCAGCCGGCGCTTCGTGCCGGCTGCACCCAATTCTCGCAGCGCGGTTCACGGGAACGCTCCGAGTCAGCCGATCACTTTGATCTGCCCCCGTCTGTCCGTTCGGACAGGCGTTTCTTGTACCTGGAGCAATCTCAATGTCTTTTGAATCGCTGGGCCTGGCGCCCTTCCTGCTGCGTGCGCTTGCCGAGCAGGGCTACGAAAACCCGACCCCGATCCAGCAGCAGGCGATCCCGCTGGCGCTGGCCGGTCGCGACCTGCTGGCCGGCGCACAGACCGGTACCGGCAAAACTGCCGCGTTCGGCCTGCCGTTGCTGCAGCACCTGGGCACCGCCTCGCAGGAAGTGCGTGCCGGCCCGCGCAAGCCGCGTGCGCTGATCCTGGCCCCGACCCGCGAACTGGCCACCCAGGTGCATGACAGCCTGCGCGGCTACAGCAAGTACCTGCGTATCCCCAGCGCCTGCATCTACGGCGGTGTCGGCATGGGCAACCAGCTGGACATCCTGCGCCGTGGCGTGGACCTGCTGGTGGCCTGCCCGGGCCGCCTGATCGACCACCTGGAGCGTCGCAGCGTCGACCTGTCCGGCATTGAACTGCTGGTGCTGGACGAAGCCGACCGCATGCTCGACATGGGCTTCCTGCCGTCGATCAAGCGCATCCTGGCCAAGCTGCCGAAGCAGAACCGCCAGACCCTGCTGTTCTCGGCCACCTTCGAGGACAACATCCGCCAGTTGGCGCTGGAGTTCATGCGCAACCCGGAACAGATCCAGGTGACGCCGAAGAACACCGTGGCCGAAACCATCACCCACCGCGTGCACCCGGTCGATGCCGGCCGCAAGCGTGACCTGCTGCTGCACCTGCTGGCGCAGGACAGCCGCGAGCAGACCCTGGTGTTCGCCCGTACCAAGCACGGCAGCGACAAACTGGCCACGTTCCTGGAAAAGTCGGGCATCAAGACTGCGGCGATCCATGGCAACAAGAGCCAGGGCCAGCGCCTGCGTGCGCTGGGCGACTTCAAGGCCGGCCGCGTGACCGTGCTGGTGGCCACCGACATCGCTGCGCGCGGCATCGACATCAACGAGCTGCCGAAGGTGATCAACTTCGACCTGCCGATGGTGGCCGAGGACTACGTGCACCGCATCGGTCGTACCGGCCGCAACGGCGCGACCGGCCAGGCGATTTCGCTGGTGGCGCAGGATGAAGTGAAGCTGCTGCGCGCGATCGTGCGCCTGCTGGGCCGCGACATGGACATCCGCGATGTACCGGGCTTCGAACTGCAGGTTCCGATCCGCTGGGGCAACAGTGCGCCGGGCAAGGCTGAGCACGATACCGGCGAGCGCGCACCGCGCAAGAGCCACGCACGCCGTCCGCACGGTGATGCGCCGCGCCATGCGCATGCCGGCCCGAAGAAGGCCGGCGGTGGCCGCCGCGAAGGCGGTGGAAATGGCCAGCAGCGTGCAGGTGCCGGCCAGGGCCAGCGCCGTGGCGGTGGTGGCGGCCGTGGTCGTGGCCAGGGTGGCGGCGGTGGTCGCGCTGGCTGATCCCAGCTGACATGGAGGGTGCTTCCCGCTGCGCGGGGGGCTATCGAAGGACGGCGCTGACGCGCCGTCCTTTTTTGTTGCTGGCTACCGTGAGTAGAAGCCGGCGGTGTGCTGCGCTGAGGGAGGGTGGGAGTGGGGCCAGCGCAAAACACGCCGTAAACCCATCCATGGGGGCTCGGTCGGCGCATCCATGCGCCTCACGGTTTTGCGCTGGCCCCACGCCCATCCGCTTCAAGCATTGCCCGCGCCTTCTTCTCCCGCCGGGTAGCCGGGAGAAGAAAGATCAAATTCAAATTCAAATTCAAATTCAAAGTCAAAAGCCGAAGCCGCAATTCCTGGCTTTGCTTTTGCCCTTGCTCCCGCCTTGGGGTCTGATGCGTCCGCGCCCGCAGGAAACTGTCATGGGAGGCAGGGGGCCTCAGCCAGGACCGTTGGCGCCAAGGATGGCGCCATCGAGCCCCCATGGATGGGTTCACGGCGTGTCCTGGCTGAGGCCCCCTGCCTCCCAAGCACAACAACGACTCGGCGCCAAACGCCTCAACCCCGCGCCTTACTCGGATTCACCAGATTCCCGAAGAAGATCGCGTTGATCAACAACCGGTCCGTGCCGTGCCAGTACTTGCGGTGCGCCGGGTCATCGGCAAACAGCACCACGTTGCCCTGCCCCTGCGCCGACACCAGCACCCACGCGCTGCCCGCCACCCGCGCACGGTTGCGCTCGGAAAGATAGCCATTCACCCGCGGCGGTGTGTCGATGCGTACCACCGTCGAGAACGGATTCGTGCTCGGCTGCAGCGTCACCGTGCTCTCCTTGTTGATCGCCAGTTGCCGGCGCGGCACGCCAAACGCCAGCGGATGACTGGTGTCCACATCGGCGCTCAGGATGTTGCCGCTGACCCGCTCGATCGCGGCGATGTCGCGCTGGTCACCGAATGCACGGCGGCTCTCGTCGGCAGTCTCTTCTTCCTTGCCGAGCTTCTCGCCGTCGGCCAACTTCTGCTCGATCGCCCACTTCGATGCACTGCCGTAGGTAACCAGCGAGCCACCCGCCTGCACCCAGCGCTTCAGCGCAGCCACCGCCGTGGTATCGACGCCGGTGTAGGTACCCCCGGACAGCACGATCGTGGTGTAGCGGTCCAGGGACACTTTGCCCAGCTGCTGCGGGTCCAGCTTGCTGGCAGGCAAATGCAACTGCTGGTCGAGCAGGAACCAGGCCGAGCCGATCTCGGTGGCGGCCACGCCCTCACCCATCACCAGCGCAACCGCGGGTTTGCGCAGCGCCTTGACGCCGTCACTGCCCAGATCGATGCCTTCGCGGCTGCGGCCACTGGACAGCGCGTGCACCTGCACACCTGCCTCGCGCGCGGCCGATGTCACTGCCTCAAGCAGCGCCGCGCCCTGCAGCGCTTGCCCGGCAACCGGAATCACCAGGCTGCCGGCGGCGAAGCTGACGTCGCCCTGCGCGGTCGCGGTGGTGAACGGCTGGAATGCTGCACGTGCGCTCACGCCTTTGCCCTGCAGCGCGGCCAGCGCGCGCCCGGCGTTGTAGTCGCGCCAGTCGATCGCGTAGGCGAACCCGGCCTGGCCACCCAGCACCGCGCCCTGCTGCGCCGGCAACGCAGTCACCCGTGCGCCGCCTTCGATACGGCTGCGGCTGCCGGCGAAGGCCACGCCGTAGGCCGGTGCGATTGCATAGCTGGTGCTGCCGTAGAACACGTCGCCCTTGATCGGCGGCGTCTCGGCAAAGATCGAATGCACCAGGCGGAACTGCGCCTGCTGCAACTGCACCACGTAGGCGCTGCCGGCATCGAAGCGCTGCCCATCGACGGTGACTGCACGCTCCAGCGCACGTACCTCGATGCGATGCAGCAGCAACAGTTCCAGCAGGCGACGGGTCAGTGCCGGATCGTGCGCGTCGCCGAACACGAAGCTCTTCACCGGCTGCTGTGCGGCCTGCTTCAACGCGCTCTGGAAGAACTGCTTCTGCAGGTCGAACAGGCCACTGCGCTCGGCCACTGCACCACGCACCGTGCCCAGCCCGGTGGCGACCTGGTTGCGGACGGTGAACGGGAAGGTCAGCAGGCCATTCACCGATTCCTGCACGCGGCCACGTGAACTGGCCTGCTCGACGGTGACGCCGACCGCGCCGTGGAAGTCCGGATAGGTCGAGCCGTACACCGGCGAGAAGTTGTCGAAATTCTCGCCGGTGTAGTACAGCGAACCCAAGGCATCCAGCGCCTGCGCGTGGTACTTGGCCAGGGTCTTGTTGAACTCGTACGACGGCGCCGGAATCAACGGGCTGTGCATGCTCTTCGGCGAAGGCTCGAAGTAGTACGTGCTGTCCTTGCCCATTTCGTGGAAGTCGATCTGCACGTTCGGGTACCACTGGTGGAACACCTCCACCTTCGGCCGCGAGTCCTGCTGGGTCAGGGCCAGCCAGTCGCGGTTGAGATCGGTGAAGTAGTGGTTGGTGCGGCCCTGCGGGAACGGCTCGACGTGCTCCTTGTCAGCCGGGTCGGCCGAGGCCGGATCGGAGGCCCACGCGTTGTGCCAGTTGGCGGCGCGATCGCGACCGTCCGGATTCTGCGCCGGGTCGAACAGCACCACCGCCTGCTGCAGCCATTGCTGGGTCTCGGCACTGCGGTTGGCCACCAGGTAGTAGGCGGTCAGCATCGCCGCCTCGGCGCTGGAGGTCTCGTTGCCATGCACGCTGTAACCCAGCCACACCACCACCGGGCTGTCGCCCGCCGCACTGCGCGGCTGCGCCGGATCGACCAGGGTCGCGTGCTGCTGGCGGATCTGTTCCAACCGCGCGTGGTTGCCGGCAGCGGTTACCGTGGCGATCAGCAACGGGCGCCCCTCGTAACTGCGGCCGATCTCGCGCACGCTGATCTTGTCCGAGCGTTTCGCCAGTTCCTGGAAGTACGCCACCAGCTGGTCGTGCCGGGTGTAACGGCTGCCGATCGGGTAGCCGAGGAACTGCTCGGGTGTGGGAATGGACGTATCGAACGCGGCCGCGTCGACGGCCTGCGGGAAGAAGTACGCACTCTGTGCCTGCGCTGGCTGCGGGCAGGACAGTGCGGTGGCGGCGGCGATCAGCAACGGAAGAACGGCACGACGATGCAAGGACACGGTGACTCCCCAGGACACAACGGCAGACGGTCGCGCGGCCGGCTCCCTGAAGAAACCGGCCGCAGCGGATGGATCAGAAGCGGTAATCGAAGCCTAGCGTGAAGTAGCGGCCGCGCAGGTCGTACTGGCTGAAGTCGTATGGCGCGCGGATGCCCGGGAACGAAGCGTCGTACGGCGGCGTCTTGTCAGCCAGGTTCTGCACCTTGGCATACAGCGTCAGTTTGTCGATGCCGGTGTAGCCCAGGTACAGGTCGTACTGGCTATAGCTGCCGACGCGCTGCTGCACGGCCTTGGCTGCGGTGCTGGCTTCCTGGCGGTAGCTGCTGGTGTAGTACCAGGTTACTGCGGCGTTGAAATCACCGTACTTCCAGTCCAGCGTGGTGGTGGCCTTGTCCTTGGGCAGGGTCGCGCCCAGGTTGCTGCCGGCGTAGTCCACCAGCGGGCCACCGACCACGGTCGGGCGACGGTAGTCGCGCACGTGGGTATAGGCCGAGGACACGGTGAAGTCACCCAGCGCCGCGGTCGGGATGCGCTGGCGCAGTTCGACGTCGATACCCGAGGTCTTCAGCTCGCTCAGGTTCTGGTAGCGGTTGTAAACCGCCTGCAGCTTGCCGCGCTCATCGCGCTGCACCGCGCCAGCCACGTTGTCGTTGACCAGGGTCTGGGTATTGTTGGTGCCGACCAGGTTGTCCAGCTGGATGCGGTAATAGTCCACGCTCAGGTTGGTGTTGGCCCACGGTGACAGCACCACGCCGAAGTTCACGCTCTTGGTTCGCTCGGGCTTCAGTGCGTTGTTACCGACGGTGAAGAAGGTCGGGTTCTGGCGCGAGCCCGGCACGTCCGGATCACGCGGATCAACCACGCTGCCGTAGGCGATGCTGGTGCTGTTGGAGTTTTCCGACAGCGACGGTGCGCGGAAGCCCTTGGAAGCGGACGCACGCACCAGCAGGACATCCAGGGGCTGCCAGCGCAGGCCGATCTTCGGCGAGAACGCATCGCCGAAATCGTCGTAGTGGTCGGCGCGCGCGGCAGCGGACAGCTCCAGCGTCGAGGCCAGTGGCACGTTCACTTCGGCGTAGGCCGCACTGACCTGGCGCTTGCCGTGTACTTCGGCAATGGCCGGGCGCACCTGCAGGCCGGCATCGATCTGCCACGGGTTGTTGGAGTCGAGCTTTTCGCGGCGCCACTCGGCACCGGCCGCGAAGCCGATCTCACCCGCCCAGGTATGGCCCAGGCTGCCGGAAATCTTCGCATCGATACCCTGCAGCTTGGATTCGGCCGGACGCAGCGTGGCGATGTTGATCGAATCGCGCACCGACTGCGGCGTGGCCGCCGGGTTGAGCAGGTTGTAGCTGCCGGTGGCCAGCGCGTCGGCCAGCGCCCAGCGATTGGCGAAGCCGCCGGACACGCTCTCGCGCTCGCTGCTGCGCGCACCGAATGCAGCCACTTCCCAGTCCCAGTTGGCGGTGGTGCCGCGCAGGCCGAACACGCCGCGATAGGCCGTGGATCGGTTGGTCTTGATGGTGCCACCAAGGTCGAAGAACGTGTACTCGATCGGGATCGCACGGCCGTACGGGTTGTACGGATTGTTGGCCGGCAGCAGCGACGACACCGGCTCGGCCAGGCCGCTGTTGGCGTTCAACGCGAAGCGGCCGCTTTCCAGGGTGAAGAACGGGCTGCTGCCGAACCACGCGGCGCTCTTGATCTGGCTGTACAGCACTTCGCCGAAGGCCTCGACGTTGTCGTTCAGGCGGAAGGTGCCGTTGGCATAGGCCTGGTAACGCTTGGTCGAGGGGATCAGCGTGGTGAACGGCGCCTGGTTGAAGCCGCAGGTGTCACCGGACAGGCCATCAATCGGCGCGCTGGCAACGCGGGTGGTGCCGGCCGGGCAGTTGCCGTTGGCGTCGAGCATCGGCACCGACACGCCGTTGATGAGGTAGCGCGCGCCCTTGGCCGACCAGCCGTTCCAGCGGCCACCCGGCTTGTCGGTGTAGATGCCGCTCCTGGTCAGGTTGCGTTCGTCCTGGTCCAGGCGCTCACGGTTGTACCCCTGCAGACTGAAGAGGATGTTGTAGCCATCGGTGTCGAGATCACCCAGGCCGCCGACGAACTTCAGGTTCTGCTCGTGCAGGCCGCCCTGGTCGGCACCGCCGAAGCTGCCGCCGATCTCGGCGCCTTCGAAGTTCTGCCGGGTGATGATGTTGACCACGCCGGCCACGGCGTCGGAGCCGTACACCGCCGAGGCGCCGTCCTTGAGCACCTCAATGCGCTCGACCGCGACCAGCGGCAGCGCATTGAGATCGACGAAGGTGTCGGACAGGCCACCGGCCGGGAAGCCATAGTTGGCCAGCCGGCGGCCGTTGAGCAGCACCAGCGTGTTCTTCTGCGACAGGCCACGCAGGCCGATGCCGGCCGAGCCGGACGCCCAGCCATTGTTGGTGGTTTCGTTGGCAGCGTTGCCGGTGTTGGCCGAGATCGAGCGCAGCACGTCGGCGACGGTGGCCTTGCCGGTCTGTTCCAACTGCTGGCGGCCGATCACCTGCACCGGGTTGGAGGCCTCGGTATCGGTGCGCTTGATGTTGGAACCGGTGACGCGCACGGCGGCCAGGGTGCTGGCTTCGCCACTGGCGTCGGCGGAGGTTTCGGCGGCGGCGGACAAAGGCGCGGCCAGAGCGACGGCCAGGGCCGCCACGAGCAGGGTGTGCTTGGGCATGACGATGTGGGGGAGGTGGAAAGGGCGACGTAGTTCCGCAGTAGTCCATGCCAAGCCGGGGTCCGGCCAATAACATCTCTTCATACGGATATAAGAGAAACTATCATCTCTTCATCCGGATGGAAAGAATTACTTCACGAAAGTCCAACAATCGCTCAGGATGGCCGGCCACCTGCGGCGTACAATCGCGCCATGGAAATCTTCAAAGTCTTCATGCTCGAGGCGGCGCACCGCCTCCCCAACGTGCCGCCGGGGCACAAGTGCGCGCGCCTGCACGGCCACTCGTTCCGGGTGGAACTGAAGGTCGAGGGCGAGCCGGGTGCGCAGACCGGCTGGATCATGGACTTCGGCGACGTGAAGGCGGCTTTCCAGCCGATCTATGACCGCCTGGACCATCACTACCTCAACGACATCCCCGGCCTGGAGAACCCGACCAGCGAGAACCTGGCGGTGTGGATCTGGAACGAACTCAAGCCCAGCCTGCCGGCGCTGAGCGAGATCACCGTGCACGAAACCTGCACCTCCGGCTGTCGCTACCGCGGCCCGACGGCCTGATCAACTCATTGATCTGAAAGGATTTTCAAAGGCGCCCTGAGCGCCTTTGTTATTTTTGTTGCATTGCCGCATCAACGGCGTATGCTGCAATGCATCAAGCCACTCCCTGATGCCCCCCATGGCCGCCGCCTTCAGCGATCGCTTCAGTGATGCCACCCGCCAGTTCGCCGCCGCCGCAACGCGCGCAAACCGATTGGCGTTGGAGAACGCGGAAAGCATGTTCGGCGTGCAGTTGAAGGTGATGGAGCGCAACCTGACCGCGACCGGCGGCTGGCTGGGCGAACTGGCCCGCAGCGACGACGCGGCCGGGATGCTCAACAAGGGCGCACAGCTGTGGCAGGACAACCTGCAGCGGCTGGGCCAGGCCCAGCAGGACGTGGTCGGTCTCGGCCTGGTGGCCAGCAAGGCGTGGTCCGAACTGGTGCAGGGTTACAACGAATCAACGGCGGACGCGAGCAACCACTGACGCGACGCAACGCTCATTGCGTGGGTCCCTCCCCCCATGCAATCCGGACCCGGCAGATCCCTCCCTCTGCCGGGTCTTTTTTTGCCTGGCGTCCGGATTCCGGAGTGCGTCTTCGTCCGATGTCTCTGCGAACTGAGGGGCCCCGCAGGGACAGGCAGGGGCCTGGGCAAATGTCCCGGCGCCGGCCGTTGGCCGCCACCTCCTCCTTTACTTTGCCCAGCCCCCCGCCCGCCCCGACGAGACTCGGCTTACGGCAGGTAAAGCGCAGCGCTCGTGGCGCCTTTCAACGAGGCGCCGACGAACTCCGAACGCAGGGCGGAGGCCCTTGCGTACGAAGTAAAGGGGGAGGTGACGGCCAACGGCCGGCGCCGGAGGACATTCGTACGCAAGGGCCTCCGCCCTGCGCCGCGCAGGACAACCCGCGAAGGAACCTCAGCGCCCGCGACCACCATGCCAATGCTGGTGCCACGCCTGGAACATCAGCACGTTCCACAGGTGCGTGTGCCACTTGCGCTCGCCGCGCAGGAACGCTTCCCAGATGCCGCGCACGCGTGCCGCATCGAAGCAGCCCTGGTTGCGAAGCAGCTGCGGGTCCAGCAGCGCCTCCGCCCAATCGCGCAACGGACCGGCCAGCCAGCGCGCCATGGGCGGGCCAAAGCCACGCTTGGGACGGTACACCAGCGGCTCGGGCAGGTAGCGTGCCAACAGATTCTTCAGAATGAGTTTGTGTTCGCCATCGTGGTACTTCAGGTGCTGCGGCAGGCGCCAGGCCAGGCGCACCACCTCCATGTCCAGCAATGGCGCACGGGTTTCAACGCCCGCCGCCATGCCCGCGCGATCAACCTTGGCAAGGATGCCCTCGGCCAGGTCCATGCGGAAATCCAGCAGCTGGATGCGCGCCTCGGCCGGCAGCGCGGTGTCCTGCTGCTGGAAGATCGTCATCGGCTCGCGTGCACCCAGCACCACCTGCGCCGGCTGCCGCCAGCGCGTCACGCGCTGCAGGTAGTGGCCTTCCACGTCGTTGGCGGCGACTTCCGCCACCAGCGCACGCCAGCCGCCGAGGCGGCCTCGCTCCACGTTCATCCGGTTGCCGCTGCGCCGTGCCAGGTCACGCACCCAGTCCGGCAGGCCGCCGCACAGGCGTGCATTGCGCAGCGCGCGGCCGTAGCTGGGGTGACCGAAGAACAGTTCATCGCCGCCATCACCGGTCAGTGCGACCGGCTTGCGAGCGCCCAGCAGTTCGCTGGCGAGCAGGGTCGGCAGCTGCGAGGCATCGGCGAACGGCTCGCACCAGACCTGCGGCAGGCGCTGCAGCAGGTCCAGGCCCTGGCGCGCGTCCATGCGGTGCAGGTGATGCTGCACGCCCAGGTGACGCGCGACCTGCGAGGCCCAGTCGCTCTCATCATGGCCGGGATCGTCGAAACCGACCGTCCAGGCTTCGATCGGCAGAGTCGACTGCGCCTGCATCATTGCGGTTACCAATGAGGAATCGGTGCCTCCGGACAGGAACGCGCCGCAGGCCAGCGGCGAGTGCATGCGTGCGGCAATGGCCTTCTGCAGTACCGCTTCCAGCTGGTCGGTGGCCTGCTCCAGGCTGGGTGCCGGCTGCAGTGGTTCCTGCAGCGCGCTCTGCATCGCATCGCGTGCACACCAGTAGCGTGAGCCGCCCTGTGTGGCCTGGCTGGAACCGCCAGCCGCATGGTCATTCAGATCGATGCGCAGCATCGCGCCTGCCACCAGCTTGTGGATACCGCGGTAGATGGTGTGTGGTGCCGGCACATAGTCATGGCGCAACAGCAGGCTCAGCGCATCCTGGTCGATGCTCGGGGCAAAGCCGGCGAAGGCCTGAAGCGCCTTCATTTCCGAGGCAAACAGGAACTGGCCCTGATACCAGCCGTAGTACAGCGGCCGCTCGCCGACCGGGTCGCGGGCCAGCCACAGTTCGCGCGATTCGCGGTCCCATACGCTGAAACCAAATGCGCCCTCGATGCGGGAGAGCGCCCGCTCCACGCCCCATTCGACGATCGCCTGCAGCAGCAGCCGGGCATCGCTGCAGCTGCGCGGCAGATCGCGCAGCTGCGACTGCAGGTCGGCCCGGTTGTACAACCGGCCATCCAGGCACAGCACGTAACGACCACAGTCTGAACTCAGGGGCTGCAACGGCGTATCGGTGGGCGCCCGGCAATGGCCCAACGCCAGGCCGGCCTCGGCGTCGGTCCAGTAGCCGATGCGGCCCCGGCCGCGCTGCTGCAGGGTGCGCAGCATCGGCGCCAGCTGCTGCAGCAGGTGTTCGTCCTCGGCGGGCGGCAGCCAGGCCCCGACCACGCCGCTCATCGGGCACCTCCGCAGCGGCAGCGGCGGGACGGGGTCAGCAGGCAGGCGGCGGCGGGCGACATGGGAACGGCACGCGGAGCGGAGGAGACTCCATGCTCTGCGCCCTGACGGCCCCGCGTCAGTCGCGTTGCTGTCAGCGATGGTCACCAGACGTATCACGAAGGTAACGCTTTGTAACAGTCTCAGGCTATGCTCAACGCCAAGCTGTTGCCAGGCCTGGAGTGCGGCCCCAGCGCCAGCAACCCCGGCTGAATGGCGCCCACCCGCTCGACCCGGGCGGCCCGCAGGCTGGGATAGCATCGCCGCGCTCGTGCCGTGGCGGTACGTTTGCGTCCACGGAGGCCTTGGAAATGCTGGATATCGTACTGGTCGAAGACGATGCCCGCCTGGGAACGATGGTCAGTGACTACCTGCAGCGGCATGGCTACCGGGTCGCCCATGAACGCAGCGGCGAACGGGCAGTGGCCCGGATCCTGGCGGAAAAGCCGGCGCTGGTCCTGCTCGATGTCGGCCTGCCCGACCAGGATGGTTTCGAAGTGTGTCGGCAGATCCGGCCCCACTATGACGGCATCATCTGCGTGCTGACCGCCCGCACCGACAACATCGACCAGGTGCTGGGACTGGAACTGGGCGCCGACGATTACATCGGCAAGCCGATCGAACCACGGGTGCTGCTGGCCCGCCTGCGCGCCCACCTGCGCCGCCACCGCCGGGTCGAGCCACGCGACGGCAGCCTGCGCTTCGGCGAGCTGAACATCGACCCCTCCACCCGCAACGTACACCTGCAGGGCGCCCTGCTGGAACTGACCACCGCCGAGTTCGACCTGCTGTTCCTGCTGGCCAGCAACGCCGGCCAGATCCTGGACCGCGATGCGCTGCTGCGCGGCCTGCGCGGGATCGCCTTCGACGGCCTGGACCGCTCGATCGATGCCCGCATCTCGCGCCTGCGCCGCAAGCTGGGCGACAACCCGGAGCAGCCAGAACGGATCAAGACCGTTCGCGGCCGCGGCTACCTGTTCAGCCGCTCGGCATGGGGATGACGCGCACGCCGTCGGCGATGCGCGGCCACGCCTTCCACTTCCTGCGCTACGGCATCGGCTTCCTGCTCGCCCATCTGTTGCTGATCGTGCTGGGCCTGTGGGCCTGGGACGCGCTGCTGGAAGACCGCACCGAAGCCGGCCTGCAGGCCGAGATGCGCGGCACGCACGCGCTGCTGCAGCATCGCTTCGCCGAAACCCCGCGTGAACAGTGGCCGGCGCTGGCCCGCGAACTCGACGCTGATTTCGCCTATGCCCTACGCCTGGTTCCTTTGGCCGAGGCGGTGAAGGCGCTGCAGTCCAGCCAGCGACCGCCATTCAACAACGGCCGGGTGCAGATCGACCTGGAGCACATGCGCAGCCTGCAGCGCATCGGTGACAGCGGCTACGCGCTGATGCTGGGGCCGCTGGACGCAGCGCTGCCTGACGAAAGCTGGCAGGACAGCGAAGTCTCCGGCGTGGCGATCCTGCTGCTGATCCTGATGGTGGCGGTGGCACTGCCGATGTACGTGATGGTCTACCGGCTGTGGCGCGACGTCTCGCAGCTGGCCCAGGCGGCGCGGCGGATGCGCGACGGCCAGCTGGACACGCGTGCGCCGCGCGCCGGCACCGCACTGGTGCGGCCGCTGGCCAATGCCTTCAACCACATGGCCGAGCAGCTGCAGCAACTGCTGGAAAGCCAGCGGGTGCTCGCGCAGGCGGTGGCGCACGAAGTCCGCACGCCGTTGGCACGGATGCGTTTCGGCCTGGCCGAGCTGGAAGACAGCGCACTCGACGACGTGCAGCGCGATGCGCTGGGCGGCCTGCGCACCGATGTGGATCGGCTGCAGCACCTGACCGACGCCGGCGTCGAGTACGCCGCACTGGGTCGCTGCCATCAGCTGACCCGCCAGCGCCTGCAGCTGGCGGCGCTGGTGCGCGGCGTGGTCGCCCAGTTCGCGCCGCTGCCGGTGCCGGTGCAGCAGGCGCTGTCGCCGGTGGGCCTGGTCAACGTCAACCGGCACATGCTGGAGCTGGCACTGCGCAACCTGCTCGGCAATGCACTGCGTTACGCGCGCCGGCAGATCCGTATTGCCAGCACCGTCAATGACGGCTGGCTGTGCCTGCAGGTGGAGGACGACGGCCCCGGCATCGCACCCGAACTGCGCGGCCAGGTACTGCAACCCTACGTGCGGCTGGACCCGGGCAGCCCGGGCTTCGGCCTCGGCCTGGCGCTGGTGCAGGTGGTGGCCGACAAGCACGGCGGCCACGTTGAAGTGACCGACTCCGAACTGGGAGGTGCGTGCATCCGCCTGAAACTGCCGCTGGAAAGCGGCGGTGCGGTGACGGGCGAACCGGCCTGCTAGGCCGCCGGTTCGGCGCGTGGCAGGGCAAACACGAACAACGCGCCGCTCGCGCTGTCACGCAGTTCGATCCTGCGCCCATGCAGCTGCACGATGCGCTGCACGATCAGCAGGCCCAGCCCGCCGTTCTCGCCACGCCGAGCGCCGAGCGCGGCCGGTGCCTGGAACAGGTGGGTGCGCAGCGCTGGCGCCACCCCGGGGCCATCATCGGCCACGCTCACCTCCACGCTGTCATCGGTTGCGCGCAGGCGCACCTCGATCTGCCCACCCTCGGGTGCATGCCGCAGCGCGTTGTCGAGCAGGTTGGTCAGCACCCGCTCGACCAGGCCCAGATCGGCACGCACCAGCGGCAGGCCGGGCGGGAACTCGGCGTGCAGGTGCTGGTTGCGCGCCTGCGCCGCCAGCTCGAATTTCTGCAGCACATCCTGCAGCAGTTCCGGCAGCGCGAACACTTCCCACTCCAGGCGCACTTCGCCATGTTCCAGCCGCGCCAGCTCGAACAGCGCGCGTGCCAGCCGGCCGACCTTGGCACTCTGTGCCAGCGCGATGCCGAGATAACGGCGCCGCTCGTCCGGCGACAGCGTGGCGTCCTTCAACGCCAGTGTTTCCAGGTAGCCATGCAGCGACGACAACGGCGTACGCAGGTCATGCGAGATGTTGGCGACCAGCTCGCGGCGCTGCAGATCCTGCTGGCGCAGCTGCTGCCACTGCTCGCCCAACCGTCGCGCCATCTGCGCATGCGCATGTTCGAGGATCACCAGTTCATCGCGCTCACCCGGGCGCAGCGGCTCCGCCGGCGGCAGTGGCGTGGGTGCATCGATGTCGAAGGCCTGGATGCGCCGGGTCAGCCGCCGCAGCGGGCGTGTCACCCAGTAGAAGGCCACCAGCCCGGCCAGCAGGCCGAGGCCACCAACGAGTGCCACCGACCACAGCGTGGTGTTCCACTGGCTGCCGGCAGCGAGGTCGTCGGCCAGCATCTGCCGGTGCTCGCCCACCAGCACCACGTACACATAGCCGGCCTGGCGGCCCTGCACGATCAACGGTGCAGCACTGAACACCTTGCGGCCATCGGCGCTGCGCGGATCATCACCGAGGATCGGCAACGGTGCTCCCGCCAGCAGGCGGCGCAGCGGCGCCACGTCCACCCGGGTGCGCACCAGGTGCCCACTGGGCGCATCGTGGCCAAGGATGCGGCCCTGGTCGTCCAGCAGGTAGACCTCGACGCTGGGGTTGACCGCCATCAGCTGGCCGAACAGCGCGCGCACGGCGGCATCGCGCATGCCGCTGGTATCCATCAGCTCGCTGCGCTGGGCAATGTGCTCGGCCAGGCCCAGCGACAGCCGCTGTACCACCTCCTGCTCGTGGCGGGTGTTGGCCCGCATCTGCAGTGCAAGCAGCGCCATGCAGCACGCCAGCATCAGCGCAGCGGTCACCACCGCCAGCTTCTGCCACAGGTTCGGCTTGATCATGCCGCCGCCCCGGCCGGATCGACCAGCTTGTAGCCGCGGCCCCACACCGTCAGCAACCGCCGTGGGTTGGCCGGGTCCGGCTCGATCTTGCTGCGCAGGCGATTGATATGGGTGTTGACCGTGTGTTCGTAGCCATCGTGCTGGTAGCCCCAGACCTGGTTGAGCAGTTCCATGCGCGCGAACACCTGGTCCGGATGACGGGCGAAGAACAGCAGCAGGTCGAACTCGCGCGGGGTCAGCTCCAGCGCGTTGCCATCCACCGAGGCGGTGCGCGCGACCGGATCCAGCTGCAGGCCGCCCAGTTCGATCGCGCCGGCATCGATGCGTGCGCTCTGCGCCATCGCCTCGGCGCGGCGCAGCAATGCGCGCACCCGCGCTACCAGTTCCGGCATCGAGAAGGGCTTTGCCAGATAATCGTCCGCGCCCAGTTCCAGGCCGACGATGCGCTGGGTTTCGCTGCCGCGCGCGCTGATGATGATGATCGGCACATAGCGCGCCATCGCGCGTGCACGCTGGCAGACCTGCAGGCCATCCACGCCGGGCAGCATCACGTCCAGCACCAATGCATCCCACGGACCTTCATGCTCCAGCAGGCGCAGGCCGGCATCGCCGCTGGCGGCATGGGCCACGTCGTAGCCCTCATCGCCCAGGTGCATGCGCAGCAGGTCGGCGATGTGGGCATCGTCTTCAACGATCAGCACGCGTTTGGTCGACATCGGCAGCTCGGGGCCAGTGGGGAGGCTGGCAGCATTGTGGCGCGGGGCGGCCGCCGATACCTCACGAAAAATTGAATCCTGCGTGAGGATTCGTTGACCCGGGCGGGCGCAGCATGGCCCCGTCGCCCCTTCCCGGAGTCCGCCATGTCCCTGTCCCGCCGCCATCTGCTGGGCCTGGGTGGTGTTGCCACCGCTGCCGGCCTGCTCGGTCTGGGGGCCTGCAGCCGCGCCGCCCCGGCGGCCGCTGAAGCGCGCCCGCCGCGACAGTTCGAGGTCATGCACAGCGATGCGCAATGGCGCCAGCGGTTGACCCCGGCGCAGTACGCGGTGCTGCGCCAGCAGGGCACCGAACGCCCCTGGAGCAGCCCGCTCAACAAGGAACACCGGCAAGGCACCTTCGCCTGCGCCGGCTGTGCACTGCCGCTGTTCTCCTCCTCCACCAAGTTCGAGAGCGGCACCGGCTGGCCCAGCTTCTGGGCACCGCTGCACAACGCCATCGGCGAAGACCGCGACGTGACCTTCGGGATGCTGCGGGTAGAGGTGCACTGCCGCCGCTGTGGTGGCCACCTTGGCCACGTGTTCAACGACGGCCCGCGCCCGACGGGGCTGCGCTACTGCATGAACGGTGCGGCGATGGTGTTCGTTCCCGGCGCCACGGACGGTACCGCCGACGGCTGGCGGGTGCCGGTCGGTTCTTCCCCTGCTTCCGGAGCCTGACGATGCTGCTGTTGCTGCTTGCCTACCTCGGCGGCGCGCTGACCCTGCTCAGCCCGTGCATCCTGCCGGTGCTGCCGTTCGTGTTCGCGCGTGCCGACCGCCCCTTCCTGCGCAGCACGCTGCCGTTGCTGCTGGGCATGGCGCTCACCTTCACCGTGGTCGCCAGCCTGGCTGCGGTGGGCAGCCAATGGGTGGCGCAGGCCAACCAGGTCGGACGCTGGGTCGCCCTGCTGCTGATGGCGCTGTTCGCGCTGGCACTGTTGTGGCCGCGACTGGCCGACCATCTGCTGGCGCCATTCCAGCGCGTCGGCGCACGGCTGAGCGCGCGTGCCGATGCGGCGGATGCCGCGGGGCACGGCGGCGCGTGGACCTCGCTGCTGATCGGCGTCGCCACCGGCCTGCTGTGGGCGCCCTGCGCGGGGCCGATCCTCGGCCTGGTGCTGACCGGTGCCGCCCTGCATGGCGCCAGTGCCGGTACCAGTGCGCTGCTGCTGGCGTATGCGCTGGGTGCGATCAGCGCGCTGGCGCTGGCGGTATGGGTAGGTGGCCGCGTGTTCCGCGCGCTGCAGGCGCGGCTTGGGCTGGGCGACGTACTGCGCAAGGTGCTGGGCGTAGCCGCGCTGCTGGCGGTGGTGGCGATTGGTCTGGGCTGGGATACCGGCCTGCTCACCCGTCTTTCGACGGTCAGCACCGCACGCATCGAGCAGGGCCTGCTGGATGCGGTACCCGGTGCGCAGCCGGCGGCACCGCCGATGATGATGATGGCCGGTGCCAACGCCGCAGCCGATGCACCGCTACCGGTGGAAGGCACCCTGCCCGCGCTGGACGGCGCCACCGGCTGGCTCAACAGCCCACCGCTGACGGCCCAGCAGCTGCGCGGCAAGGTGGTACTGGTCGATTTCTGGACGTACTCCTGCATCAACTGCCTGCGCGCGATGCCGTTCGTGCACGAATGGGAACGCCGCTACCGTGACCACGGCCTGGTGGTGGTCGGCGTGCACACGCCGGAGTTCGCCTTCGAGCGTGACCCACGCAACGTGATGAAGGCGGTGCAGCAGCTGAAGGTCGAGTACCCGGTGGCGCTCGACAACCAGTACACGATCTGGCGCGCGTTCAACAACCGCTACTGGCCGGCGCAGTACTTCGTCGATGCGCAGGGCAACATCCGCGGCCACCAGTTCGGCGAAGGCAACTACGCGCGCTCGGAACAGGTGATCCGTCGCCTGCTGGCCGAAGCCGGGCAGACGAACCTGCCGCCACCGGCCGATCCCGCTGCCGCCGACCTGAAGGGCGTGGCCGTGCAGGCCGACATGGGCAACCTGCGCTCGCCGGAAACCTACCTCGGCCACGCCCGTGCCGAGCAGTTCGCCTCACCCGGCGGACAGCGCAGCGACAGCGCGTTCGACTACACGCTGCCGACCACCCTGGCGTTGAACCAGTGGGGACTGTCCGGCCACTGGACCATTACCGACGAGGCCGCAGAGCTGCAGCGGGCCGGTGGCCGCATTGCCTTCCAGTTCCATGCGCGCGACCTGCACCTGGTGCTGGCACCGACCCGCGACGGCACGCCGGTGCGCTTTCGCGTCTGGCTGGACGGCAAGCCGCTGCCCTCCGCCGATGCCGGCAGCGATGTCGATGCCGATGGCAGTGGCGTGGTCGACGAGCACCGCCTGTACCAGCTGGTGCGCCAGCGCGGCACGGTCGGTCCGCACCGCTTCGAGATCGAATTCCTCGATGCGGGCGTGCAGGCCTATGCCTTCACTTTTGGTTGAAACCGGAGGACATGATGAAACTCTCCTTTGAACAGGGCATCGCCGCCGGTGTCGCCGGACTGGTGGCCACCGCATTGATCGCCGGTGTGCTGCTGGTCGACCACGGCGCGGCTGCGGCGCCGGTCGAAGCCAGCGCGCAGACCCAGGCACTACCGGCACCCACGGGCGATGCGGCGTTCCGCGATGACGCGACCCACGCCAGCGTGGTGTTCGCCGGCGGTTGCTTCTGGGGCGTGCAGGGCGTGTTCCAGCACGTCAAGGGCGTGAGCAATGCGGTGTCCGGCTACATCGGCGGCAGCGCCGCCGACGCGCGTTACGAGCGGGTCAGCAGCGGCCAGACCGGCCACGCCGAAGCAGTGAGGATCGACTACGACCCGCGCCAGGTCAGCTACGGGCAGTTGATGCAGGTGTTCTTCTCGGTGGCACACGACCCGACCCAGTTCAACCGCCAGGGGCCGGACCACGGCAGCCAGTATCGATCGGCAATCTTCACCGATGACGCCCGCCAGCAGGCAGCCAGCCGCGCCTACATCGCCCAGCTCGGCCAGGCCGGCAGCTACCGCGCACCGATCGTCACCCAGCTGGTCAGCGGCCAGCGCTTCTACCCGGCCGAAAGCTACCACCAGAACTACATGGCGAACTACCCGCAGGCCGCCTACATCCGCTACTACGACGCACCGAAGCTTGCGGCGCTGGGCAAGCAGTTCCCGGCGCTGTACCGGCGCGAGGCGGCGCTGGTGCCGATGCGGTAGCCGGCATTCCCCCTTGGCCTGACCGACGCTCGGCGGTGCTCTCTGTAGAGCCGAGCCCACGCTCGGCTGCTGTTGGCGGAAGTGCAGCCGAGCATGGGCTCGGCTCTACACACAAAAAAAGACGCACGGCCATCCAGCCGTGCGTTTGGGAAGTATCGGCCGTGCCCCGATCAGGCCCGGCCGACAACGACATGCTAGGCTCGCCATCATCATGGGTACAGCACCAGATGGCGGGATATTCGATGGATACAGATGACCAGGCCTCGATGATTCCCCCCCGCTATCAACGGCTGTCGGATGAGTTGGCCGAAGCCATTCATGGTGGCCGCCTTCCGGTCGGCAGCCGCCTGCCTTCGCTGCGGCAGATGGCCCTGCAGCGCAGGCTCAGCCTGAACACGGTGATTGCCGCCTATCGCCAGCTGGAAGATGCCGGACTGGTGATTCCGCGGCCGAAGGCGGGCTTCGAAGTTGCGCCGCGGCTGTCGGTGCCGGAGCGTTCGCTGCGCGACACCCCATCCGCGCCCACCGCGCCGCTGCAGCAGGTCCTGATGGCCCGGGTACTGGAAGCACAGCGCCGCCCGGGTGTGGTCGATCTGGCCTTCGCCGGCCCACGTGGTCGCCAGTTCTATCCCGGCGCGCAGCTGGCCCGGCATACCGCGCAGGTGCTGCGCCACGGCCAGCAGACGGTGGAGACCTATGCGAGACCCAACGGCTCCCCCCGGCTGCTGGCACAGATCGTGCGCCGCAGTCCGCGCATGGGACTGCACACCCACGCCGAGCGACTCCTGCTGACCCATGGTGCGATGGAAGCCCTGCAGCTGGCGTTGCGCGCGGTCACCCAGCCCGGTGACGCGGTGGGCATCGAGGCGCCGTCCTACTTCAACCTGTATCCGTTGCTGGCCAACCTCGGCCTGCAGGCCATCGAGTTGCCCACCCACCCGCAGCACGGACTGGACGTGGATGCACTGGATGCGCTGCTGGAGCACAGGCCGCTGGCCGCACTGGTGGTGATGCCGACCGTGCACAACCCGCTCGGCTGCACCATGCCGACCGCCGCCAAACAACACCTGGCCGAACTGGTCAACGCACGGCAGCTGCCGCTGATCGAGGATGCGGTGTACGCCGAGCTGCAGTTCTGCGAACCGCCGGCACCCTTGCTGAAAGCCTTCGATCGCGATGGCTGGGTGATGGTGGTCGGTGGCTTCTCAAAGACACTGGCGCCGGATTACCGCATCGGCTGGCTGGATGGCGGCCGCTTCGCAGAGCGCATCGCACTGCTGAAGTTCCAGTCCACCGGCGGCGAGCCGCAGCTGCTCGGCGATGCGGTGGCCGCGTATCTGGAAGCAGGCAGCTACGAGCACCATCTGCACCGCATGCGCCGCCTGTACCGCGAACAGGTCGGGCGGCTGCGCCAGCTGGTGGCCGAACACTTCCCGGCCGGCACCCGCGCCACCGAACCGCAGGGCGGCTTCCTGCTGTGGCTGGAACTGCCGGGCGTGGACACGCGCGAGCTGTTCGAGCGAGCGCTGCTGGAGGACATCGTGTTCATGCCGGGCCAGGTGTACTCGCGCGGCGCACGCTACCGCCACTGCCTGCGGCTGTCGTGCTGCCAGAGCCTGGATGCGCGCTTCATCGGTGCGGTGGAGCGGCTGGGTGCGATTGCGCGGGAGCTGGCAGTGCGCCAGCTCCTGTAGAGCCGAGCCTACGCTCGGCTGCCCTTCGCTGACGGTCCCCGCTGAGCCGAGCATGGGCTCGGCTCTACAGGAAGCAGGTCAGTCGAGCAGGTGCGTACTCAGGATCTGACCATCCGTCCCCGGCAGATGCGGCAGCCGTCCCCAGCACGGCATCGGCAGGCGCTGCTGCAGCGTGGCGATGTTCTCGTCCTGGCGCTGCATCGCAGGATCAATGTGGTTGCCGATCCAGCCCAGGCGGTCCACGCCGCTGGCCTGCAGTGATTGCGCAGTCAACCGCGCATGGTTGACGCAGCCAAGCCGCATGCCCACCACCAGCAGCACCGGCAGCTGCAGCGCACGCACCAGGTCGAGCTGGTCCAGCGTGGCCGAGACCGGCGCCAGCCAACCGCCAACCCCCTCCACCACCACGATATCGGCCTGCGCGCGCAGTCGCGCGAACGCGGCCACGATCGGCGCCAGTTCCACCTGCACGCCGTCCTCGGCCGCCGCCAGCTCCGGTGCCAGCGGCTGCCGCAGCGCATACGGGTTCAGGTCGGCATAGTCCGGCACCGGCCAGCTGGCCGCCTGCAGTGCCAGCGCGTCCTCGTTGCGCAGGCCCTGCCCCAGGTCTTCGCTGCCACTGGCCACCGGCTTCATGCCGACTGCACGCAGGCCGCGCCGGCGCAGCGCATGCAGCAGCGCAGTGCTGGCCGCGGTCTTGCCGATTTCGGTGTCGGTGCCGGTAACGAACAGGGCGGGCGGCAGCGTGGCAGGCAACGGCATCGATTGGCTCCAACAGGGCAACAGAGCGTGCATTATCGCCGGCCCGTCGCGCTTGCTAGACTGCGGGCATGTTCGCCAATGCCTCGCTCACCGGCAGCAAGCCGGAACAATACGCCCAGCTGCTGGAACAGGCCCGTGGCCTGGTCTACGCCGAGTCCGACCGCATCGCCAACGCGGCCAACCTCTCCGCACTGGTCTACCACGCCCTGCCCGACCTGAACTGGGTGGGTTTCTACCTGTACGATGGCAAGGAACTGGTGGTCGGCCCGTTCCAGGGCCTGCCGGCCTGCGTGCGCATCCCGCTGGACAAGGGCGTGTGCGGTGCCGCCGCCAGCCAGCGGGTCACCCAGCGCGTGGAGGATGTCGACGCCTTCCCCGGCCACATCGCCTGTGATTCGGCCTCGCGTTCGGAGCTGGTGGTGCCGCTGCTGCGCGGCGATGAACTGATCGGCGTGTTCGACATCGACAGCCCGAAGGTGGGCCGCTTCGATGCCGACGACCAGGCCGGCCTGGAAGCCATCGCCCGCGTGTTCGTCGAGGCGCTGGGATGAACGCACCCAAGCTGCGCAACATCGGCCCCAAGAGCGCGGCCTGGCTGCGCCAGGTCGGCCTGCGCAGCCGCGACGACCTGGTCGCGATCGGAGCGGTCGGTGCCTTCGTCAAGGTCAAGCGTGCCGGCTTCAAGCCCAGCCTGAACCTGCTGTACTCGCTGGAAGGTGCGTTGCTGGACTGCCACTGGCAGGAACTGAGCGAGCCGCAGCGCGATGCGCTGGTACAGGACTATGAAGCGCGCATCGCCGCGCATCCGCTGAAGGCGGCCGGCCCGGCGTCGGGCCCGGTGCATGAGCAGCGCTTCGATGCCGACGATGACGCGGAAGACAGCGTTGCCGAGGATGCGGACGAGGATTGACGGCATGGTAGTGCCGGCCGCTGGCCGGCAACTGCATGATCTTCGCAGCGTTTCCGAGGCTGCCGGCCAGCGGCCGGCACTACCGATGGGTCAGGGCTGCTGCAGCTCCAGCAATTCGCCCACCAGCCCGGCCTCACCGCGCTCCAGCCACACACGCAGGCGCGTGCCATGGTCGATGCGCAGCGCCCAGCACAGCGACATCGGCAGGCCGCAGACCTTCGACAGCACCATGCGCAGCGGGCCGCCATGGCTGACCACCAGCGTCGGCACCGGATCGTCATCATCGAGCAGGCGATCCAGCGCGCGCGCGATGCGCCGCTCGAAGTGGCCCCAGCTTTCGCCGTTCGGCGGCGGGAACGCATGCGGGTCAGCATGGAAGGCAGCCAGTGCATCCTCCGGCAGGTCGAACAGCGAATGCCCGTCCCAATCGCCGAAATCCAGTTCCTCCCATTCCTCGTCCGCTTCCACGTCCAGCCCGCGCGGCGTGGCCAGCGCCATTGCCGTGTGCAGCGCGCGCAGCCGCGGCGAACTGATCACCCGCTCCCAGGGCTGCGCGGCGTAGGCGTCGACCAGTTCCTGCGGCAGGCGGGCCAGCTGCGGTGGGTCGCTGCGGCCATCGAGGAACTCATCGCGACCGTTGCCGGCATGGCGGACCAGGTCGAGGATCATGCGTGCGTTCCGTACAGGCAACGCGGGGACAGCGGAAAACGGGCGGACATCGGCAACGGCACCACGGGATCGAGGGACCATTCTAAGGGCACAGCAAAGGCAGTCGAGCAGGCGCGACGCAACGGGACTGCCTGCGATGCCGTAGACTGCGCGCACTTCCAGGTGACCTGCGGCCACGGCCGGCAGGTTGAAACGGGAAGCCGGTGACGCGTGATTCCACGCCAGGCCGGCGCTGCCCCCGCAACGGTAAGCACGTCAGTTCCGGGCAACACTGCCACTGTGCCTCAGGCATGGGAAGGCGCCTGGACGGCGGCCTCGCGCCGCCCGGCGGCAAGCCCGGAGACCGGCCCGGAAGCCTCAGGTCGCGATGCGGTGGGCATGGCGCTGGATGACCGTGGCGTGCGCTGCGGCATCGGCGCGTGCCTGCCTTCGCGGCTCCTCCCCTTCGCCACGCGGGCGTGCGTGGCACCTGGAGTCCCCCATGAAGCTGCAGTCCCGAATGTTGTCCCTGGCCGTGCTGGCCGCCCTGCCCGCGCTGGCCCAGGCCGCCAATGACACCACCGCGCTCGACCAGATCCTGGTCACTGCGACCCGCACCCCGATCGCCCTGCAGGACAGCATCGCGCCGGCCCAGGTGATCGACCGCGCGCAGATCGAATCCAGCCAGGCCACCTCGCTGCAGGAACTGCTGCGCGGCCGCGCCGGCATCAACCTGACCAATGCCGGCGGCTTGGGCAAGCAGAGCTCGCTGTTCCTGCGCGGCACCAACTCCGGCCACACCGTGGTGCTGGTCGATGGCGTGCGCATCAACAGCGCCGACCTCGGCCTGGCGATGTACCAGGACCTGCCGCTGGCACAGATCGAGCGCGTGGAGATCGTGCGTGGCCCGCAGTCCAGCCTGTACGGCGCGGACGCCATCGGTGGCGTGATCCAGATCTTCACCCGCCGCAGCCAGGGTGACTTCGCCCCGCATTTCCAGCTCGGTGGCGGCAGCAATGGACTGCGCGAGGCCAGTGGCGGCATTGGCGGCGGCACCGAACGCGGCTGGTTCGGCGCTGACATCGCCTACCAGCATTCCGATGGCATCGATGCCTGCCGCGGCTCCTCCTCGGTGTTCACCGCGGGCTGCTTTGCCGACGAGCATGACCGCGACGGCTACCGCAACCTGTCCAAGAGCCTGCGCGGTGGCTACACCTTCAACGACCAATGGAACGTGGAAGGCAGTGCATTGCGTGCCGACGGAAAGAACCATTACGACGGCTACTACAACTATTCGGAAACCCGCCAGCAGGTGCTGTCCGGCAAGCTGCGCTACACCCCGTCCGAACGCCTGGCGTTCACCGCCAATGTCGGCCGCAGTGACAACGAGTCGGACAACTTCGGCGACTTCGATGCCCGTGGCAGCGCCCAGACCCATCGTGACAGCGCCTCGCTGCAGGGCGACTTCGGCATGGCCGAAGGCCAGCTGCTGAGCACCGGCGTGGACTGGAGCGAAGACAACCTGGATGGCAGCAGCGCCGGGTACCTCGTCGACAGCCGTCGCAGCACCGGCGTGTTCGTGCAGTACCAGGGCCGCTTCGGCCGCCACCAGCTGCAGGTCAGCGCACGCAACGACGACAACCAGCAGTTCGGCAACCACGCCACCGGCAGCGCCGGCTGGGCGATGGAACTGGGCCACGGCCTGCGCCTCAACGCCAGCTATGGCACCGCGTTCAAGGCGCCGACCTTCAGCGATCTGTACGACCCGTGGAGCGGCGTGCCGACGTTGAACCCGGAGAAGTCCAAGAGCGCCAACCTGGGCGTTTCGCAGCAGGGACAGGGCTGGCACTGGGGCCTGGACGTATATGAAACCCGCATCGATGATCTGATTACCTACGATGCGGCGACCTTCAGGATGCAGCAAGTGGAGAAGGCCCGCATCCGCGGCGCCGAACTGACCGGTGGCGTGCTGCTGGCCGGCTTCGACATCAACGCACAGCTCAGCTACACCGACCCGCGCAACCGTACCCATGGCAGCACCCAGTTCGACAACTGGCTGCCGCGCCGCGCGCAGCAGACCGCACGCCTGGACATCGACCGCCGCTTCGGCGACTTCCGCGCCGGTCTGACGGTTCAGGGTTCAGGCAAGCGTTATGACAATGCAGCCAACACGATAAAGGTCGGCGGTTACGGTACGCTGGACCTGCGCGCCGAGTACGCGCTGACGCCGTCGTGGACGCTGCTGGCGCGTGTCGCCAATGTGTTCGATCGCCGCTACGAGACCGTGGCGTGGTTCAACCAGCCCGGCCGCGAGTACCAGCTGAGCGTGCGTTACCAGCCGAAATGAAGGCGCGCGCCGGGCATCGCCCGGCGCCTCCTGATGCCATCGACGCATGGCGTCGATCTACTGTAGAGCCGAGCCCATGCTCGGCTCACGCAATGAAAAGCAGCCGAGCGTGGGCTCGGCTCTACGCCCGAACGCCCGCGGCCAACCCCGGCAACTCACGCAGGTCGTCGATCACTGCCACCGCGTGCGCGCTGCCCAGGTCCAGGCCGCGCGGATAGCCGTAGCGCACCAGCGCGATCGGCATGCCCGCATCTTCGGCGGCGCGGTAGTCGGTCAACGAATCTCCCACCATCAGGCACGCCTCCACCGGCAGCGCGAAATGCGCGGCGATGTGCCGCAGCGGTTCGCCACTGGGCTTGCGCTGCGGCAGCGAATCACCGCCCAGTATCAGCGCGAACGCATCACCAATGCCCAGGTGCTGCAGCAGCGGCGGCACCAGTGCTTCGGGCTTGTTGGTGCAGATCGCCAGTGGCACGTCGCGCGCGCGCAGCTGCGCCAGTGCGTCGGCCACGCCATCGAACAGGCGCGGGCTGCGCAGCAGGCATTCACGGTAGTGCACCATGAACACCGGCATCACTTCGACCAGGTCGACCTCGCGGCCTGCCGCATGCACGGCCTGTTCGACCAGGCGGCGCACACCGTCGCCGATCCAGCCGAGCACGGTGGCTTCCGGCACGCGTGCCATGCCGATGTCCTCCAGCGTGCGGTTCAGCGCTTCGGCGATATCAGCTGCGCTGTCGACCAGCGTGCCATCAAGGTCGAACACGACCAGTGGATAGGGATACGACAAGGAACGGTACCTGCACGACGTGGGCCCCCATTGTACGCCGCTGGTTTCCGCGCCGATCCGCCTCAACCGATCCGGCGCGCCCGGGTGGCCAGGAAGGTGGGAAGATAACGGTCGATCAGGAAGCGCGGCCGCGGCTGCCAGTCTTCCATGAAGCGATCGATGACGAAGCCGGCATCCAGCTGGCCACCAATCAGCTCGGTCAGGCTGTGGCCAAAGGTCAATGCGTCGCCACGGGCCAGCTTCGCCTCGCGTTCGGCTTGCGGCAGGTCTTCCAGGTCCGAATAGGGAATGGCGTACTGCGGACGGATCAGGCCCTGTGCATCCAGCTGCGGATCGCGCGCACCCACGAACAGCACCGGATTGTAGAAACTGGCCATCAGCATGCCATCGCGCGCCAGCACGCGGCGGCATTCAGTCCATACCGGGCGCACGTCAGGGACGTAGAGGTTCGAGATCGGGTGGAACACCACATCGAAACTGTCATTGGCAAACACGTGCAGGTCGCGCATGTCACCCTGCACGGTGCGCAGCTGCAGGCCATCGCGCGCGGCGACCGCGCGGTCCTGTTCAAGCTGCCCGTCGGAGAGGTCGAACACGGTGACATCGGCGCCAGCGGCAGCAAGCACCGGTGCCTGTTGGCCACCACCCGAGGCCAGGCACAGGATGCGACGGCCGCGCACGTCGCCCATCCAGTCCAGCGGCAACGCGCGCGGCGTCAGATGCACCTGCCAGCGGCCTGCGCGCGCGGCAGCAATCGTTGAGCTTTCCACCGGGCGCGACCATTCGCGCGCTTCACTGGCCTGGCGGTCCCAGGCAGCACGGTTGTGGTCGATCAAGGCCTGTCCATGGTTCATGTATCCTCCGTGCCCGGCGGGCGCCAATCCAGATCCTGGAAGGCCGGGCCGGCGAAGCACTCGCCCAGGAAGTCCAGGAATCGCCGCATGATAGCGGGCTGCTGTCGCCGTGATGCGTACACGGCATGAATGCCGAGCTCGTCCAGACTGAATTCGGGCAGCAGTTCGACCAGTTCGCCACTGCGCAGCATCGGCGCCACCTGGTAGGTCGGCAGCATGGCGATACCGGCACCGGCCCGCACCGCCTCCAGCAGCAGCGATGCCTCGTTGGCACTGATGTTGCCGCCCACAGCCACCGACAGCGAACGGCCATCGCGGTGCAGCTGCCACAGGCTCTTGCCGACGTAGTGGTGGGTCAGGCAGTTGTGCGCGGCCAGGTGTTCGGGAGCGGTTGGCGTACCGCGCGCCTCCAGGTAGGACGGCGTCGCGCACAGCACCGAGCGGCAGGTCGCCAGCCGCCGTGCGATCAGGCTGGGATCGATCTGGCGCGCGATGCGCACGGCCAGGTCCACCCGTTCTTCCACCAGGTTCACGGTGCGGTCGACCAGCAGCAGTTCGATGCGCGCGGCAGGATGGCGCGCGACGAAACCGGCCACCGCTCGTGCCAAGTGGCTCTGCCCGAACGACACGCTGGCGGTCACCCGCAGCGTGCCGTGCGGTTCGGGATCATCGCTGGCCAGCTCGCCCTGCAGTTCCTCACTTATCGCCAGCATCTGCCGGAAGCGCGCCAGCGCCGCTTCGCCGGGGCCGGTCAGGCTGACCCGCCGTGTGGTCCGGTGCAGCAGGCGCGCGCCCAGCCAACCCTCGACCTCGGCCAGGTAACGGCTGACCATCGCCCGTGACATGTCCAGCACCTCTGCCGCTGCGGTCAGGCTGCCGCGCTCGGCCACCTCGACGAACACGGTCATGGCGGTCAATCGGTCCATATGCTCGATCCATGCAACAAACAAGCGCGTTATACGCTGTTTTTCGAGCGACTGCAGCGGCCTACAGTGGCCGCGTCCCCCCCCCACACCGCCCCACGGAGTCCTGCCATGAAGATCGCCCTCGTCGGTTCCACCGGCAACATCGGCCGCCAGATCGCCCGCCACGCGCTGGCGAACGGCCACGAACTCACTGTCATCGTGCGCAGCGCGCAGGATCTTCCGGCCGAACTGGCCGGCGCCCATCCGGTGGTCGCCTCGCTGGATGACCAGGACGCGCTGGTCGCCGCCATCGCCGGCCACGACGTGCTGGCCAGCGCCTACGGCCCACGCCCGGGCGATGACATCGGCCGCGTCGGCGAGGTGGCCGCACAGCTGGCCGCGGCCGCGCGCAAGGCCGGTGTACCGCGCCTGGTGGTGGTCGGCGGTGCCGGCAGCCTGGAAGTCGCACCCGGCGTGCAGCTGGTCGATACCCCCACCTTCCCGGAGGCCTACAAGCCATACGCGCTGGCCCATCGAGAAGCCTTCAATCGACTGCAGGCGGTGGACGACCTGGACTGGACCTTCTTCTCGCCGGCCGCCGAAATCGGCCCGGGCGAAGAGCGGGGCCATTACCGCGTGCAGCCCAGGGCCTTCCTGGCCGACGCCAGCGGCCACAGCCGCATCAGTTATGCCGACTACGGCGCGGCGTTCGTCGCCGAGCTGGAAGCGCACAAGTACCCCAAGCAGATCATCACGGCAGCGTATTGATCATGCCGTCCGCCGGGCATGGCCCGGCGCTACCTCCCTGTAGAGCCGAAGGCAACGGCAGGAGCCGTTGCCAACATCGCTTGCGACGGCCCGTAGGGGGCCGGGCAAGGACGCCCGGCATAGCCCGCGCTCGGCTCTACGCGAACATGCAGCCGGGCATTGGCCCGGCTCTAGACAAGGAATTCCCATGCGTACCGCTGCCCTGCTGCTTCCCCTCGCCCTGGCCGCCACTTTCACCAGTGCGCCGCTGCTGGCCGCACCGGCCACCGCGGCGCCGACCACCGCGACGAAATCCCAACTGCACCTGCAGACCTTCCATCCCGGCCCGCAGGCAATGTTCCCGGTGTCCTCGGTGCTGATCGAAGGCCGCCACGACGCGATCCTGGTCAATGCGCAGTTCGGTGCCAGCGACGCGCGCAAACTGGTCGAGCTGATCCGCGCCAGCGGCAAGCAGTTGACCACGATCTATATCAGCCACGGCGATCCGGACTACTACTTCGGCCTGGCCACGCTGCAGGATGCGTTCCCGCAGGCGCGCATCGTCGCTACCGCGCAGACCGTTGCCCACATCCAGCAGACACAGGCCGGCAAGCTGGCCTACTGGGGCCCGAAGATGGCTGCCGACGTGCCCGCGCGCATCGTGCTGCCGCAGGTGCTGGAGGGCGATGCCCTGCAACTGGAAGGCCAGCGCCTGCCGCTGATCGGCCTGGACGGACCGACCCCGGACCGCACCGTGCTGTGGGTGCCGTCGCTGCGCGCGATCGTCGGTGGCATTCCGGTGGTGGCGGGCGAGCACGTGTGGATGGCCGACACGCAGACGCCGAAGTCACATGCCGACTGGCTGCAGACCCTGCAGCAGCTGCAGGCGCTGAAGCCGAAGGTGGTGGTGCCGGGGCATTACGCGCCAGGTGCGGCGCTGGATGCCAGTGCACTGCGCTTCACTGCGGACTACATCCGCACGTTCGATATCGAAGCGGCAAAGGCGAAGGACAGTGCGGCGCTGGTGCAGGCAATGCAGTCGCGCTACCCGAAGCTGGATGGCGTCGCATCGCTGGAGCTGAGCGCGAAGGTGGCCAAGGGCGAGATGCAGTGGCCATGAGGTAGGGAGTTTTCTTTTGCAGGGCTGCGCCCTGCACCTGCTCAATGCAACGGCAACAGCCGAAGCAACAGCAACAGCTGGCTATCCGTGGGATGGCGAGGTGGGTCCGGTTGCGGGGGACGCTGCAAGTACGTCCATGTAAGCTCGGTCGCCGCATCCATGCGGCTCACGCCCCCGCAACCGGCCCCACCCCGCCTTCGAAAGTTTCCTGCTGCTGACGGAACCTGCTGCTGTTGGTGGGTGCCGACCGTTGGTCGGCACGGCAATGATCAGTGCTCGAACAATTCCCCCTGCACCACCGGTTCCTTTTCGCGGAAGCCACCCAGGCCGACGCCGACCAGGCGGTAACGGGTCTCCGCCGGCAGGTCGACGCGGGCGCGCAGGGCCAGCGCGATGTCGCGCAGTTCTTCCATCGATTCCGGCGGGCGCTCCGGGGTGAAGCTGCGGGTGAGGATGCGGAACTGCGCGGTCTTCAGTTTCAGCACCACGGTGTGGCCGACGCGCTCGGTCTTGCGCGTGGCCTTCCAGGTCTTCTCCGCCAGTTGCACGATCGCCTCGCCCAGGTCTTCCAGCAGCAGGTCCTCGGCAAAGGTGTCCTCCGAGGAGATCGACTGTACCTGCTGGTCCGGTTCCACCGGCCGCTCGTCGACGCCGCGTGCGCGGTTGTACAGGCTGCTGCCGAAACTGCCGAACGCCTCTTCCAGATCGGTCAATGCCCATTGCCGCAGATCGCCGCAGGTGACAATGCCACGCGCGGCAAGTTTGCCTTCCATCACCTTGCCGACGCCGGGCACCCGGTTCACCGGCAGCGGCAGCAGGAACGCGTCCACCCGCTGCGGTGGAATCACGAACTGGCCATCGGGCTTGCGCCAGTCCGAAGCGATCTTGGCCAGGAACTTGTTCGGCGCGATCCCGGCTGAAGCGGTCAGGTTCGTCTCCTCACGGATCTGCGCACGGATGGTGCGGGCGATGTCGGTGGCCAGTTCGATGCCGCTCTTCGGCTCGGTCACGTCCAGGTAGGCCTCGTCCAGCGACAACGGCTCGACCAGGTCGGTGTGGCGCAGGAAGATCTCGCGCACCTGGCGTGACACCGCCTTGTAACGTGCAAAGTCAGGCGGCACGAAGATCGCGTCCGGACACAGGCGTTCGGCGCGCAGCGCCGGCATCGCCGAACGCACGCCGAACACGCGTGCCTCGTAGGACGCCGCACACACCACCGAGCGCGCGCCGCGCCATGCCACAACCACCGGCTTGCCGCGCAGTGACGGATCGTCGCGCTGCTCCACCGACGCGTAGAACGCGTCCATGTCGACGTGGATGATCTTGCGCAGTCGGGTCATGTCAGGCGGAAAGAGCGGGGGCGTGCCGAACGGGCCACACGCCGAAGTATGGTCGTTGCACATCAACAGGATGCGCGTATTCCATTGAAAACACTACGGTTGCGTACGGTTGAAATGTTTGATCGGCGCAGTTTCCACGGGCATCCTCGAACGCTTGTTTCCCTGTTTCCCCGCTTCCAGGATTGTGCTTCATGACCCGTCTCCACGCGTTCAACCGCGAACAGCTGCTGGCCAGCGCACGCGGTGAACTGTTCGGCACCGCCGCCGGCCGTTTGCCCAACGATCCGATGCTGATGTTCGACCGCATCACCGACATCCACGAGGACGGCGGACCGCACGGCAAGGGCATGGTACGCGCCGAGCTGGATATCCGCCCGGACCTGTGGTTCTTCGGCTGCCACTTCATCGGCGACCCGGTGATGCCAGGCTGCCTGGGCCTGGATGCCATGTGGCAGCTGACCGGCTTCTTCCTGACCTGGCTGGGCGCCCCCGGCAAGGGCCGCGCGCTGGGCTGTGGCGAGGTGAAGTTCACCGGCCAGGTACTGCCGGACGCCAAGCTCGTACGCTACGAGATCGACATCAGCCGGGTCATCAACCGCAAGCTGGTGATGGCCCAGTCCGATGCCCGCATGTACGTGGATGATCGCGAAATCTACAGCGCCCGCGACCTGCGCGTCGGCCTGTTCACCGAAACCGGGAGCTTCTGATGCGTCGCGTCGTCATCACCGGCATGGGCATCACCTCCTGCCTCGGCAATGATCTGGATACCGTTTCGGCCGCGCTGCGCGAAGGGCGCTCGGGCATCACCGCCCTGGCCGACCACGCCGAAGCGGGCCTGCGCAGCCAGGTCGGCGGTCGTGTCGACCTCGATCTGGAGGCGCTGATCGACCGCAAGCAGAAGCGCTTCATGAGCGACGCGGCGGCCTTCGCCTACCTGGCCATGCGCGATGCCATCGCCGATGCCGGGCTCAGCGCCGAGCAGGTCAGCAGCCTGCGCACCGGCCTGATCGCCGGTTCCGGTGGCGGCTCCAGCGAATGGCAGATCGGCGCGGTCGACCTGCTGCGCGAACGTGGTGTGCGCAAGGTCGGCCCGTACATGGTGCCGCGCACGATGTGCTCGACGGTCTCGGCCTGCCTGGCCACCGCCTACCAGATCAAGGGCGTCAGCTATTCGTTGTCGGCCGCCTGCGCGACCTCGGCGCACTGCATCGGCGCCGCCGCGGACATGATCCGCCATGGCGCGCAGGACATCATGTTCGCCGGTGGCGGCGAAGACCTGCACTGGTCGATGAGCGTGATGTTCGATGCGATGGGCGCGCTGTCGACCAGCTTCAACGAGACCCCGGCCAGCGCCTCGCGCCCGTACGACAAGGACCGCGACGGCTTCGTCATCGCCGGCGGTGGTGGCATGCTGGTGCTGGAGGACTACGACCACGCCGTTGCGCGCGGCGCGCGCATCCATGCCGAACTGATCGGCTATGGCGTGACCTCCGACGGCGCCGACATGGTCGCCCCGTCCGGTGAAGGCGCGGTGCGCTGCATGAAGATGGCACTGCAGGGCGTCGATCGCCCGCTGGATTACCTCAACACCCACGGCACCTCCACGCCGCTGGGCGACGTCACCGAGCTCAACGCCATCCGCGAAGTGTTCGGCGATGCGGTGCCGCCGCTGTCCTCGACCAAGGCGCTGTCCGGCCATTCGCTGGGTGCGGCCAGCGTGCACGAGGCGATCTACTGCCTGCTGATGATGCGCGATGGCTTCGTTGCCGGTTCGGCCAACATCGGCGAACTGGACCCGAAGGTGGAGAGCTTCCCGATCCTGCGCGAAAGCCGCGCGCAGACGCTGGACACGGTGATGTCCAACAGCTTCGGCTTCGGTGGCACCAACGCCGCGCTGGTGTTCGGGCGGGTGTGATGGGGGCAGGTGTGCCGACCAACGGTCGGCACCCACCAATAGATGTAGAGCCGAGATCCTATGTTCGTGGTCAAGCCTGCTGGAAGCAGGCTTGACCCACTTTCAGCATGGCCGGGTCAAAGTCCCGGCCGCTCTTGAAGACGCCCCAAGCGATCCTGGCCAGCTTTCTGGCCAGGATGTTG
>NZ_JCAFTA010000005.1:0-255566 GCF_059369815.1 Stenotrophomonas sp. YJH_SMC_27 | reverse complement strand
GCGGGGCGGTGTGGGCTGGCAGGACACGCCGTAAACCCCGCTCCGCGGTCCGGCCCAGCCGCTGGCGGCTGGGCGTTCGGGCGCTTGCGAAGCAGTGCTTCGCAAGCAAAGCGCCCTCACCCCTGGGGGCTCGATGGCGCCTTGCTCGTGTGCGCTGTCCTGCGCACACGGCAAGACCGGGGTTGGGGCGTCCTGCCCAACCCGCCCGAGGCATGCCTCGGGCCCATGGCGCCAACGGTCCTGCCAACCCACACCGCCCCGCCTCTGACAGTTCCCCGCGATCTGAAATCCACGCCACGCGTGGATGAAAGCCACCGAAATCCCTCTGGGGAAAAGCCCCCCCTTGTTAAGGGGGGCGCGCCGATGGCGCAGGGGATAGGAGGAATGCGTGGGCATCCCAACCCGCCATCGGCGGGCTGGAATGCGGAATGCGCGGACCTGAATCTTGCGATTTGGGTTTCGCCCACAGGGCGATACCCAAATCGCAATGATTCAGGTATAAGCTGTTCTCCCGATGGAGACAGACACTACACGCTTGGGTCTGATCGAAGCCGGAGCTCCCCTTTCTGCTCCGGGCGCCGAAGCATCGCCCAACGCCACGACGCTGCATCGCCCCGGTTCGGTCCGGCTGCTCTCGCTTGATGCCCACGGACGCGTACTGGACTGGATCACCTGGCAGGACGCAGCCTGCCTCTACGCCCGCGAAGCGGTTGCCTGGACGCTGGGCGATCCCTGCCTGCACATCCACGGCGGTACCAACCGCTTCAGCGGCCTGCAGAGCGGCATGGACCTGCACCCGATCATTGCCGCCCGCGGCCACGCCCGCTCCCGCGCGATCGATCCGACACCGAACCTGACCAACCCGGCCCTGTTCGCCCGCGACGCCCATCTGTGCATGTACTGCGGCCAGCAGTTCAACCGCCCCACGCTCACCCGCGACCACGTCGTGCCGCTGTCCAAGGGCGGCCTGGACTGCTGGGAAAACGTGGTCACCGCCTGCTTCCACTGCAATTCGCGCAAGAGCGACCGCACCCCGCAGCAGGCCGGCATGCCCCTGCTGGCAGTCCCCTACCGGCCCAGCTGGATCGAGCACCTGATCCTGTCCAACCGCAACATCCTGGCCGACCAGATGGCCTTCCTGAAGGCGCAATTGCCCAAGCGGTCGAAACTGAGCACCTGAACGCCCGAAAATGCAACCCTCACCGTCCTGTCACGGGCGGCGGCGTTTGCTTGCCCCACCCCCGTTTGAGGGCGAAAATGGGCGTTCAGAAAAAGTGCGAACATGATGATCGACTCTGCCCGCTATCCCCGCCTCGCGCGCATCCAGACTCCGGATGACCTTCGCACGTTCGACGAATCCGAATTGAGGGCGGTCGCCGACGAACTGCGCGCCTACCTCATCGAATCGGTGGGCAAGAGCGGCGGCCACTTCGCCGCCGGCCTGGGCGTGATCGAACTCACCGTGGCCCTGCACTACCTCTACCAGACTCCGGTCGATCAGCTGGTCTGGGACGTGGGTCACCAGACCTACCCGCACAAGATCCTGACTGGCCGCCGCGACGAGATCCATACCGTCAAGCAGAAGGACGGCGTCGCGCCGTTCCCGAAGCGCGAGGAAAGCGAGTACGACACCTTCGGCGTCGGCCACTCCTCGACCTCGATCTCGGCGGCACTGGGCATGGCCATCGCCCGCCAGTCCGAAGGCGACGACCGCAAGATCGTGGCCGTGATCGGTGACGGCGCGATGACCGCCGGCATGGCGTTCGAAGCACTGATGCATGCCGGCGGCATGGAGCCGGAACCGAACCTGCTGGTGATCCTCAACGACAACAACATGTCGATCTCCGAGGCGGTCGGCGGCCTGACCAAGATGCTCGGCCGTGCTACCGGCAGCCGCACGCTCAATGCGCTGCGCGAAGGCGGCAAGAAGATCCTCGGTGACAAGAAGAACAACCCGGCGCGCTTCGTGAAGCGCTGGGAAGAACACTGGAAGGGCATGTTCGTGCCGTCCACGATGTTCGAGGAAATGGGTTTCCACTACACCGGCCCGATCGACGGCCACGACATGCCCGCCCTGCTGTCCACGCTGAAGACGCTGCGCGCCTCCAAGGGCCCGAAGCTGCTGCACGTGATGACGACAAAGGGCAAGGGCTACGAGCCGGCTGAAGGCGATCAGATCGGCTACCACGCGGTGGGTCCGTTCGATCCGGACAAGGGCCTGGTGGCCAAGGCCGGTGCCAAGAAGCCGACCTACACCGATGTGTTCAGCGACTGGCTGTGCGATGCCGCCGCCGCCGAACCGCGCCTGTACGGCATCACCCCCGCGATGCGCGAAGGCTCCGGCCTGGTGCGTTTCAGCAAGGAATACCCGCAGCGCTACTTCGACGTGGCCATTGCCGAACAGCACGCGGTCACCCTCGCCGCCGGCATGGCGACCCAGGGGGGCAAGCCGGTGGTGGCGATCTACTCGACCTTCCTGCAGCGCGCGTACGACCAGTTGGTGCATGACGTGGCCATCCAGGACCTGGATGTGCTGTTCGCGATCGACCGCGCCGGCGTGGTCGGCCCGGACGGCGCGACCCATGCCGGCAACCTCGACCTGAGCTTCCTGCGTTGCGTGCCGAACATGGTGGTGATGGCCCCCTCCAACGAAGCAGAATGCCGGCAGATGCTCAGCACCGGCCTGCAGCACCCCGGCCCGGCAGCCGTGCGTTATCCGCGTGGCACCGGCACCGGCGTGGCTGCCGGCACCGACCTGTCCACCCTGCCGATCGGCAAGGGCGAGCTGCGCCTGCAGGGCAGCCGCATCGCCCTGCTGGCCTTCGGCAGCACGGTGGCCGCCGCCGAGCAGGTCGGCCGCGAACTGGGCCTGAGCGTGGTCAACATGCGTTTCATCAAGCCGCTGGACCGCGAGCTGTTGCTGGCTGTGGCCGCCCAGCACGAGGGCCTGGTGACGATCGAAGACAACGTGGTGGCCGGTGGCGCCGGCTCCGGCGTCGGTGAGCTGCTCAATGCCGAAGGCGTGCTGCGCCCGATCCTGCACCTGGGCCTGCCCGACAGCTACCAGCACCACGCCAGCCGTGAAGACCTGCTGGCCGAAGCCGGTATCGATGCCGCGGGCATCCGCGCGGCGGTACTCAAGCGCTGGCCGCAGCTGGCCGCCGGCACACCGCCGCTCAGCGCGGCCGGCTGAGGCCGATTGCCAATTCGTGGATCCACGCATGGCGTGGATCTACTGCGGAACAGAGGCGCAGACCCACGCCAGATGCAAAGTAGATCGACGCCATGCGTGGATAGCGGGGTCCCAGAACCGGATCTGGCCGGAAGCCACAACCCTCAGCCGTAGCTGACCGCTTCCACGAAGGCGCCGCTGGCTTCCACCCGCACCGCAGCGCGCTGCCCGGTGTCGACGAAGTGGAGACGTGCAAGGGTCTCGGCGAAATCATAGGCTCTGGCACCGTCGCGGAACTCGATCGGTTCGGGCCGGTCCGGGTGCAGCACGCGCCATTGGCGTTGCTCGCATTGCAGGCGGATCAACATGCAGCTCACTCCTTGAGGCAGCGTATCGACGGTGGCGGGATGGGCGTGCCGGTTACGGCAGACGTCATCGCGACGGATCAGGGGCACGCAGGGGTGCCCTGATTCGCAGAAGATACGACGTTCAAAATGTGAGCTGTATCAGATTATTCTGATTTTCGAGGGGCGCGCTCAATTCACCTGGAACTGCGCCCGGCAGCCGTCGCTGACCCAGATGCCACGGCGGTCCCAGCCCCAGGTCTGGCCTTCGATGCAGGCACTGCGTGAATCCTGGCGGACCAGGCGCACGCCACGGCGGATGCGGGCATCGCAGTATTCCTGGCGGTGACCGTTGGAATGGCAGGTGATCACCTCGCCCCCGCCCCAGCCATTGCCACCATTGCCCCAGCCGTTGCCATGGCCACCACCCCAGCCACCGCCGCGGCGGTACTCGCCGACGAACTCGGCACGGCAGCCCTGGGTGACCCAGACGCCGTAGCGCGATTGCCCCCAGGTCTCGCCTTCCACGCACGGCGAGCCGGACAACTGGCGGATCATCCGGGCACGGCCTTCCAGGCGGCATTCATTGCTGCGGTTCTTGATCGATTCGCAGCGTACGATGCCGCCGCCGTCGCGACCGCCATAGCGATCGTCGTCATAACCGTAGCCATAGCTCTGCGCCTGCGCGCCGCCTGCGGCGGCCAACATCGGCAGCAGCGTGCAGGCCAGGGCGCGCCAGGTGAGTGCCTTGCCCATCGGAATCTCCACATGAATACGATGGCGCAAGCATCCGGGATTCGCGGCCCGACGGACAGGGGGCGCCCCCAAGGCGGTTCTTTCCCCATTCAAACAGCTCAACCGTGGCTGACTGCACCTCGGCCGGATGGTGTCAACGTCCGAAGTGGAGTGCGTCCACGGAATTGCCAAGCGCCTCGACCCGTACCGTGCTGCACTGGCCGGTGCGGCGGTGGTGCTCCTGGGCCCGCGCTGCGGCGACATCGAAGGCCTCGGCGCCCCGTGCATAACGGGTTGCGTCATGCGCCTGCGGGTCCAGTACGGACCAGTGCCGGGCATTGCATTGAACGGTAATGACCATTGGAGACTCCTGCGGAATGGGTCAAGCCGGCGACGGAAGGCCCTGAGCACCGGTACCCCAGCAGGCTAGCGATCGCCTCCGGGATGGCCCATCAGATTTGTACGAAAATGCCGCGCCGCGCTGTCAGGGCCCCCGCCATCACATCCCTGAGGCCGTTTAGTGAGTCCCCTTTCGTGACCCTTGTCACGGAGTTGGCGGAGCTTCACACTACCGTCACCAACAGGGGCCCCTTCCACATGCGCACCTTCTTCTCGCAGCAGCGTTGGACGCTGCTGAAGTTCTACTTCGTGGCCAGCTACCTCGTGCTGATCGAGGAACTGATCCGCGCCGCCATGCACTGAGCGCTTGCTGCAGGGCTATTTGCGGCAGACACTGTCGCTTTAGGCACGGAGCCCGCCCGATGAAAGCGCTTCTTCTGATTCCAGCCCTGCTGGTGCTGTCCGCCTGTGCCAACCAGCATCAGGCCGCTGCGCGTGCCGATACGGCGGCCACTTCGCCTGCCACGCCGAAGGTCGGTGGCGACCGCGATGCCCACGGTTGCATCGGTTCGGCCGGCTACCAGTGGTGCGAGCACAGCCAGCGTTGCGAACGTCCGTGGGAACTGGCGCAGGCACAGGGTCTGGCCAACACCGCCGAAGCCATCGATGCCTACTGCGCGAAGCCGGCCAGCCCGGCGCGCAAGTGAGTCGCGCCGCCCATGGCCGAGCTGAGTCCGCTACCCACCCTGGCCCCGGGCCGCTACCGCCACTTCAAGGGCGGCGAGTACGAAGTGCTCGACATCGTCCGCAGCAGTGAGACCCTGCAGCCGATGGTGCTGTACCGCGCGCTGTATGGCGAAGGTGGCCTGTGGGTACGCCCGTACACCATGTTCGTCGAGCAGGTGCCGGGCGAGCACGGACCGCAACCGCGTTTCGCCCGCATCGACGCATGATGGCTCCGCTGCCGGCCTTGGCCGGCAGCGCGCGGCAACGCGGTGGGCCTGCGCTACAGTCGTACCGTCCAGTCGGTTTCTTCCCGCCACGCCGGTATCCGCTCCTGTTCGCGCTGCAAGGCAGCCGACCGCGTGCGCCAATCACTGCTGCGGGCCACCATCGAAGTAGCCTGCCGTAATGGCTTGGCTGCTGGTGGATGAAGCCACCGGCGCGCTGATCGGCGATTTCGAAGCGCGGGCAACCCGATGGAACCAGCGCTGCCTGCGCTTGACGTCCTGGAAGCGTGCGATGCTGGCCGAATCCTGGCGACGCCAACGGTACGCGGCGCGCTGCACGCTGCCAATGGCTTCTGGGCCACGGCCTACCCGCTGGACGCGCAGGAACGTGCCAGCGCATTGACCATGGCCGAACAGGCGCTGAAACTGAGCGCAATGAGCTGGAGCGGTCAATGAATTCCTATCTCTACCTTGCCGCTGCCATCGTGCTGGAAGTGATTGCCACATCACTGCTGAAGGCGTCCGACAGCATGAGCCGGCTGGCGCCGACACTGGGCGCACTGGTCGGCTATGGACTGTGCTTCTACCTGTTGTCGATGACCATGAAGTCGATCCCGACCGGCATCGCCTACGCGATCTGGTCCGGCGTCGGCATCGTGCTGATCTCGCTGATCGGGCTGGTGGTGTTCAAGCAGCGCCTGGATGCACCCGCGCTGATCGGCATCGGCCTGATCTGCGCCGGTGTACTCGTGATCAACCTGTTTTCGCGCAGCAGCGCGCACTGAGCACGCTGCTGCGCGATCAACGCTAGCTGACCTTCTTGGCCACGGTCATGCCGAGCAGGAACAGCACCACGGCGATGATGATGCCGGCCCAGAACAGGAACTTGGCGATGCCGACCGAGGCACCGGCGATGCCACCGAAGCCGAGCACGCCTGCGATCACACCGATGATGGCGAAGATGATGGCCCACTTGATCATGTCAAACCTTTCCCTGCGGGGACTGCGTACTGGATGATCAGGCTAGGCCGTCACCGATGCGGCAGTCGTGAACAGGCCGCGTGCGCGGCGTGAATCAGCGCGGACGAAAGCGCAGCAGCGCGACGGCAAACGCCAGGAACACGCTACCGACCAACCGCTCGAACCAGCGTCGCGCAAAGGGTTCGGCCAGCCAGCGGCGCAGGCCATGGCCACCGGCTGCATACATCACGTACCAGAACAGTTCGCAAGCGGCGAAGGTGGCCACCAGCACGCTGTACTGAAACGCCTGGCCACGTGACGGGTCAACGAACTGCGGCAGGAACGCCGCCGCGAACAGCAGCAGCTTGGGATTGCTCAGGCCCACCAGAAGGCCACCACGGAACACGGTCCAGGCACCAAGCGTCGGCATCATCGGCAGTGCGGCATCCACCGTCACCGTAGGCGCGGGACGACAGCTGTCGCGCCATGCCTTCAGGCCCAGCCAGGCCAGGTAGGCCACGCCCAGATAGCGCAGCACTTCGAACAGCATCGGCGAGGAATGAAGCAATGCGCTCAGGCCAGCAGCGGACGCGGCCAGCACCAGCAGCATCGCCAGCAGGCAGCCGGCCATCGCCGGTACACTGCCGCGGAAGCCGAGTCCGACGCTGCGGCCGAGGATATGCAGCATGTTCGGCCCCGGCGTGCCACACAGAACGAACACCGTGGCGAGGAACCACCACCAGGTATGCAGGGCCATGGCGCACATCCACTTCAGAAGACCGTACCAGCATAGAGTGCGTCTGCAACGCGCGGCACATACAGCACAGCGTGGATGTGGTGGTTACAGAGGCAGGCTCAGGCCGCGTGCGCGTCGCGCCGTACCAGTACCTGGTCGATCAGGCCCCATTCGCATGCCTGCTCGGCACTCATGAAACGATCGCGGTCCAGGGTCTGCTCGACCTCCTCGACACTGCGTCCGCAATGCTGCGCATACAGCCGGGTGATGCGCTGCTTGGTGCGCTGCATTTCCTCGGCGTGGATGAAGATGTCCGAAGCCTGGCCCTGTACCCCGCCCAGCGGCTGGTGCACGTGCAGGCTGGCATTGGCCAACGCCGCGCGGTGACCCGGCTCGCCGGCCATCAGCAGGAACGACCCCATCGACCGCGCGGTGCCCATGCACAGCGTATGCACCGGAGCAGAGATGTATTGCATCGTGTCGTACATCGCCAAGCCGCTGGAAATGACTCCGCCTGGCGAGTTGATGTACAGATGGATCGGCTTCTCCGGGTTTTCCGATTCCAGGAACAGCAGTTGCGCGCAGACCAGCGCCGATACGGTGTCATCGACTTCGCCGTTGAGAAAGATGATGCGCTCGCGCAGCAGCCGCGAGTAGATGTCATAGGAACGCTCGCCGCGCTCGCTGCGTTCCACCACCATCGGTACCAGCTGCATCCTGTCCCGCATGTGCCTGCTCCCTATAGCGTTCGATCCAAGCGCTGGTTCAAGCCGCGCGCATCACCGTGCGATGCTCATCGTTGGAAGCCGGCCGGATCAGAGAACGCCGGTCAGTGAGCCGATGCACGATGGTCAGCACCGTCCCTCCACCCTCATCCGCGCGCAGCCGGAAACACACCAGACTGTGCAGATGTGGGGGCTGCGCATCGCGCAAGCGGAAGCCCAGCTCCCGTCCCTCCTCGCAGAGGTAGGGCTGCGGGTCGGCAAGATCGGCTGCGGGCAACCAGCGCTCACGCAGCGCCGGGTCCAACAGTGCGCGCCAGACCCGTTCCGGTGGCGCTGGCAGCCACTGCTCCATCACCAACGCAGGAGCCGCTTCGTTCAGAACGTCGTCCATCAATCCATCTCCTTCAGCAGATCCTGCAAGGCATCCATACGCGCGGGCCAGTAGGCCCGGTAGCGCTGCAGCCAGTTGCCGATGTGGGCCAGTCCGCGCGGATCGACCTCGTAGTAGACGAAGCGGCCTTGGCGCTGTTCGCTCACCAGCCCGGCATCGCGCAGCACCGCCAGGTGCTGGGACATCGCAGACTGGCTGATCGCCATGCCCTCGCGCAGCGCGCTGGCATGCTGCCCGCCCTCGGCCAGCTTTTCGAAGATGTGGCGGCGGGTGGGGTCGGCCAGCGCTTTGAAGAGGGCGTTCTCGATCATGACCAATACATTAGCAATCACTAATGTGTAGTGCAACTCCCGCATCGGCTGTGCTGCAATGACGGCTCCCCGGCATGGAGCTGTGCATGAAGACCCTTGGCCTGATCGGCGGCATGAGCTGGGAAAGCTCGGCGCAGTATTACCGGCTCATCAACGAGGACGTGCGGCAGCGCCTCGGTGGCGCACATTCGGCGCAGCTGCTGCTGTGGTCGGTGGACTTCGCCCCGATCAAGCAGCTGCAGCACGACGGCGACTGGGATGCACTGGGCGACCACATGGTCGAGGCCGCACGGCGCCTGCAGGCCGGTGGTGCCGAACTGCTGCTGGTCTGCACCAACACCATGCACCAACTGGCCGACCGCATCGAGGCGGCCTGCCCACTGCCACTGCTGCATATCGCCGACCCCACCGCCCAGGCCATCGTGCAGGCAGGGGCGCGAAAGGTGGGCCTGCTCGGCACCGCCTTCACCATGGAGCAGGACTTCTACCGCGGCCGGCTGCAGGATCGCTTCGGATTGGAGGTCCTGGTTCCCGAAGCCGATGATCGTCGCAGCGTGCACGACATCATCTACCAGGAACTGATCGCCGGCGTGGTCAGCGAACACTCACGACAGGTCTACGCCGGCGTGATCGAGAGACTGGTCGCGCGCGGCGCCGAGGCCATCATCCTCGGCTGTACCGAGATCATGCTGCTGGTACGGCCGGAGGACAGCACAGTGCCGCTGTTCGATACCACTGCACTGCATGCGCGGGCCGCCGTGGACGCGGCGCTGGCGTGAATCAAAGCGCGCCGGAACGCGGAATCAGTCCGCGCCCTGCACTTCCAGCGCGGTGATCAGCCATTCGACCACCGCCTGGGAATCGCACAGGAAGAAGATGGCATCGCCGGAGCGCGCTTCGGTAAGCAGGCGATAGACCGTGATCGCCACCGCCGACTGGTTGGCGATGAACACTTCCGGGCTGCGCGGCCCTTCGCTGTGGCCAGCAACCGCGTGCAGCGCCTTGCGTGCGGCCACGGTCGCAACCGGGTCCGCGCTGCGGGTCAGTTCCGGCCCGCGCAGGCCCCAGGCAGTGAACACGTGCTTGCCCTTGAACGTGGTGTCCAGGACCCGCACCTCGGCGCCGCCTGCGTCGGCCGAGCGATGAATGACGGTACTGCTGATCAACGCAACCCCCTGTGGTCGTCGTGGTCCGCGCATCCTCCCGCACAGGCCGCCCGCACACCAGTGACGGCAGCCACAGGCTGCGCCGACAGGCGTGGAAGACATGTAAGAAGGTGTAAACCGATGCGATCGGATGTGCAGCGATGATACGGGATGTAAGCCTCTGCTTGGGCCCGTGCGCACTACTAAATCCTTACTGAGCCACTTCCGGAACGATGCGTTCCGACGGCCCCGTGCTGGGTCATTCTTGCCGCCCGAATCCCCCGCTCGAGGCTCCCCATGACCCTTCGCCCGCTGCTGCCGATCACCGGTGCCGTCCTTGCCCTGCTGCTGGCCGCCACCGCCGTGGCCGCCCAGGACCACGACACTGATCACATTCCAGCGCTGCGCTGCGAATCCCAGTTCAACAAGACCGAGCAATGCCCCATTGAGGGCCCGATGCGCCTGGCCAGGCAACTGTCGGTCACCCGCTGCGTGGAGAACCAGAACTGGGGCCAGAGCCGCCGCACGTTATGGGTGACCGACGGCTGCCGCGCCGAGTTCGTCGCCGATGGATACGGGCGCTGGCCGGGACGTGGCCGCGGCCGTGACCGCGACAACGAGGGTGAACGCCTGGTCTGCGAGTCCTACGAGAACAAGGACAAGGAGTGCCGCATCCGCGTCCGCCACGAGGTGCGGCTGGTCAAGCAGAAATCGGTGACGACCTGCATCGAGGACCGCAACTGGGGCTGGGACCGTCGCGGCGTGTGGGTCAGCGACGGCTGTCGTGCCGAGTTCCGGGTGTATTGACTGCCTGCCACGCGCTGGCTGTGGCGCATGCGCGGACACGGCCGACGTGATCGATAGACTGGGCGCAACCAGCCCAGGAGCTTCGATGGTGCCGCCCGATCCTTCCTCGACGACGCTGCATATCCGCGAGGCAACGCCCGCCGACGTTCCCGCGTTGATCGCGCTCGACAGCGTTGCGGCCCACGATCCGCGGCGCGCACGGCAGATCAGCGACTGGCAGGCCAGCGGTGGCATGCACGTGGCCGAACGGTCCGGCCAGCTGGCCGGTTACCTGGTCATCCATCGTCACTTCTTCGGCGAAGCCTTCGCCGAGATGCTCATGGTGGCGCGCGAACAACGCAGACAGGACGCCGGCGCCGCCCTGCTGCGCCATGCCATCGCGCTGCAGGGGCAAGGCAAGCTGTTTACTTCGACGAATGCATCCAACACCAGCATGCAATGCCTGCTCGCCGCCTCGGGTTTCATCGAAAGTGGCATCGTGCATGGATTGGACGAAGGCGATCCGGAACTGATCTACTGCTTTGCCGGCAGCTGATCGAGATACACGGCCACCTTGGCGTCCAGCAGGTCCATCAACAGCGGATCCATGCAGCGATAGTCGTCGGGGATGTCCAGGCAATGCAGGCGCTTGTGTTCCAGCAGTCGCGCGTACGTGGCCTGCAGGCGATGCTGGTGCTTGGCCTCCATCGCGAAGATGACATCGGCCCAGCGGATATCCGCCGGGCCGATGGGGCGTCGTGCGTGCGGGCTGGTACCGGCCGACAGCGCGTTGAAGCCGGGCCGCCGTCGCCACATGGCTTCGGCGGTCGGGCTGCGCAGCTGGTTGCGGCTGCAGACGAACAGCAGGTTGATCATTCCTGTTCCTGCAGTTGGCGGGCGCTGAGGACCGGATAGGTGAAGCCCAGCTGGCGTGCGCGCGCGAGCTTGGCATCGCGCGTATACAGCAGCTTCCAGTTCTTCTCGGGCTTGTAGCTGTAGGCGGTCGTGGCGCGGTCGCCACCATGGTTGCGGGCCTGGCTGCGACGCCAGGCACGGTTTCTTGCAGATTCCATGATGTGTTCTCGTGAGTACCGGGTTCAGCAGCCGCGGTAGTACGAGTGGCGCGCAGCATACACCGCACGCACAAAAAAAACCCACGCATCGCTGCGCGGGCTTCTTGATTCATCACAGTGGTCGGGACGGCCGGATTCGAACCGACGACCCTCTGTCCCCAGGCATCATCACTGGTTGCCCCATCCCGTTGATCTATAAGGGTTTCAGGCCTGCACCGGGCCTCCCAGAAGTGCCGATTGAGGCCCAATTCAATCAATTACTTCCGCGCTGATAGGGTTGCAGCCACCGGGACTAAACATGGCTCCGCATCTGCTGCGGCCCTGCCCTCATCTACGCCCTACGGGCGTCGCTCGGACGGAGCTTGGTCACCGGCGGCGGCTTGGCGGGCTCCAATGACCGCACCCTCCTGCCTCGGACTATTCCGGCGGAGAAAAACCGTGTGCTTGACCCAAAACGAAAAACTTGTACGCGTTCGGGAATCGAACAGCGCCTGGATGTGAGCTGGCCGCCAACTCTAGTGCGTACGAAAGAGATGAGACATTCTTGCCGGGGACCGGCGGATGCCGCAGCGCCATGCCCTTGTCGTCAGTAAAATGAGTGAACTCGTGGACCATCGTGCCAACCTTTGAGGGTTCACCAATGTGATTGGCGGGCAGCATAGATAGGGACCAAAATACAGGGCATGCGTGAATTACGTATGGAGCACCTGACTGCACATAAGCAATGGTGTCTGCCGGCACTTCGTCAGCATTGCACCGGCAGGAGAGGGACACCGGCGGCTTCGGGGGTCACTCCGTCTCCCGAAATTCTCCAGATGATCGCCATCAAAGTGCTATCAACCAGCGCATCATCTTCGTTGACATCTTCACCGGCAACGACGTTGACGTCCGGGCCATGCTCCCCGAAATAGCGCGTATAGTGAACTGAGGGGCTGAACCTCAGCCACAACTCAGTTTCAGATGTTGTATGGACCTCAGTCATCTGCTGGAGCTGGCTCAGCGCATTTCCTGCACCAATCGTTACCCCAGCCAATACACTCTGAAAAATTGCACTTTTTTGGCCGAAGGCGGGGTGCCGGCCGGATCGACACATGCCACAGGTTCAAGAAACTCCCCCGCCCGGGCTTGCTTCATTGTTCTTCCAGTAACGGGTACAACAACCGTGCGGGGTGCGGGATACGCACTTTGCCACTTGCCTGATTGCCGCTTTATGGGCCCAGCTTCCGCATTCCTGCCGTCGGCGGTGCGATAGGAAATCGGGGCTCGCAAGCCAATGGTGTAACCCAGCCCTGGCGACAGACTATAGCCACTTGCAAGATTTATATCTAGGCTGAAACTGCCGCCAGGAGGTATGGACAAAGAACTCGGAGTTTCGGAGAGCGTATCCCTCATTATCCCGAAGAACTGGACTTCGCGCCCATCCTGCTGTTTCACTATGAAGGGATCATCCAACAACATTTTGCGAGCATTGAGCGTCGGCAGAGAAGACTCAGCGACTACCGCAACCTGGTCACCGACATTCGAGAGCTTCAACGCGATTGAAGTTTCTCCCAGGTCGCCCTTCAGCGGAACTATTTCGACTTGTAGCCGAGCGTCGGCCATCGCAACATTGCTGCTACAAAGCGCGATGAACAGCATTGCCACTTTAACGGGTGATTTCATTCCGCCACCCGCCTTCTTCCATGATTCAAGATGCGTTATTAACATACAGATCAGCATTTTCCAACCCGAACCTCAGCCATCGATCTGTAGGACTTCCCCGAACCGCAGATTAAATTTTCGAACCGCCATAAGAATCACGTTTTTGCAGGCACTGACCTCCAGGATCTTTTGCTACCGCGCCTACGCCACTGTGCCGAGCTCGGCCATCATCGCAAAGGCCATCGCCGGCGAGACCGTTGGACTTCAGTGAAGCGTCGAAGAACTACGCCTTTCGCCTGGCAATCGAGCGCATCAGCGGAGAGCCGCGAGTTCCAGGACGTCCGCGAGTCAATCAGCTTGGATCGGCATGCATCAGGTGTCACTCCAGGAGATCCGCAGGCTTGGCGGTGCTCTTCCACACAACCGTCGAGGTTGGTCGGAAGAACAAGTGCAGCACCTTCTCACACACAGCTCGCCGGCGATGACCGAGGTGTATCTGGAAGGCCACGAAAGGCCGTGGACCGAGATCAACACGGGCATCCTCGCCATTCGATAGGGTGACGATAGGGTGCACAACGAAGAAGGGCCTGCACCGTATGGCGCAAGCCCTTGTTCTATCGCTGCTTTTGGTCGGGACGGCCGGATTCGAACCGACGACCCTCTGCCCCCCAGGCAGATGCGCTACCAGGCTGCGCTACGCCCCGACTGATGCTGCGATGTGCCCGCCAGTGCGGCGGGCCGTGAAGTATAGCGGATTACGATGGAAATGGGATCAGCGGCGCAACAACTGCAGCACTTCTTCCAGTTCCATGCGCACCTGCTTGATGATCTGGTTGCTCAGCGCCGATTCCTCGCGGGCATCGGGGCCGTCCAGACGCAGGCGTGCACCACCGATGGTGTAGCCCTGTTCGTACAGCAGGCTGCGGATCTGCCGGACCATCAGCACGTCGTGGCGCTGGTAGTAGCGGCGGTTGCCTCGGCGCTTGGCCGGCTCAAGGCTGGGAAACTCGGTTTCCCAGTAGCGCAGGACGTGCGGCTTGACGTCGCACAGCTCGCTGACTTCACCGATGGTGAAGTAGCGCTTGGCCGGAATCGGCGGTAGTTCGCGGTTACTGCCCGGATCCAGCATAAGCTTCCACCCTCTCCTTGAGCTTCTGGCCCGGACGGAAGGTGACCACCGTACGGGCGGAAATCGGAATTTCCTCGCCGGTCTTGGGGTTGCGACCCGGGCGCTGGTTCTTGCGCCGCAGATCGAAATTACCGAAGCCCGACAGCTTCACCTGACGTCCCTGTTCCAATGCTTCACGCAGCACATCGAAAAACGCGTCGACGAATTCCTTGGCTTCCCGCTTGTTCAGACCGACTTCGTCGAACAGCTTTTCCGCCATCTCCGCCTTGGTCAATGCCATTGCCTGCTACCCCCGAGTGCTGCCCGCTCAGCCGCGGATCCGGGCGTGGTGTTCACGCTCGATGGCAGTGACCGCCTCGGCCACCACCGCTTCCACGTCGCGGTCCGTCAGAGTGCGCGACTTGTCCTGCAAAATCAAGCCCATAGCGAGACTCTTGAATCCCGGCTCGACGCCCTGGCCGACATAGCGGTCGAACAGGTTCAGGTCGCGCAGCAACGGGCCGGCGACCTGGCGGACGGTCGCCGCCAGATCGGCCCAGGCCACCTGTTCAGGCACCAGGAATGCCAGGTCGCGGCGCACCGCCGGGAAGCGCGACAGTTCGCCGGCACGCGGCAGGCGGCGGGCGGTCAGCGGTTCCAGGTCCAGTTCGAAGGCGTAGACGTCGGCTTCGATGTCCATCGCCCTGGCCAGGCGCGGGTGAACCTGGCCGATCCAGCCGATCGCCACGCCATCGCGCAACACCTCGGCCGAACGCGCCGGGTGGCCGTAGGCGCGGGTGGACGGACGGAACTCCAGCTGCGCGCCACTGGCGGCCGCCAGCGATTCGAGGTCACCCTTCAGGTCATGGAAATCGACCTTGCGGGTCGGCAGACCCCACTGCACCGCCTGCGCATCACCGCAGACCGCAGCGGCCACGCGCGGGGTTTCCAGCGGTGCCGGCTGGCTTTCGCCAAGCGACGCATCTCCGGCCTGCTGGGCGAACACCCGACCCAGCTCGAACAGGCGCACGCGGCCGAGCTGGCGAGCGGCATTGCGGCCCAGGGTGGCAACCAGGCCCGGCAGCAGCGACGGGCGCATCACCGCCAGTTCGGCCGACAGCGGGTTGGCCAGCGGCACCAGGGCGTCGCGCAGCTGCCACTGGGCCAGCAGTGCGTCGTCGACGAAGGCGAAATTGACGGTTTCCTGCAGGTCGCGGGCGATCAGCTGGCGGCGCACGCTCAGCGCGTCCAGCTGGGTCTCGCTCGGCATCGCCACGCGCGAGGCACCGCCCGGCAGCGTGGTCGGGATCTGCTCGTAACCGTGGATGCGGGCCAGTTCTTCGATCAGGTCCTCTTCGATGGCGATATCGAAGCGGCGGCTCGGCGCGGTGACCTGCCAGCCGTCGGCGGTGGCGGCCACGTCCATGCCCAGCGCACGCAGGATGCGCTCGACTTCGGCATCGTCAATGGTGATGCCAAGCACGCGGGTGATGCGCGTGCGGCGCAGCACGATCGTGGCCGGCTGCGGCAGATCGGCCTCGCGCACAGCTTCGGTGACCGGCGCCGGGGTACCGCCGGCCAGGTCCAGCACCAGGCGGGTGGCGTACTCGATCGCGGTACGCGGCAGTGCCGGATCGACACCGCGCTCGAAGCGGTGGCCGGCATCGGTGTGCAGGCCCAGCTTGCGGCCACGGCCCATGATCGCGGCCGGCGCGAAGTGCGCGGCCTCCAGGAACACGGCGGTGGTCGCGTCGGTGACACGGGTGTCGAAGCCGCCCATCAGGCCGGCCAGGCCGACCGCACGATCGGCGTCGGTGACCACCAGGAAGCTGTCGTCCAGCGCGGCATCGCGGCCGTCCAGCAGCTTCAGCGTCTCGCCCGCGCGCGAACGGCGCACGGCAATGCTGCCCTGCAGGGTGGCCAGGTCGTAGGCATGCATCGGCTGGCCCAGTTCCAGCATCACGTACTGGGTGATGTCGACCAGCAGCGAGACCGGGCGCACGCCACTGCGGCGCAGGCGCTCGGCCATCCACAGTGGGGTCTTGGCGGCAGCGTTGACGCCCTCGATCACACGGCCCAGATAACGCGGCGCTTCGGCGCCAGCGTCGAGCTGGATGGCCAGCTCACGGCTGCCGGCAGCCGGAATGGCGTCGGCGGCGAAATCCAGCACTTCACTGCGGGTAGCGGCGGCGACGTCGTAGGCGATGCCGCGCAGGCTGAAGCAGTCGGCGCGGTTCGGGGTCAGCTTGATTTCGATACTGGCGTCCGGCAGGCCCAGGTACTCGACCAGGGCCTGGCCGACCGGGGCGTCATCGGGCAGTTCCAGCAGTCCGGAGGCATCGTTGTCCAGGCCCAGCTCCTTGGCCGAGCACAGCATGCCGTTGGACTCGACGCCACGCAGCTTGGCCGGCTTGATCTTCAGCTCGCCGATCTGCGCACCGACCATCGCCAGTGGCGCGACCAGGCCCGCGCGGGCGTTCGGCGCACCGCAGACGATCTGCAGCAGCTCGCCCTGCCCGGCATCGACCTTGCACACCTGCAGGCGATCGGCTTCCGGGTGGCGCGCGGCCTCGACGATGCGTGCCACGACCACGTGATCGAGGCCTTCGCCCAGCGCGGATACTTCTTCCACTTCCAGGCCGATGGCGGTCAGCACCGCGCTCAGCTCATCGCGCGAGGCGGAGGTCGGGACGTGGCTGCGCAGCCAGTTTTCGGAGAATTTCATGGTGTCACCCTGGTGGGAGGCGTGCCTCCCGTTGCGGTTTTTGTGGTCGCCCAGCGCATGCGCAAGGAGGCGTCCATCCAGAAAGGCAGCCGAGCATGGCCCGGCTCTACACGGTTGCGGCTTACGCGAACTGTTTCAGGAACCGCACGTCGTTCTCGAAGAACGCGCGCAGGTCATTGACGCCGTAGCGCAGCATCGCGAAACGCTCCACGCCCATGCCGAAGGCAAAGCCGGTGTAACGCTCCGGATCGATGCCGACATTGCGCAGCACGTTCGGATGCACCATGCCGCAGCCGAGCACTTCCAGCCAGCGGGTCGTGCCATCGGGCTGCTGCCAGGCGATGTCCACTTCCGCACCCGGTTCGACGAACGGGAAGTAGCTGGGACGGAAGCGCATCTCGAAATCGCGCTCGAAGAACGCGCGCACGAATTCCGCCAGCGTGCCCTTCAGGTCGGCGAAGGTCGAGTGCTCGTCCACCAGCAGGCCTTCGACCTGATGGAACATCGGCGAATGGGTCTGGTCGCTGTCGCTGCGGTACACCTTGCCGGCAGCGATCATGCGCAGCGGCGGCGCGTGGTCGCCCATGTAGCGCACCTGCACACCGGAGGTATGCGTGCGCAGCAGGCGGCCGTCGCCGAAGTAGAAGGTGTCGTGCATGGCGCGCGCCGGGTGGTGCGGCGGAAAATTCAGCGCCTCGAAATTGTGCCAGTCATCCTCGATCTCCGGCCCTTCCGACAGCTCGTAGCCCAGCCGGCCGAAAATACCGGTGATGCGTTCCAGGGTACGGGTGATCGGATGCAGGCCAGCACGGTCGCCATTGCGGCCCGGCAGGGTGATGTCGATGGCTTCGGCAGCCAGCCGCGCGTCCAGTGCGGCGTCTTCCAGCAGCGCCTTGCGCTCGGCCAGCGCACGGGTCAGTGTGTCGCGGGCCTGGTTGATCGCTTCACCGGCGGCCTTGCGCTCCTCGGCCGGCAGGGTACCGAGCTGCTTGAGCTGCGAGGTGATGCTGCCGCTCTTGCCAAGCAGGGCCACGCGCAGCTGTTCCAGCACGTCAGGGCTCTGTGCGGCGGCCACATCGGCCAGCGCCTGGGTGGTGAGGGATTGGATGTCGCTCATGGGGGGCCGGAACTCCAGTCGATCTGCCATCGCGATGCGCGAAGGGCCGACCCCTGTCGCCACCGCCGTCCCCGCGCTGCCGCTGTGGCCGCACCGGGACCCAAAAAAGAATGGGGAAGGACTTGCGCCCTTCCCCATGCATTGCCTTGACCTGACACCGTTCCGAGTGAACGGTTACGGCATCGGGAAGGACTTATGCCGCCAGCGCGCCCTTGGCCTTTTCGGCCAGCGCGGCAAAACCGGCTGCGTCGTGCACGGCGATGTCAGCCAGGACCTTGCGATCCAGGGTGATGCCGGCCTTCAGCAGGCCGTTCATGAAGCGGCTGTAGCTCAGGCCGTTGATGCGGGCAGCCGCATTGATGCGGGTGATCCACAGCGAACGGAAGTTGCGCTTCTTCTGCTTACGGCCGATGTAGGCGTACTGCTGTGCCTTGATGACCGCCTGCTTGGCAACGCGGAAGACCTTGCGACGGGCGTTGTAGTAGCCCTTGGCGAGATCCAGAATCTTCTTGTGGCGGCGACGCGCCTGTACGCCACGCTTAACTCGTGCCATTTTTCAGTTCCTCAGAGGTAAGGGAGCATGCGGTCCAGACGGCCTGCGTCTTCTGCACGGACATGGCCCGTCTGACGCAGATTACGCTTACGCTTGGTCGCTTTCTTCGTGAGGATGTGGCTACGGTTGGCGTGGCCGCACTTGTACTTGCCCGAGGCGGTCTTGCGGAAACGCTTGGCCGCTGCCCGGTTGGTCTTGATCTTGGGCATTGCAATGTCCTTGATGGGATTTGACCCTGGTTTCTGACTGATCTGGCGGCGGTCTGGGCCGCTCTTTCCGTCCTGCCATGATCGGCGTACGACCCGTCCTGGGTGGGTCGAGCCGGGCATGATACAGGCAAAACGGCCCTGCCACCAGCCCCTGCTCGCCTTTCATCCGCAACCCGCCGGCCCGCCACAAAAGCAAAGGGACGCCAGCGGCGCCCCCTTACCCTGAACCATTCAGCCAGGCGCCCCGAAAGGCAGGCCGTCAGGCCTCAGGTCTTCTTCTTCGGCGCGATCATCATGACCATCTGACGCCCTTCCAGGCGCGGACGGGATTCAATGACGATGTCCTCGCCCAGATCGGCCTCGATCCGGTTGGCCATTTCGCGGCCCAGCTCCTGGTGGCTCATTTCACGGCCACGGAAGCGGATGTTGACCTTGATCTTGTCACCATCTTCGAGGAACCCGCGCATCTTGCGCAGCTTGATCTGGTAGTCGCCCTCGTCCGTGACCGGACGGAACTTCACTTCCTTGATCTCGACCTGCTTGGTCTTCTTCTTGGCCTCGCTGGCCTTCTTCTGCGCTTCGAACTTGAACTTGCCGAAGTCCATGATCTTGCAGACCGGCGGATCGGCCTGCGGCTGGATTTCGACCAGGTCCAGGCCTTCATCTTCGGCCATGGACAGCGCTTCGTCGCGCGACAACACGCCGATCATTTCTCCGTCACTGCCGATCACGCGGACGCGCGGCACACGGATTTCCTGATTCTTGCGGTTCTGTTTGTTGTCAGGGGTGCTGATATTACGTTCTCCCAAGGGTATCGAACCGGCCCGGGTGCCTGTGCCCCCGGACCGGACCTTTGCTTACGCGCCCTCGGCGTGGAGCCGCTCGATGAAGGCCTGCAGGCTCATGCTGCCCAGGTCTTCGCCAGAACGCGTACGCACCGCCACAGCCCCATTTTCCTTCTCGCGGTCACCGATGACCAGCAGGTAGGGCACGCGCTGCAACGTATGCTCGCGGATTTTATAGCCGATCTTCTCGTTACGCAAATCCGAGCTGACGCGGAAGCCTTGCTCCGCAAGGGTTTTGGTCACGCCCGAGACATAGTCGGCCTGGGCGTCGGTGATGTTGGCCACCACCACCTGGGTCGGCGCCAGCCAGGCCGGGAACTGGCCGGCATGGTGTTCGATCAGGATGCCCAGGAAACGCTCCATCGAGCCGACGATGGCCCGGTGCAGCATCACCGGGTGCTTCTTCTGGCTGTTCTCGTCCACGTACTCGGCGCCCAGGCGGCCGGGCATCATGAAGTCGACCTGCATCGTGCCCAGCTGCCAGGTACGGCCGATGGCATCCTTCAGGTGGTACTCGATCTTCGGGCCGTAGAAGGCGCCCTCGCCCGGCAGCTCCTGCCATTCCACGCCACAGGCGGTCAGTGCCGAGCGCAGCGCGCCTTCGGCCTTGTCCCAGGTGGCGTCGTCACCCAGGCGCGATTCCGGGCGCAGCGCGATCTTGATCTGGATCTCGTCGAAGCCGAAGTGCTGGTAGACCGCCAGCGCCTGCTGGTGGAAGGCAGTCACTTCCGACTCGATCTGGTTTTCCGTGCAGAACACGTGGCCGTCGTCCTGGGTGAAGCCACGCACGCGCAGGATGCCGTGCAGCGCGCCGGACGGCTCGTTGCGGTGGCACGACCCGAACTCGCCGTAGCGGATCGGCAGGTCGCGGTAGCTGTGCAGGCCCTGGTTGAACACCTGGATGTGGCCCGGGCAGTTCATCGGCTTGACCGCGTAAGTGCGTTTCTCCGATTCGGTGAAGAACATGTTGTCCTGGTAGTTGTCCCAGTGGCCGGACTTCTTCCACAGGCTCACGTCCAGAATCTGCGGGCAACGCACTTCGCCATAGCCACTGTTGCGGTAGACCTTGCGCATGTACTGCTCCACCACCTGCCACAGCGCCCAGCCCTTCGGGTGCCAGAACACCAGGCCCGGGGCTTCTTCCTGCAGGTGGAACAGGTCCTGCTGCTTGCCGATGCGGCGGTGGTCGCGCATTTCGGCTTCTTCGATGCGCTTGATGTACGCCTCCAGCTGCTTCTTGTCGGCCCAGGCGGTGCCGTAGATGCGCTGCAGCTGCTCGTTCTGCGCGTCACCGCGCCAGTAGGCGCCGGAGATGCGGGTCAGCTTGAAGGCCTTCAGGAAGCGCGTGTTCGGCACGTGCGGGCCGCGGCACATGTCCACGTATTCCTGGTGGTAGTACATGCCCATCGCCTGGATGTCGTCGGCCATGTCCTCGATCAGGCGCAGCTTGTAGTCCTCGCCACGGGCCTTGAAGATCTCGATCACTTCGGCGCGCGGCGTCATCTTCTTGATGACGTCGTAGTCCTGGGCGATCAGTTCACCCATGCGCTTCTCGATCGCGGCCATGTCGTCCGGGGTGAACGGGCGCTCGGAATAGATGTCGTAGTAGAAGCCTTCGGCGATCACCGGACCGATCACCATCTTCACATCCGGGTACAGCTGCTTGACGGCGTGGCCGACCAGGTGGGCGCAGGAGTGGCGGATGATCTCCACGCCCTCCTCGTCCTTGGCGGTGATGATGCGCAGGCTGGCGTCGTGGTCGATGACGTCGGTGGCATCGACCAGCACGCCATCCACGGCACCGGCGATGGTGGCCTTGGCCAGGCCGGCGCCGATCGACTGGGCAACCTCCATGACGCTCACAGGGTTTTCGAATTCGCGGCGGCTGCCGTCGGGAAGGGTAATGTTGATCATCGCAGTGGCTTCGTGCGGGGCCCGCCGGGCGGGCTGGAAAGCGTTCCCGGGCCGTTGCCCGGGCAATAAAAAAGCGCCGCGAGGGCGCCTGGAACGCAGGGCCTTCGGGGGCAGGTCAACAGTGGGCGGTGGTAGTGCTCATGTCGCACGCTCGGCCGGCGCTGGGCGCGGGCCACCTTGTTCCAGTCAGGGGTTCTGCGATGATCTTAAACCAGCGCACCGGAAAGCCCAAGGGCCACCGTACGGCCCGCTGAATGAGCCGCGCTGGCGGCGTGAAAACGCAATGATTACCATGTGCGCGCAGCCCGCCCCGTGCCAGCCTGCCCGCTTTCCCCCAGGACCTCGTGTGTAGGCGGACGCGAGGTTTGCGAAATGCGGACACTTGGTTTGAGGTCAGCGTAAACGGGCGAAACCGGGCTTAGAACGCTCTTCAATCCGCCATTGAAAAGGGGGCGCAGGGGTCATCCTGACCGCCCGCAACCCTTATCGCAGCCTTCGCGACGCAGAGCCGTATCCTGACGCCATGCCGCTGCCCCGGGACTTTTACTGGACAAGACGCTCTGCCAGCCGGACAGAAGATCCGCTGACGGTGATTGCATGCAAAGGTGAATGGGTCGTTGCCATGTTCCAGCGGGTGAACGACGGCATGTGGATAGCCTCCCTAGACCGCCATCGGAACGGACCAGGCGGACCCTCGCGGGTGTGCAGCAGCTACGAGCAAGGGCGGACAGGCGCCGAGCTGTGGGTGGTCAGGCACCAAGAGCGCCTGCGCGAGGATGTTGCCAAGATCACCAAGTGGCGCGAGGCCGTGAGAGCGAACAGGCTGTCAAAGGCATCGCTCCCTCCTCCCTTCGATTGGATGGAATAGGCCATCTGGCCAACATCTATGCCCGAGAAAGGCCCCGCGCTAGCGGGGCCTCGTGCCTCAGCCCAAAACTCCGAAGCAGAACCCTGAAACATCGGAGATGCGCCCGCGCCAGAGCACAGGCGAGGAAGGAGTTGCCCCTGACACGCCTGGAGTGAAGAAACGCGCGTTCTCCAGGTGAATGTAGGTCGGCGCTTGGGCACTCCACGCGTCGGGGGCGTAGATGTCGGCGAAGGGCTGGAGGCGCTTCTTGATAGCCTCCTTCACTTGCTCGTCCACGTCGGCGAGTGTTTCGTCAAAAATGAACTGCATGTACTTGCTGCCGGAGCAGACGTTGCCGCTGACCAGCGTGCCCCCGACCGTAAGCGTAATCCCGAAGCCGAATCCAGCGCCGGCTATCTCGACCAACTCCTGCAGCAGCGCGTCAGGCAGCTGCTGAGTAGTGTCGATACCCTTGGTGTCGGAGCCCTGTGCCTGAGGCGTTGCGGTTGATTCCGTCATGTCCGTGTCCTTAGTGCGCCGATTGCGCCGCTGCAGTCTAACCACCAAGAAACGCCGATTAAAAGCCTTATTTTTCAGCGTTATAGGCTTGTTATGGAGCGGTAGAGTGGCCACTACAGGAACGCACGGAAGTGTCTACTACCTGCTTCGGTCAGCCCGCTGGAACTTCCTCGAACACCCAGGCCGTGCCGTAGTAGTCGCCGCCCAAGTGGCTGATGGCGCCTGGCGCCGCCTGGCCATAAACGGCCGTCCGATGGATCTCATCGGTATGGAGCGCCCCGCCTGCCTGCTGCCATCGGGGGATCACCGCGACGCGAGCCGAGCCGCTGACGCGCGCAGCCAGCGCGTCCCAGTCCAGACCATTGGCCAAGCCCCTGGCCCTGGCCTCTGCAAGATCGGCGCGCCGGAACGCGACCCGCACACGCTGGTAGGTCCGACGCTTCACCACATTCAGCCCGGCACCGAGGGTTCGCTCCACAACGCTGGGATCGACGCGTTCCGAGGACCACTGCGGCTCGATTGGCGTTTCAACTGCCGGCGTGATGATCAGCTCGCCCACGTCGACCTGGTCGGTCTGCAGTTGAATCGTGACGCCCGACAGGATCAGGTCTTCGTCAAGAACGAACCAGGCTGCAATGCTCCCGTCCGCCAGCGCGACAGCAGGCTGCCCTGCCGCATTCCCGCCCAGGGCGACGGGTTCGGCTTGGGCGTCGACCGCTGTCACGGAAACCACAGTGCCGGGCGCGCAGCTCAGGCCCAGCAGGCCGATGATCCGCACAGGCGCGGGCGCCAGCAGCGTGCAGCTGAGCTGGCAGGTGCCACCCGCGTTGCGGAGCCGGCAGACGCTGCTGGGCCGGCCATCAGTCAGAGCGGCCGCGTTGAAGATGCTGCCCTCCAACAGGGCGACATTCATGGCGATCTGTTCGTATCCGATCAGCATCACATTCCCCAGAACTTGATGGTGTGCGTACCGGTCACTGGGTTGCTCATTACGCCCGTGACCATGACCTTGCGCCCGTCCTGCAGCCCATATCGGCTGTAGGTAAGACGTCCCACTTGGCCGACCTGCAGGCGCAGATCGGGCCTGGCGGCGAATTTGCCGGCATAGAAGTTGCGCGGCACGGAATAGATGCCCACCAGGCGATCGATCTCAGCCTGCGCGTCCTCGCGCCGGTCAAACCACGACAGCATCGGAGCTGCAGCATCGGCGTGGGCGTATCGCCTGGCCAACTCGCCCGCCGCGTAAACCTGCCCGCGCTGGGGCGATGTCAGCTCCTGCCGGCGCTGCGGGGGCAACTGCACCAGGTCGGTAATCAGGTCGGCGCTGGTGAGCGGCTGAGCGTTCAGCTGAAAGGCCATCCGCCGGGATAGGTTGGGCGCAAGATCGGGCAGCACGATTAGATCCGCGCCCAGCTCGCGCCAATCAACGTCAAAGGCGATCTGATCGTCCGGGGTGTCTTCGGGCGCGATCAATCGGACAATGCGCAACACCCCGGCCGCATCCTGCCACCAATCCGCGCCATAGCTCGGCAGAACCGTTTGCAACGCTGTGCGCGCGGTGGCGCCTTCGCCCGCGTAGTAGCCGATGCCGGCGTAGCCAGTAAGCGAATCGATCTGAGCGGCGCCAGCAGAGTCCCACGCTGATTTGCCAAGCCGACCGAACACGTTAGCCAGGAACTGCTGCAGGGTTGCAGGAGCCATCGCCTCCTGGGTCGACACGTCCGCGATGACCGGCCCCAGCGGGGGCGACTTCAAGGCGATCTGCTGCCCGTCTGTCGACAGGCCATAGCCATCGTCAGCATCGAGGGCCGCGCCGCGATCCAGTACCGCGCCCAGGCTGCGTAGCGGCGCATCACTCACCCAGCGCACGCTGCCATCGCTGTTGATTCCCGTAGTAGGAACGCTGCGCACGCAACCGATCACCACCGGCTGAGGCGCCCAGGCCAAGCTGTCGCTCACCGAAGGCAGGAACACTGCCTGGTGCAGTGACCGGTCGAGGTCATCATGTGCGTCACGCAGGACCAGCGACTTGACGCCGTCGCTTTCGATATCCACCCGGTCCAGTACGTACCGTCCGACCGCCTCTGCGGAACTGAGGGGAGCGCCCTGCTGCACCTGGCTGATACGCACGGGGACGTTGCGCATGGCGCCGAGTGCCATGCCATCGAAACGCCCCTCGGCGTCCAGGATGCGCACCGTCGCCGTTCCGCCGCGTGAGGCGTTATCCCAAGGCCAGAAAGAGACGCTGGCCACAGTGTTCAGGCCATCGGCCTGCAGTAGACCGTGGAACGGCGTATCTGCCAGATCGTCGGCGGCATGGGTGAAGTAGTCTTCGCTGCCGAGACGCAGAGGCTCGACGGCTTCGGCTGGCAGCCCCCATTGCAGCCCATCAGATACAGCGCCGCGACCGCGCCACTGCCCTGCATTGACGATGCACCGCAGCTCGCGCTTCTCCTCACTGGCCAGTGACACGGCGAAAAAGACGCGCGGCCCAGCCGCACGGTGCGCCTGCGCAACCACTTGGGTGTCGCGGTAGAACGTGGCGTCCACACCTTGGTCGGTGATCGAAACGCGTAGTCCCACGATCACAGCAGTGGTCACCACGGGGATGCCCGAGGTCACCAGGACACCATCGACGAACACCTCACCGGTGTGCAGGCGCCAGCCGATGCCGGTAGAGAATCCGACCTCTGCATTGGTCGCAGCGCCCTCGCTGACTACGCCTACGGTCGCTGTCGCAGCGGCCTCCCCCCAGAACACGAACTCAACCCCATGCGTGCCCTCGGACTGACCGATGTCAGCGCGGGCCATGCGGTTCAGTCCTGCAGCGGGGCCGACAGCCAAGAGGCTGCGACCGCCATCGAGCACCATCAGATCGGGACCGAGCGGGGACTCGGCGAACTTGGCAACGGCATCCGTCATGCGGACATCCTCGGCAGGTAGGTCAGATAGAGGCCGATGGCTCGCAGGATCTCGCCCGCCCAGAAGCCGAAGAACATGCCGTTATCGGAGGAAGCGCGCACGGCCGGCGACCAGCAGCCGTTCATGACGTGGCCCGCCGACACCACCTTATAGTTGTCCTGAAGCTCTTTCATCGAGTTGTTGATGACCGTGTGAGCCGGCGCCGCATCGGCACCGGCGAGGGCCGCGTAGCAGGCGCCCGCCAACCACAGACCGGTCATGTGCCCGGTGAAGTCGTCCGCAGGGACTCGCGGCAATGCGTCTGAGGGAAACTCGGTGGGGTTCAGCCCGCCGTGGTCTGTCTGAAACTGCGCCAGCCACCGCAGCCAGTTGTTCACGTAGTCACGCAGGTGAATCGGGACAACTCGGTTGCGCTGTTTGAGCGTGTACCAAGCGAGCGCTGCGCCCAAGAAGGCACGTGGTTGGTAGCCCGACCATGGCTCGCCGTTGCCCCAATGCGTGAAAGCGAAGGTGTCTGCAGGGCCGTAGCTGAGGCTGTCCCAACGGTTCCAGTAGTACGCAGCTGCACCAGGGCCCAGCACGCCGAAGCGGCGCTTGTAGGCCTGCTGCGAGTCGTAGAGGAACTCCACCATGTTGTTCAGCGGCGCATCGTCGTCGGTGATCGCCCAGATCCACGGGTACTGATAGCCGGGATACGGCATGCCGTGCCAGCCATCGAACTGCTGGGAGAACGGGTCCAGGTTGTTGGAGAACGGAATCACGCCGGGGGTGTAGGCCAGATTGTCGTCGCGGTACTTCTCGATCCTGCAATCGCCAAGGAGCGCGTTAAAGGCTTCGTCGCCTGAGAACGTCACGCTGAACATCATGGTGTAAGCGCTGTCGGAGTCGAATCGCGGCGGCACGTCATTGATGCAGTACCACTCCAGCCAGCCGGTTGCGCCGACAGGAGTGTCATCGAGCAACAGGGTGAACTCCGATGAACCTGTGTAGTCCGGGCCAGCCGGGCGCGGGCGGCCATCTTGGTTTGGCTGGTAGCCGGAGAATCGCAGGTCCGACACCGGCAGATCGATGGTGCGCCACTCGCCGTTGGTCGCTGGGACCATCCACCACCACCGCCATCCGGCCGAATCTTCGATGCGAATGTTGAAGGCGTCAGCACCAGACCGATAAGTGATCCGCCTCACCTCGGCCCGCTCGTTGGGCAGCAGCCAGAACCCCACGCTGGCGCCGCCGTCCTCGTTCATTTCCAGCCGGCAGGTAGTGCCGGCGCGATCACCCAGGACATCCAGGACATAGCGGGTCTCCAGGGTGGCACCGCCGTATGGGGCAATCATGCGTGGGTCGGCCACGATGTAAGGCATACCCTCGGGCGAGGCCTCTCGGATGAACTGGCCCAGCTGGATGGTGTACGTCTTCACCGACATGTCGGTTGTGTCAGGAATTGGCGCCACATACTCAACGGCCGATGGATGGTCTTCTGCCTTTACCGGCGACAGTTGCAGCTTGCAGCGAACGCGTAGCGGCGTACCGCTGTCGCCACAGCCGCCCAGCTCAATGTGGAGCTGACTGGCTGTGTTGACGCGCATCCAGATGGCCTGCTGTTCGAGCGTCTGCTGCGCAGCCTGAGCCTGCCGAATCGTGATCAGGCCCGAAGCATCGCGGCCAAACTCGGGCACGGCGGAAGACGGATAGGCATAGTCGTAGCTGATGCCATCTGTCCAGGGCGTGCTGGCGGCGGTGGAGCGGCGGAAGAACTGGTCGAATCGGTCGATGTCGGCATAGAGGCGGCAAGTCTCCATTACGCACTCGAAGGCCTGGCGATATCGTGCCTCGCCAGTGATTTCCCACAACAGATGGCTGGCCTCGCCAAACCACTGCTCGGCATCGGCAGCGTTGGACATGGCACGGGTAGGCACCGGCACGTTGATGGGACGGTTGTGCCAAGGCTTGTTGCGTGGGATCAACGTGCCGCCGTTCGCCACGGGCAGCTTCACGGCGAAGTTGAGCAGATAGCAGCCGTTGAGTCCCGCGTCCTGCAGCTGCACCGTGCCGAACTCGCTGGGCTGGTGGCCGGTGCTGATCACGTTGCCATCCCAGTCCACCTTTTCGCCCGACCAAGTAATGATCCAGTCCAGGGCGTACTCGACGCCGCGACCGGCTGAGCCCCAGACAGGGGTGTACTCATCGCCGAGGTAGCCCTGCCAATCGATCCACGCCTTGGGCTCCCAGGGAGTGTCGGTGCTGAGTCTGCGCCAGTTGCTGTAGATAGCTGCCCAGTCCACGTCCTCGGCGATCTTCTGCACGTTGGCATTGATGGCCGGCCATGCCAGATGCCCCCGGTGCGCAAAGCTGGCCACATCGAGCCACTCGCCCCAGAAGGGGGCGCCATGCGGGATCTGGGTCCGGCCCTGGGTAAACATCAGCGGCACGCTCTTGAAGCCGCCCTGGGTCGGATAGTCCGGGTGCAGCGGGTAATGTGCGACCACCGGTTCCTTGCCGTTGACGATCCAGTTGCAGTACCACGGTGCAGCGGGTACAGGGATGGCCTGGCCGTCATAGAAGTAATTGACGTATGCCTCCCAGTAGTGGACCGCGCCCTGCAGCCAGACCGGGTCCTTTGTGGCCTGGTACATGTGGGCATAGCCGGTGATCAGCAGCGCCTGCCCCTCGGTGGTGGCATCGCCGTTGGGCTGGTACTCCTGGCGGGTGTAGCCAATGAAATGCCGGTTGTTGGCCAGCACGCCCTCGGGGTTCAGCACGTAGTGCTGGGCGTCGCCGGCAAGCGTCGTGCCGGTGTTCCGCTGCAGGAACCTGGCATGGCCATAGGCAAGGCTCAGGGCGTTGGCGCGGAGCGAGGCCTCGTGACTCAGAAAGCCGGCCTTCACGATGCGAATCCCCCCGCAGCGAAGAACCCCAGCCATTGATCGCCACCGTTGAACAGCAGCGTGACCAAGTCGAACTGGCCGGCCGCGTAGGACAGCACGGGCTTTTGCCCGAACGGCCAGACCACGTTGGCCGGCCAGGCGACCTGGTTGGCGCCGCTACCCTGGCGCAGCAGCAGGGTGACCTGCTTCATGCGTGTGGCCTCGATCGCGGGCGTCTGCAGCGTCAATGCGCAGCTGGGCTGTGAGAGCTGGATCTGCCAGAAGCTGGCGCCGCTTCCGGTTGCGAGCTGGAGCGCGCTGCCGGCATCGGCAATGACCACCTTGTTGTAGATCGACGCCGCTGCTAGATCGGCATTGGCGCCGGCTTCGCTGCCGGCACTCTGTACCGCCCGCCAAGACGGGATGATCTTGGCGTTGCCTTCGCCATCGGTCACCGAGGCGATCAGGTCGTTGGTGCCATACAGGTTGACCTGCTGGTCCTGGAACAGCCGGACCTGCGCAACCAGCGCTTGGACCTGCTGCGCAAGCAATGCCAGATCCGGCACGCCCGCTGTCTGGGGAGTAGCGTCGACCATATCGATTACCTCATTCCTGTGATCTGGGCGGTGACGCCTGTTAGGCGCCAGCTGCCCCAACTGTTGGTTCCGCGGCTGACGCGGATGCGATACCGGCGTGCGGTCGATACGTAGCTGTCGGGCACGATCATCACGTTGGTCGGCTGCGTGGAGGCGGCCAAGGTGAATGTCTTGGTGCGCAGATCTACCCAGGTGCCATTGATCAGGTACTGGATGGTGATCACGCCATCGCGAGAGTGGTCGCCATCGTTTTCCATCGACAGTTCGATCATCAGCACGGGCTGGTGGCTGTCGCCGTAACGGATAGGCGCGTCCAGGACAAACTCGCTGGTGAAGCCAGTGAAGTCCGCACTCAGGACGCCCGACCAGGTGAACACCTGGGTGCGCTGGAACCTGCCGGAGATCGCCTCGGCAATCACGGTGCCGCGCACCAGCACGTCGCCCGCGAACCGGGCCTGGCCATTCTTCAGGATCTGCCACCCACGGTAGATCCCCGCCGCGTCGTCCCAGAGGAAGTTGTCCGACTGGATCGTATTGCCGATCATGGCGTTGTTGATCCACCCGTCACCAATGAAGGCCTGGTTGATGTAGACCTTGCCGTTGTTGATGATGAACGGTGAATACACGGTGCCGTCGGAGGCCGTGGACAGCACACCGAACGTATCGGCCAGTGCCAGAACTTCACGTTGCACCAGGTCGCCATCGGAATAGACGCCTACCACGACGCCGGCCATGTAGTGCTTGCCGTTGATGTTCAGCTGCGTGCGGATCGAGTGGGAAGCCGAGGACTTCCCATTGAGGTCTGCAACCGCTTCGCTCGTCTCCTGGACGATCGCCCGAATCGGGCCTGTCTCGGCAGCAACCGTGTCCTGGACCATGGCTCGCGCCTGCTCAACGGTGACCGAGGTCTCCTCCAAGTGCGCGATGTACGCGCGATTCTGCCGAGTACCGTTGGCCAGTTCGTACTGTTCCAGGGCCTGCTTAACAATCGTCTCTGAGTTGACATCGATGCCGTCGATCGCAGTGACGAGCTGCTGCCCGATTTCCGACTGTTTGATGTGGTCGACAATCTCCTGCATTCCCGGCACGTCCTTGGACTGGCCGTTTGCGATGCCGCCCAGCCCCGGCCGACCATTCACGCTGGCCGTTACACGGAAGTACCACAGCCCATCGCGCGGACCGGTGTACAGGTAGCGAGTCGCCGAGGTGCGGGCGATTTCTGCCCAGGGCCCGGTAGCTGCACGCGATCGCTCAATGATGTACTGGACGTAGCCAACACGGACGGGCTCCCATTCCAGGAGGATGCCATCAGCCACTGGCGTGGGCGTGACCTCGGGAATCGGCGGTACCACGGCGGGCGGCGTGTAAACCGCCTGCGACCAGTTGCCCGCAGGAGCGACTGCAGGCGTCACTGCCGGCAGAGGAATGTCGCCGATTTCCAACAGCAGTACAGGACGCGTCATAGGTCGTTCAAAGCTCGCTGTTCCGTGCTGCGACCCAGTGCCCGGATGCCGTCACGGATTTCAACCAGGAGCGGTTCCGAAGGACCGTAACCGGGTGAGGTCAGCTCGCCAGGGGCGCTGGAGTTGCGGCCACTGAAGGACGCGGTGGGGAGCGTCTCGCCCCGCAGCGCGGCAACCATAGCCATGGCAATGCGGGTAGGAAGATCGTTGAGGATCTCGGCCAAGTCGCTGAGGTCGGTGTTCTGCGCGGTGAGGTATTCCGACAGCTCGGCGATCGACAGGCCGAGATCCTTTGCCAGGTCTTCGGGGGTCATGCCCGTGGTGTTGCGCAGGATCTCCAGCGGATCGCCGCCCTTGACGCCGGCAAGGTCTGCAACGCCCTGGGCGATACGCTGGGCACGATCCAGCCGAGCAGCGGCCTCCTGCTGCGCCTGCAGGGCCTCGCGCTGGGCATAAAGCTGCTCCAGCGAGTTGGCGCTGCCATCGGCCCCGAACTGCTGTGCCATCCGCATGACCTCGGCGTAGTCGGCCTGGTAGCGAGACCCGGATGCGTTCATGGCGCGGCTGACTTCCAGGAACCGCTGGGCGTAGGTAATGAAGCTGTCCACGTTGCCGCTTGCAGCGGCGCTTTTCATCAGGTCCGAAGCGGTGGAGCGCTTCTGCGCATCGGTGTTGACCGAGAGCGTGTCGCTCAGGCGCAGGGAGTTGAGGAAGTCGCCCAGCTTGTCGCTGGCGCCCTCCGCCGAGCCACCCAAGCGCTGGATCTGATCGTTGACGCGACTCAGCGCCAGGTCGACCAGCTCGGACTGCAGCGACTTCACCAGGTCATTGGCCTTTTGTTCGGCCGCTTGGCGCACAGCCATCAAGTCCGACTCGCGTGCCGACAGGCCGCCGAGCGCCCTGGCCTGTTCCTTCAGGGTCGCAATGCGCTGCTGCTCTTCGCGGCGGACAGACAGCATGGACTTGGCAAACGAGCTGAGCCCGGCCGTGGCCACGTCTTCCTGGGCGGACGCGGCCACTTCGGAGTAGCTCTTGGCGGCGCTGGCCATCGCCTCCGTCTGCTCGGTCAGCGTCCGGCCCGATTCCTTGGCCATACGCTGGAACACGTCCAGGGTGGCCGACAGCTCTTCCACTGACCCATTGGTCAAACCCACCGCGCCAGCGGCGGCGCCCATGATGTCGGTTGCCTCAAAGCCCTTGTCCATCAGGCTCGACAGACCCAATGCCTTGACTGCCTCGCCCGACAGGTTTGCCACCATCTTGTTGACGGCGTCTTCGAGCTGGGCCTTTGCCTTCTCCGGGTCTGCGTCCAGCTGCAGCTTGCCGATATCCACGCGCACGTTGGCCAGGTGGCCGCTGACATCCATCCCGAGCTGCTTGGCCAGCTCGGATACGCCACTCTTTACCTGGGCCGCCGCCGAGCTGAAGAGCTGGCTGATGCCTGGATCGACGTCGCCGTACTGGGTCCACTTCTTATCGCTGCGGAACCAGCCGCCCTTTTGCTTGATGTCGGCATAGCTACGGCCGGAGAACCCATCAAACCCATACGAGCCCTCAATGCCCTGGCCGGTGACCTTGGGCGCCTGGCGACCGAAGGCGCGCGACCACAGGGCGCTGCCCGAGATCAGCGACGCGGCCGAGCTGCCCAGGCCAAAGCCCTTCAGCAGGCGATCGACCGCGCCGATGCCAGCCGTCATGGTGCCTAGGACGGGGCCGAGGAAGTTGCCCTTAGCGGTGGACTTGAACAGGGTCTCCGTCATGTCGGTGGTCTGACCGTCCATGTTCCAGCCCTGCTTGTAGAAGCTGCTGTTGAGCATCATGCCGGCCGCAATCCAACCAGCGATCGGGATCGCGGTCAGCCCCGCCAGTGCGCCCGACCCGGCGCCCGCACCCGCGCCTGCAGCGCTGCTCGCTGCGCCGGCACCGGTCAGGATGCCGCTGTTGGCGCCCGCAACCCCGGCCAGATTGCCGACATTGCCAAAGTTCATCAGTGAGCCGGCGCTCGCCGCAGCGTTGGCTCCCACGCCCTTACCGAACAGCCCCGAGAGCGTGCCAAGCCAGCTGCTGTCACCCTTGCCGAACAGTCCGCTCAGGGTGTTCATCCAGCTGCCGCCGGTTCCGCCACCGAAGAGGCTGGAGGTGCCCTTGCTCAGCATCTGGTTGAACATGTCCTGCATCGGGCGCACAAAATTCTGCTCCATGACCGTCCTGGCCAGGTCGCGCCAACCGCGCTTGAAGATGTCCTTCAGCTGGTCGAAGAAGCTCTTGGATTGATCCAGGCCATCGTCGAACGCATCGATCAGCAGATCGGCAATGCCGCCGACGGTGTCGCCGCCGACACGCGCCAGCTCCTCCAGGTAGCCCGAGTTGCGCTCGACCTGGATGGAGAGCCCGGCATAGGCTGCCGCCTGGTTGACCAGGCTCTGCGTCATCTCCGCATTGATTCCCGCGCCGGCCTCGTTGGCCTCGTTGATGGCCTGGCGCATATCGTGCTCGGCGCGCATTTGGCGCTGCGCGCGCTCTCGCGCGTCGCCCAGCAGACCTAGAACCTGCAGCTCGGCCGACATGTCGCCCAGCAGCGCCTGCGGCGCCTGCTGCCGGCGATTCAGTTCCTGCGTTTGCTTGGCCAGCTCGGCGGTCGACGCCTTGACCAGGTCGTTGCGCGCAGCCTGGGTGATGTTGCCCTTGGCCAGCTCCTTGTCCAGTTCGGCCTCACGTTGCTTCTGGCGTTCCTGGGCAGCGGCAAGAGGTCCGCGCAGCTCGGCAGCAGTGAGCGCCGCCTCTGCGGTATAACGCGCCTGCGTTTCGATCAGCTGTTCTCGCTTGCGCTTGGCCTCTTCCGCCTTACGCTCGCTGTCCGTGTCAGCCTTGGTGGCTGCCTGGGTGGCCTTCGTCTGGCGCTCGATGGACAGCGTCAGCGCGATCGCCTGCTCGTTCTTGGCCCGCAGCTTCTGATAGTCGGCGCTGGTGGGGTCCAAGCCCTGCGCTGTGGCGGCGGTGATGAACTCGGCGCGCATACGCGCGGCCTTGCCCTGGGTCTGCTCGATCAGCTGCAGCTGCAGCGTGTTGATCTGCTTGTCCAAGCCCTCGTTGACCGACTGCAGCGCGGCCTTGATCGCCGCGCCCGACGCCTGCGCGGCACTGGCCACCTTGTCGAAGCTGGCGCTGGCGAGGCGGTTGGCCGTATCGACATTGAACTGCTCAGTCGCCCATTTGGTCAGCAGCGGCATGTTCTGCTGCAGCGTCTGGCCAGAGGTGGCCTGGCGCTTCAACAGTTCTTCCAGGGACGCTCGCTGGGTATTGGTGGCGTTGGTGATGCCGGCCGACTTCAGCACCAGGTCGGCGGCTACGTCGATCGACCGCTCGTAGCCGGCCGTCAGCTGCTCCTGGCGCACGCGGGCAGAGTCGAGCGCGTTGGCGGCAGACCGCAGATCCTTTTCGAAGCCTGGCGGTGTGTTGCCCGTGCGGGCCACCCACATGTTCTTCGTCCTCACCAGGTCGGCGTACCGCGCGCGCAGCTTGTCCACTTCCTGGCCAGCCTTGTCGAGCGTCTCGATGGACCCGGCGAGGTTGGCGAAGGAGGCGTTGGCGGTTTCCTGGTTGAAGCCCTGGAGCGTCCCGATGGCGGCCTGGAACCCAGCCGTCACGGTTTTGGACAGCTCCTTGGCTTCCTTATCGCTGTTGCGCAGCCACAGGACGAACAGCGACAAGGCGGTGATGGCCAGGCCTACCGGCCCCCCGAAGGCGCTCATGGCCACGTTTAGGCCGCGCATCGCCGCTGCCTTAGCAGTCAGCGCCACCGACGCCCCCTGTGCAGCGGCGGCGGTGCGCAGCTGGGCCGCTGCCAGCGCTTGTTCGGCTGCTGCAACACCACCTGCCGCGCTCATGCCGGCCCGCGCCATGGAGAGCTGGCCAGCGGCCTGCACCTCGGCGGCACGGGCCGCGACCAGCTCCTGCCGGGCCAACTCGCGGCTGGCGGCAGCTGACGCGATCTTTGCCGCCGTCGCCTGCAGGATGTTGGCCACCAGCTTGCCGCCGAAGGCCACCGCCAGCACGTTGGCTGCCTGGCCGACCGCCTCCATGTTCTGCGCGAGGAAGGCCACCCCCTCGGCCAGGCCGCTGCCTGCACCCAGCTCCTGGGACGCTTCGCCGATGTAGCGGGTGACGCTGTTGCGCAGCTGCACCATGGCCCGCTCGACCGTGAGGGGCATCTGATTGAACTCCGCCTGGATCGTTGCCGATTGGTTCTCCAGGGCACCGACGATCTTGTCGATGGACACCTGCCCATCGTTGACCATCTTGCGCAACTCGCCCATACCAACGCCGAGGCCATCGGCCAGCGCCTGTGCCAGGCGCGGCGAATTCTCGATCACCGAGTTGAACTCTTCAGCGCGCAGCACGCCGCCAGCGAGTGCCTGGGTGAACTGGGTGATGGTGTTGGACGCGGCGACCGCACTGGCGCCAGAAATGGTGAAGGTGCGGTTGATCGACTCCGTCAGCGCAAGCTGGCGCTGCTGGCTGATACCGTACTCCGCCGTGGACTGCGCCAGGCGGGCATACAGAGTGGCGGTACTCTCCAGGGCGGTCGAGGTCCGCTGGGAGATGTTGAACACCTCTGACTGGGCCTGGGTGAACGCCTTGTGGCCGTCCGTGGCCAACTTCAGACGGCCGCTGATGTTGGCGTATTCGTCCGACAGCTTGACCACCGACGCCACAGCCTGGGCGCCGACAACACCGGCCACAGCGGTACGGGCGACGTTCACCACCGCACCCATGGCAGAGACCTTGCGGGCGGCCTGGTCTGACGCGTTGCCCAAAGAGGAAACACCGGCAGCACCAGCGCGTGCCTGCTGGCCCATGGCCGCCGATGCTTTACCCAGTTGCGCCACTTCCTCCCTGGATTGGCGCGTGACAGGCACCAGCCTGCTGTTGTCGGCGGTCAATCGGAGGGTGACGGTGGGGTTCACTGGGGCACCTATGCGGCCACGGAGTAGGCGTCGCGGGTTGCTTCGATCAAGACATCCAGGCAGAACAAGATGTCGGGGTAGTGGGCGCGATCTATGTTGAGCAGGTCTGCTGCGGCCCGAATCTCGGTGGCGCTGATGCCGCCGTATTTCAGCGAGCCGAGGCCAACGGGAATCCAGTCAGGCTGGCAGCGCTGGAACACGGCAACGGCAATCCAGTTCTCTTCGAGAACCTCGATCGGTTCGTCGGCGCCTTCTGGATCTCCGCCGTCACGCAGGAAGTCGCCCGTGCTGACTGAACCGTCACGCAGAAAGTCCGTCGCACTGACGGCAGAATCGGGTTCATGGTTCCGATCGCTGCCGCCAGTGCGGGGACCCTTCCCAACTAGCGCCCGCGCGACGGCTTGGAGTTTTTTACGCGGACGTCGCCGTAATGCTCCCAGTAGTCCTGGAGGATGGCGTTCTGCAGGTAGGTCGACCAGGGGCCGGTGTAGACCTCGGCCAGGGCGGCATCACCTTCGATCGGGTTGCCGTTTTCATCGCCGAGACCGGACACGGACACCAGGATCTGACGCAGATACTCGGTGTCGTGGATCTCGGCGTCGGCCAGATCCTTCAGCTGTTCCTTGGTCAGGACCTTGACGCCGACAGTGATGGTGCCTTCGTTGAAGGTGTCCGGGTTGTCGGTCGGCAGCCGCAGCTTCACCGGGCGGGACACAGTGGCGGTTTTCTTGAGTTTCAGCATGGGGTTGAATCCTTTAGGGAAGGTAGTTCAATGCCCGTTTGAACGGGACAGGAACACTTTGCCTGCGCGCTTTGCGCGATCGGGATTAACAACCGTTAGTGCAAAAAAGAAGCCCCGCGCGTGGCGGGGCTAATGGGCGGAGTGTAGCTCGCTTACGGCGTGGAATCGCCGAATTCGATGTAAAGCTCGTCACCGCCGGCATCGCTGGCCACGCACGGGCCAGACAGCTCCCAGCCGTAGTCGCCATCGATCTCCACCTCGTTGATGGTGTCGATCTGTCCGCGAATGCCCAGCTCGCTGTACAGCTTGCTCTGCTCAGTCAGGCGCAGCGAGATGGCCAGCGGGGTTGCAGCATCGCGCAGCGTCCAGGGATTGAAGTCGGCCAAGGCGGTCCTGGCCAGGCGCAGCGTCCAGGTCGGCGCGCGATCGGTGATGCCGGTTTCCTTGTGCGAGGTGTACTCCTTGGGGGTGATCGTGTTGCCCAGGTCCACCGAGAGCGACTTGGCCCAGACGGTCAGCGCAGTGCCGCCTGGCAGCACGCTGATCTTGGTCACGGTGTTGTCCGCCCTGGCGACGGTGGGGACCGTGGTCGGCAAGACGATTTCCGGCAGGGCTTCCTCGGCGATAGTCTCGTAGTCGCCCTGGACGCGAACGTTGCCCTTGAAGCGATCGCCGACAGTGATGGCCAGGCTGGTCAGGTTGTGGCGGGCGGCCTGCACATGCTTCACGGTGCCGGCGTGCCAGAACTTCGCATCGCTGAGCGCCATGTTCACGCTGATGGGGTTGTAGCGGGTGGTTTTCTCCGTGGCGTCCTTGACCACGGTCATACCAGCCGGCAGCAACAGCACACCGCAATCGGGATCGCTGTCGGCGGCGCCGCCTGGCGAGGTCGGCGGGTACAGCTCGAACTCGCCCTCGATGTAGGCGCGGCGCGCGCCCACGGCGAAGGGCTGGCCGGTCAGGAACGGGCGATCGATGGGTCGTTCGATCTTGTCGAACTCGGTGCCGCTGGTGCCGTTGAACAGCAGGACGCCATTGGTTGCCGGCGCGGGGACGACTGCGCTGCCGGCAGCGACGCGCACGGCCAGCGCCAGGCCGCGACGCTTGAAGGGTTCGAGTTGGGGCTGTGCCATGTGGCTATTCCTCAGTGGGAGACGGGGTGGTGGTGTTCCGCTGGCGCGGAGGCTTCGCCGCCGGGGTGGCGGCCTTCGGCGCGACCGGGGGCGGCGCGGGGATCGCCTGGGTTTCATCGACCAGGGCGCCGTCAATTACGCGCCAGGCGCCCCCGCTGATCGGGGTGGGTTTGTTGGTCATCGCGATACCTGCATGCGGTAGTTGGTGGTAAGCACCTGCTGGTTGACCAACCAGCCGGCCTTGAAGGCTTCGTCGCGGCCCGCCTGGAAGGAGAGCGCATCGAAGGCGTCGACCGGGGTCCATCCGACCAGGGCCTGGCGCACTGCGGGGATCACTTCCTTGTCCATCTGATCGCGGGCGCCGACGCCCGTCGCTTCCCCTGCATAGTTGCGGACGAACAACACCACGCGAATCGTGACGTCGACATTCTGGATGTGCAGGGCATTCGTGGAGTATTTCGAGGGTTTCCCCACCTCGGCCGATGTCACGAACGCGGCCACGGCCGTCTTGGGCTGCTGCTCCAATGCGGTGCTGAGGTCGGCAGCGCTGCCCACTTCGAGCAGCACCTCGGCCTGCTCCTGGAGGCGAGCGACGATCGCCCCGACTGGGAAGGGGCCAACGGTCACGGCCGGCCGTCCCTGCCGAACACCTTGTTGCCAGGATTGATGATGAAGTCGCCCAGGCCGCTGGTGCCGGTGGTCGGGTCGGCGCCGCCCAGGTGGAATTCGCCTTTGGCGATCAGCCGCAGGAAATTCATTGCGTCGCGGTAATCCCGCACAACAGGATCGGTGCGCTCATCTGACATGCGATCGCCGTGGAGCTGGTAACGCACGATGCTTCTCGCCCACGTGGGCAGCATGGTGTCCATCTGTGCCAATGGCAGCTGATAGCGCTTGGCCAGGTAGCCATCGATCAGCGCGCCGGCCTGGGCGATTGCTTCCTGGATTCGCGCCACGCAGGCGTCAGCGCGAACGATTTCCGTGGGGTCGAAGGCGCTACGATCACCCCCGCGCAGCGTGGCGTCCATCAGTGCGGCCGACACGGGGCGCTGGTCCTTCGCCGTGGCCACCTGCGCCAGCTCCAGGGCGCCGGGGATCTCGGCCAGCTGCGTGAGGGTGATGTAGCTCATCGGTCAGCCTTCCTTGCCCAGGTGCGCCTCGATCTGCGGCACGCGCTCGGCCGGCGGCAGCGCTTCCCAGGCCGCTGCATCCAGACCGGCCGCTGCCTGCGCCTTGACCTCGGCTTCGCCCCAGGCCTTCTTGCCGGCCGCGTTCTTGGTCGCTGCCTTCTGGCGTGCGATCGCCACCTCGTCGGCGGTCAGCTCGCCCTTCGATTCGACCTCCTGGACGATCAGCTCGGGGTCGCCCTTGATGGCGTCGAGCTGGCCTTTCTTCAGGTCTGCCACGTCGATGGTTTCACCCTGGCGGGTGAAGTGACGGCCTGCGCGCCAACGGCCACGCTCCTGTCGGGATTTCACGATGATCTGCTGGTTGGCCATTGGCCACTCCTTGCTGAGTTGAACGGCGGAGCCAGCGCGGGTAACGCTGGCCCCTTTCGAATGGGCTTACTGAATCCAGGGCGAGTCGAGGGCCTCAACAACGCCCTTCATCACGTTGTCGGTGCCGGAGATCTGGTTCGCGGTCAGGATCTCTGCCGCCTTGAACTTCAGGTTCGGCGTGATGACCAGCAGATCCGGCACCAGGCCCAGCGGACGGCCGTGATCACCGGTACGGCTGGTGAAGGCGGTATAGGCGGCCTGCAGGTTTTCCGCCGTCAGCGGCTTGTTGCTGGCGTAGCCCATCTGCCAGAAGCCGAAGCCCACGTTGCGGCGGCAATCGGTGCCGTAGCGGAACTCCTTCTTGGTGAACACCGCCTCATCGGTTTCGGTGTCCATGGACACGAAGTTCGGGTCCTGGCGGTTCTGGAAGATCAGCGGCTTCAGGGCGCGCTTGGTGCACAGCAGGTACCAGTAGGGACCGGTGCCGCCGGAATCGATGTTGCTCTGGGTGACGTTCTTGCCGTCCGCGTCGATGACCGGGTGGTCGGTGTCGAAGAAGTTCTGGCCGTCATAGCACGCCGTGTTGATGCCGTTCTTCAGCAGGCCGAAGGTCAGCTCATCGGGCTGCGCCGCGACCGATTCGCCCATGTTGACCATCAGCGGTGTGTAGACGCCGATGTTGTCGTCCTGGATGTCGTCGCGGTCAACGCCTACCGTCAGCTCGAACGGCTCATTACGGATGGTGTAGCCGTGGGTCATGATCCCGTGGATCACGCGATCGCCGATCCACTTGCGCATGCCTGGCAGCTTGCCGAGCCAGCCGTATTCGTTGGACTTGGTGGTGGACGGCACGACGGTGGCGATGCGCTCGTACTGGGACGGTGCCTGACCCAGGCCCTGCTTGAAGGCCGCATTGAAGGCCACGAACAGCGTGGAGAGAGTTGCGCGGGAAATCTGCATGTGGGTGTCCTGTGGAAGGAGTGGGACGGGATCAGCCGACCAGGACCCAGACGCCAGCGGCGTCCACGTCGATGATCTTGCCGGCGACCTTGCGCGCGGCGCTGTTGTCGGTCTTGGCAACGGTCTGGTCATCGACCACGAACGCCTTGCCACCGATGTCGGCGCGGGTGATCTGGTCAGCGGCAGCGCTGTTGGCGAAGTGGAACGCGTAGCCGCGCCAAGCGTCGGCCTGGACAGTGCCATCGCCGTGCCCATCGCTCTGAGCGACGCCGACGGCATCACCCGACCCAGCGGTGCCGGCGGGCACCGCGTTGCCGTTGGTGGTCAGGAGGGCAATCATCGTGCCCGCCCAGATCTGCGTGCCGGGATTGATGAGGTGGCCAACGCGCTGAGCGTCACGGCGGTTGGTGTTGCGGCCCTGGGTGGCTGCAGTCATGGGAGTGTCCTTATATATAGGCGTGGTTGACGCGTTGCCGTCAGGCGGACGGCTTGGCGGCGGCGTAGTCCTTCGGGCTGATGCCGGTCATCGAGCAGACGGCCAGCTCGCTGGCATCCAGGCCGTGCGCATCCTTGGCTTCTTCACCGCCTGGCTTCCTGCCCTTGGTCTGGCTCTGGCTGAGTGCGGCGATTGCGGGGGCGCCGGCCAGGTACTTGTTCAGCGCGGCAATATCGGACTTGCCCAGGTCGGTGGCCCAGTCCTTCAGGGCGGGCAGGATGCGGCCATCGGCCAGACCCTGCTCGACCAAAGCAGAGACCTTCTCGTTGGTGCGCTCTGCACTGAGCGCGGCCAACTGGCCACGGATCTCTTCCACCGCGCTCAGCGGTACGAACTTGGTCGGGTCCGGCGCGGCGGATGCCTTCGTCTTCAGGGCGGAGCACGCAGCCAGTGCGCCACCCTCATCGACGCCCAGCTCGGTGGTCAGGCTTTCCAGCGTGGCCAACTGCAGGCCGAGCTTGCTGCAGGCGGCGATGGCCTGTTCCTCGGTCGTGGTGGCGGGCAGTTTCAGTGCAGCCAGAAGGGCTGCGAGCAAGGGATTCATCGGGTGGTCCTCGGTGTCGGTATGGAACGCGAACGTGGCAGCCGCACGCAGGGAGAGCGCCTGCATGTCATCGATCGCGGGGGTGTTGGTGATAGCGGCCATCTCGATCGTCAGCACTTCGCCGGTCTTCTCATCGAAGCGGAACACCGGGGAGACGTAGAGGTACTCCTTGGCGTCGATCGCAGCCGCCGCACGGGCCGTGGGATCGGCGATAGCCCAGAGGCCGGAACCTTCGCGCCATTGCAGCGCACGCATCCAGGCAGCGGCCGGCGCAGGCTGCCCGTTGGTTTCCTTGTTGAGGGTCTGATGCTCGTAATCGACGACGAGCGGCTTGTTCTTGGCGTTGAAGCGGGCGATGACGCGTTCGGCAACCGCCGCATCGATGTACCAAGCCGCCACCGGAAGCTCGCGGCCATCGTTGGGCCGGAATTCGCCTGCAGGCGTCAGCTGCATTTCGATGGTTCCGTCATCGGCAAGGCTCAGCGGCAGCTTGAAGCTGCACGCGGCTACCGCGACGTTGGAGGGGATGGGGGTCTGGGCTGGCTTGGTCATCCCAGCCAGATTGGCCGGTCGACTGGGCGGATCGGGATTAACATCCGCTAGTGCAGATGGGGGGCAAGCGCCTCGCACCATCGAGCCCAAACTGTACACGTTCCGCGAAGAATCGGCCGTCCTCGGCAACGCCACCTTCACTGCCGACAGGAACAGCGTTTGAAAGGCGTTTAAATCGCCCCACGCGGCCCAGGATGGGGCGGCCTCGGACGGTGGCCGCGCCCAGGGGGCCTCAGAGGCCCTGTGGGGCCGTTTTAGGCGGGGGGCAAATTCCCCGCTTCGGCATCCAATTCCAGCCAAGCCACTGCAAGCTGCTCGATGGCCTCGGCATCGGCCTCGCTGACGCCCAGGAACGGGCGCGCCGGTAGCCCAGGATGATTGACCTTTTTGACGAACCCTGGCGACTCCTTCCCGTCCTTCCCGGTACGCGTCTGCATGCCTGGCCAGAACAGCGCCTTGCCCGGCTTGGCCTGGATGACATACGGGTCTGTGCCCTCCTGGTGCCACCTGGCTTGCTTGGAGTCGGCTCGGATCTCCACCCAGTCCACGCCCGATAGAGGGTGGATGCCATCCCTGGTGCGGTGCGTCGCGTTCAGCGGCGTGCGGCCAGACCCGTCCGCCAGTGGTTGCCAGGCGACCCCGTCAGGGCCGATGCCCGTGTCGAACCGGGCCTGGGTGCTCTCGGTCAGGTCTTCGCCGATCTGGGCCATCAGGCCACTGAGATCGGCGCTGCGGCGGTGCAGTTCGCCAAACCAGCGCTGTGCCTGGTCGGCATCGACCTGCAGAATCAGCGGCTCGTCAGCCATGGTATTCTCCGCCCACGGACCAGGGACCAGCCGCCCCTGGTGTAGCGGCCCCAGGGCCGCAATCCTTCCACAGGGTGGGCCAGCCCCCGAGGCCCTGCAGGAAGCGCCGCAGAGCGAGCTGGCGCGTCTGTGAGCAAAGGCTCATCCTTCCGACCTTCCCCATACCAACACCCCTTGCCGCGATCGCGGCTGTGGCTTGTTGCCCCGGAAGAAGTCGAACGATCCCCACACCCCGCCGGGTAGCACTTCGGCGATGACCGTCAGCGCGTACCGCTTCGCCGCCGCGCCTTCGCCCTCGGTCACTTCAACCCGCTTGACGTAGTAGCGGCGCAGGCCGACCTTGCCGGCGTCGTTCTGGGCGAAGTTGGCCCAGATCTCGAACGGTGCCTGGATGGTCTCGGCCAGGAGCGGCAGGTACTTCTCCCGACCATCCAGGCGCGAGGGTTTCTCCAGCCAGTGCTCGATCACCTGGTCGGTCAATAGAACCGGGTCGCCTGCTGGATCGCGCAGCGTGGAGGTCTCCCCGTACAGCTCCCGCCACACCTGGCGCACGCGCTCGGGGTCGCGGATGCCGGTTGCCAGAGGTTGAGCCTGGGCCGCATCGAGCGGAACCTGCGCCGGCCGGCCGTACTCTGCAGCGGTCCGTCCAGGCAGCTCGGACCATTTCGCAGCTGCGTCCTTGGCGAGGATGGGATCGGCAATCTGGCGGCCGTTGGCCGCATGCCCCACGTGGTAGGCCCACTCCGGCGGCGGATCGCCCAGGACAGCAGCAGGCCGTTCGCTGACCTTCCAGCGCATCGCCCGCATCTTGGCCTCGGATACTCCGATCACCGTGCAATGGCAGCCCCAACCGTTGGGGGTGTAGTGCGTATCCCACCAGGGATCGTTGGACGGCAGGATGATCCCGTCCCAGGCCTTGTGCTGCTCGCGGGGGTTGCGAACGGTGTTGTGCTTGTACCGCAGGTAGGGGAAATGCCGCAGGGTCTCCCATCGCCCCGCCTGGTAGGCGGTCCGAATGTTGGTGTTGTAGATGACCGCCGTGCGCCAGGCCTGGCCACCAGGGCTGCCTTCGCCCGTCCAGCCGACCCAGCCGTTGCGCTGGACGATGTCGCGGAATCGGGCGCGAAAATCCTCCAGCGTCTCGCCCTGGGTGATCGCAGCGTCGACCGCTTCGCGTAGATCCGTGAGCAGGGCGTCACGCGTGGCACCGGCAACCACAAAGGCACGTGCGTGCTGGCCCTGCCAGAGGTCATTCCAGCGCCTGGTCGGCAGATTGACCTTGTCGCGGAAGTAACGTTCCGCCTCGGGCAGGTTGCCGAAGTTGCCCCGGATCTCAGCCACGGCTGTCTTCCAGTGCGTCGAACATGCCAGCAGCGCCGCCGATCGCCAGCGCGTGCTGCATGGCACGGGTGAACTGATCGGTGCTCATCGATGGCAGCAGATCGAGCAGACCCTGTCGGATGTGTTCCAGGTCCGGGGCGGTATCGACCAGCTGCTGGATCTTCCCGACCCAGTCGGCAATCAACGGATCGATCTCACCGCCCACCAGGGCCGCAAGCTGGTCCTCCCGGTCCCGGCCACGGCCGCCCTGCGCGGTGGCCACAGCCAGGCCGGCCTGGGTGAGCGCGGCCACGCCTGCAGGAGCAGCGTCGACGCCGTCGATCAGCACAGGCTCATTGGGGCCGGCCTCTGGAATGCCCAGCTCGGTGTGGACCCAGGACGGGCTGATCCGCATGCCCAGTTTCACCAAGGGCGGCAGCGCGGTCGCGTAGGCGCCGATGTCCTTCGTTTCGGCCAGGTCGAAGGTGAAGCGGGGGCAGCGACGGCGATCGCCCTGCGGCAGGAGGCCGTTCAACATCGCCAACGGATAGATCAGGTCGCGTGTCAGCGTGGTGGCCACCTCCTTGGCGTCGGCGTCCTTCAGCTCCTTGCGCACCTCGTTATGTACCTCGCCCAGGGCGTTGGTGCTGCTCTTGCCATCGGCCTGACTGGTCAGCGTTCCACCCAGGATCGCCTTGCTTTGGCTGCGCTCGCACCAGCTGATCATCAGCTCGAACGCCTTGGGGTCACCTTCGGCAACCGCAGGGAAATCCATGGTCATCCCTTCGGGGATGATGCCGGCCGCATTGTGGCCGATCTGCATCAGCGCCCGGAGCAGAGTCAGCTTCTCCTTCTCGGATGCGCCTGGCGGATATTTGCCGATGCGCATCGGGATGCCGTAGATCTCCAGGAACTCGGCCAGGTCGCCGACGCTGTAGTTCTTGAACAGGTACGGCCACACCAGGACCCGGAACAGCGCCGAGCGTTCCAGATAGCCGCTCTTGGCAGCGTGGGTGTGGGTGATCCACCCATAGGGCTGGAGCGCTTCGCCATCGCCACTACCGACGCGCAGGCGGATCTCCTGCTGATAGCCACGCTTGAACTGGAACCAGCTCTGCGGACGGTGCAGGATCGACTTGGGCTGCCACTCGGCGCCCAGGCGCTGCCACTCGATCTCCTGGCACGCAAAGCCCTTGCCGATCGCGTCGGTGGTATCGAAGAGGATGCCTTCCAGGTTGTCCATCGACTCCAGTATTTCCTGGAGCTGCTCGGCATTTCTCTTTTCGACGGCGCTGGCGTTCTTGGGTGGTGCGATCTTCCAGGACAGGCTGGCCACGGCGCGGCGTCGCTTGGACATCTCGGAATAGATGTGGGCGTCGCGCTCTTCCATGTCCTCGAACAGCTCGTACTGCCGGATGACGTCGCCTTGCTCAGCGGCCAGCATGATCGCGGCCAGACGCGAGGGCGTCAGGCCGCGTGAGGGATGGCCCTGGAACTCACGCTGCAGCTGGATCGCCTGGGCGGTTTGCGGCTCGGCCAGCTGGGCAAGGCGCAGGGGCTGGCCATCGGGGCCAAGGATGCGGGAGGTGTTCACCATGCTTCGGGTTCCGGGATAGAGAGGTCGTCGTCGTGATGAGCGACAGTGTCGAAGCCGCGGCTGCTGCGCGGCATTGGCGTCCATTCCATTTCCGCACCGGGGTGGCGGCTGGCGTAGTACATGAGAGCGATGGCGATGCCGGCATCACCGTGGCGCTGCCCACCGTCCTTGCCGGTGGAGCGATCAGGCACGCGGGCGACGCCCTTGATCATCTTGATGGCGCGCAGGTCGCCCAGGACGTCCTTGTCGCGTGGGACGGCGATGGTGTCGTCCTCGAACGCCTGCTTCAGCGGAGGCATGTTCTCGCGGTACCAGGTCTCCGTTGCCATGACCAGGGCGACACGGCTGTAGCCGAACTCTTGGGCGAGGAACTCTGCTACGGCGTTGCCGTTGCCGCGTGCATCCACCGCAGCCTTGACGAAGCGCGGCAGGCGTTTGATGACGTACTGGGCCACCTGGTCCTGCTGCTTGTGCGGCATGTTCCGCAACTCCAGCAGGAACGGGATGCGGCGACGCAGGCTCTGCTCGATCTGCGCTGGCACCATTACGGTCAGATCGCCCGAGCGGCCGAAGTCCTGGCCGAACACGCTCTGCAGCTCCGGGTCCAGCGCGTCCAGCAGCGGACCGACTTCCAGATCCAGCCATTCCTGGACGGCGGTGCGGCGCGCGTTATCTGACTGCTGCTCGAAGCCCTTGGGGCAGTTGTAGCGAAGGACCGGTGCGCCGTACATGCGCTGTTCGACCAAGGCTGTGGTCAGCCAGGCGCCCGAGCCTTGGCTTGGCACAACATCCAGCTCTTCCTCGGCTGCCGAGCCATAGAAGGCATAGACGCTGGCCACCCACGCGGCCTGGGCATCCACGTCCCATACCGCGCCCTTGCGCATGCAGACGCGACCGAACAAACCCTGCTCGACAGCTTCTTTAAACGTGATGCGGTGGACGCTACCCTTTCGGGAGCCCGCCCGAATCTCGTTCACCAGTTCGTTGAACGGGTTTTGATCGCCGTCATGGGTGCTGATCACACGGACTTTGCCGCCCCAGATCAGCAGCGCCAGGGCGGCCTTCAGTAGTTCGTCCAGCGCGCCGTGGAATGCGGCCTCATCGATGACCACCACGCCTTGCTTGCCGCGCAGGTTGGCCGGGCGCGAGGACAGGGCCACGATGCGGAAGCCGCTGGCAAAGCGGATGGTGTAGGTCTTGATGGACTTCTCATCGTCGCCATCCTTGAAGACTTCTTCGCCTTCCTCGACGTCTTCGGCCACCTGGTTGAACACGCGAGCCCACATGGCGCAGGCCTCGATGTACTCGATGGCCATGTCCATGTTGTAGCCGATGTAGTACACGTTCATCCCGCCGCCCTGACGGGACTTGGCGGCGGTCAGCACGTTGTCTGACGCTTCGGCCCAGGTGAGGCCTACGCGGCGGCTCTTCTCGGCCACCTTCAGGTCGCTGTCATCGGCAACCCAGTCCTGCTGGTACTTCAGCAGCACGGCGTCGATCGCGCTGTTGACTTCGACGGCGAGCGACGCCGGCAGTTCGTCCTGCAGCAGATCCTCGACACGATCGGCCCGATTGATGGCCTCTGCCAACGGCGTCTTGGTTGGCGCAGCCTTCGGGCGCGTGGCGTTCGCGATGACCATCAGCCGATCCCCAGGATCTTCTTGCGGAACTCTTGGGCCCGCTCTTCGGACAGACCGCCCGACTTGACGACGTTCTCCAGCTTGGCGGCCTGCTCGCGCTGCAGGGCCTCGCGGGCTTCCTGCGCGATCGCACGGCGGACGTTGACGCTCATCCGCTGGGTGTTCATCGCGTCGTTGGCAGCACGCGCCAACTTGCGGATGTCTTCGATGCTGGTCTCGTCGCTTTCGTGCGCCTTCAGCGCCGCGTTGGTTGCCAAAGTGGTGATGGCGTGGCCCAGCAGTGCGCCGGCCTTCTCGCCGACACCTTCGCCCAGCTCGCCCACCACCGCCTGGGCGGCAGCCTCGATGTCCCGCATGCGTGCAGTCATGGCGGAGATGCCCTGGTGATAGCGATGCAGTGCCGACTTCGACACCTCCGCAGCCGGCTCACCCGGGAACGTCTGCTGCAGCTCGGTAATCATCTCCGCCAACGTCAGGCGGTCCTCGCGGAGCAGGCGCTCTACATGGGCGCGCTGCTCCGGCGGCAGACGTTGGATGCTGGACTTCCCGCGACGTGGGGCATTCATGGCGTTACCGCGCGCTCGGACGGCGGACGCCGGGCACGGACGTCATGCCGGTGGCAACGTCCTGGCCGCGCTGGGTCAGTTCGGCCACCAGGACGCCAGGCACCGCCTCGCTCACCCGCAGCAGGCCCTGCTCACCGAGCCAGGTCAGGTCCGTCAGGACATCGTCCCGGCTGCCCGCCACAGCCATGTGGTGCAGCCCCGCGTGCAGCGTGGAGCTGTTGGCGCGGTAGCCATTCTGTTCGGCCAGCAGGCGCAGCAGCACCAAGCGGCGGTCCTCGCGCATGCGCTCGGCAAAGGTCTTCTGGGTCATCAATCGTTCTCCAACAGATGGGTTTGGACGGTCATCAGCATTTCGTTCGTGGCTTCGAGCTGAACCTCCAGCGTCGCCAGGCGCTCGAACACTCGCTGGACTTCTTGGCGGGAAAGGTGGTGCTGGTAGTGCACCTCCAGTTTTGTGACGCGGTCGGCCAGGCCTGAGTGGCGCCACCACAGAACGATCCCCACCAGCAGGTTGATCGACACCAGGCCTGCCACCAGCACCAGGAGACCCACCACCATCGGCCCGGCCGTCACCGCGTCGTTCATCGGGCCTCCAGCGCGCCAGCGCACGTCACGCAGCGGCGGGTCCGGGGCACGGCGCGCTGTCGGGCTTCTGGGATGCTGGTACCGCAGTCCACGCAATCCATCGGTGTCAGGATTGCGGGCGGTCCAGCCAGATACGCCTCACGCGCGAGCCGGTTGCGTTCGTGTGCCTCCCAGGCTCTTGCGTCGACCTCACCGGCCATATCAGCGTCGTCTTGCACTCGGGTGTTTCCTTCCATTGATCAGGTCGAAGAGATCGGCCGCGCAGCCCGCGTAGGCGCGAGCCTGGCCCTCCAGGGCGGCGGCGCGGTCGCCGCGCAGCTTCTTGGCTTCAGTTCTGCACCGCAGTGCCAGGTCGAGGTACTCGTTGCGCAGGGTTGCCAGGTCCTTCTCGGTTGCGCCTGCCATCACCGCAGCCCGCTGCTCGAACCTGCGACTGCTCCAGCGCCCGGCAGTACCACTGCCATGCCGTTGCCTCCCAGTCGTCCGTGGCCAGGATCAACGCCCGGCCCCGTGCGCTGCAGTCGTGATACAGGGATGCCACCAGGTCGTGGTTGCCCAGCAGGGTCGCCAGAAGGTCGTTGGGTGCCATCGGCAGCGCCGGGCATTCTTGCTTCAGGCTGGCCTGGATCGCGGGCGGGGGGGGCGGCGGCGGGCTTGCCTTGGTTGCTTTGGTTCCAGTGCCGCAGGACGTCAGCGCCAACGCGAGCAGTACGCAGCTCAGGGCGACGTTCCAGCAACGATTCCAGCGCCCCTCGCTGGTCTTCGGTGAACCTGCGGTTCTCTTCACGGGTCTGCTCCAGGGATTCGGCAATGGTGTTCATGCGGTCGATCGCCTGGGCGTAGGCGATGGCCGTATCGGCGGCGCGCGTGTGCAGGTCGGTGAGCTGCTGCTCCAGGTCCTTGATGTACGCCTGGTGTTCGGCGCGGTCCTTGATCGCGCGCCCGCCCTCGGCCCAGCGATTGCCTGCCCACAGGCCTGCGGCGATCGCGGTGGCCAGCAGCAGCGCGATGGCCAGGAGCTTTCCTGCGGTGGACTCAATGCGGCTCACTGACATGGAGAACTCCCCGGCCACCCGGCCGCGATGTAAGCCGGTTCCAGCACCAGCAGGATGCGTCGCGGATAACCGATGTTCTCGCGGTGCGCCCAGTCGGCTCGCGCGCGGAACTTGGCGACCTGGTGCCAGTCGTTGGAATCGGCGCCGGCCGCATATGCCAGGCTGCGCTCGCGGTTGAGAGCCTTCTCACCACCGTTGTAGGCGCGGAACGTGAAGGCCCAGCGGCTGCACTCAGACATCGTCCCACCGCCGTACACCGCGACGCGGTCGAGCAGCCAGCGGTCATACAGCGCCGCTGCAAGAATGGCCTGCTGTGCGTTCCAGGGATCGAAGGCTGCCAGATCCTTGGGGAACACCGTCGCGATCCAAGTGGCCGTCTTTGGCATGAACTGCGCGATGCCCTGGGCGCCAACCGGTGAGCGCGCGTCGGCGCGGAAGCCCGATTCCTGATGCAGCTGCGCGGCCAGTCGCGCAGGGCTGCCATGCACGCCCCAAGCACGGGCGGCAGCTTGCTCAACGCGGTGGCGGTACAGCGCTGAGGCGGGAGCAACGCGGACCGCCGCCTGCTTGGGCTCTGCGGCAGCTGCGCGGCAGCAGCTGCCGATGGCCAAGACTGCAACCAATGCCAGGACCACCGCGACCAACAGGCGCAGCGCCCGATCGGGGTAGCCGCGCCGACTCATCCGATCAACCCTGCGGCAATCATGGCTGCCGCGATCAGGGTCACACGGCGGGTTTGCGCCATCGACTTCTCCAGGCCGTCCTGCAGGTGGCGGGGATCAGCACCACGGAAGACGGTCAGGTCCACGCCGAAGCCGATGGCAGCGGCCAGCGTCAGCTTGGACGCGGCCCAGATGTAGGAAGCCACCAGCACGGGATTGATCAGGGCGACCACCGCCAGCAGTACCAGGCTGATGGCGAACCACAGCCAGATGTAGCCGATGCGGTCGAGCAGCGAGCCAATGGCCGAGGTGACTCGCAGGAAGGGGTTGTTGGGTTGCATGTGCACTCCGCTGTTATGGGTAGCGGGGTGCGATGCCGGCACTTGCTGTGCCATGGCGCCCCCGTGGTACACAGCTTCCGCGCGAGAGCCGGGGGATCGGGATTAACAACCGTTAGTGCAAAAAAAAGGCCCCGCAGATGCGGGGCCTTCTTGGTGCTGCTGAGGTTACGGTGCCGCCAGTTCCATCTCAACACGGACCCGGCCAGAGGTTTCGGTAAGGCGCTGCTTTGCGCGCACCAGTCCAGCCTGCCACTGCGGACTGCCGTCCATGTGAACCATCCGGAAATTCTCGTAGTACGCCATCTGCGCTGAGAAATCCTCCTTCATGGCCTCGCGCAGGTCCGATTCGGGTAGCGTGCGGATCGCAAGCGCGTACTTCTTGGCGATGTCCTTTCGGCGATCCTGGGCGAGTAAGGCAAAGTCGTTGAGCGAGGCCGGGCCGGGGTTGAGCGATTCCTTGCGCAGCAGTGCATTGGCCTGCATGAAGGAGACGTCAGCCTGGACGGTGGATTCAACTACCACGCTGGACAGTTGATCGAGATTCTCAATAGCGATGATCGGGTTGTTGATCGGCCCCGTACCCGCTGGCTGTGCGGAGGCCTGGCCGATAATTGCGCTGTCGGTGTGGTTTGCGCAGCTCGCCAGGGCGAGCAATGCAAAAGCCAGCATCGTGTTCTTCATTTCCTACCCCTGTTCCTTGAAGTCAAAATGACTCTGCACCTTGGACAGGTGCAGCTCCTTCTGCTCGCGGCAGATTCGATAGACGCTGACATCCGTCAGCCCATACTCCCGCGCCAGTTCCTGAATGTTACCGCGCTTCGCCCGCCGATAGATCTCAGCGTCGCGCAGGGCGTTGCGGAGGCGCTGCCCGCGCGGGAGGTACATCATTCGGCCACCGGCATACTCGGCCTGGGCGAGGACGCCAGCCAGGGCGTACCTGGTTGCCATTTCCTCGTCCGCGCCGCTTCGCTGGAAGGCCAGTTCCATTACCTGCACCAGCGCGACCAGCTGAGCCGCCCAACGCGACTCGGGCAGATCGATGCCACCACGCTCGATGAGCGCAGCAGCTTCTTCGCCTTCGGGCATGCGGATCAGATCGCGCTGTTCAACCATCACACCTCTCCGTACTTCTCATGGGCCTTGCGGCGTTCTTCCTCGGCTTCCTCTGCGTTGTACTGTCCGAATTCCTCCATCTGAGCGATCCAAGCCAGTTGGCGTTGCAAAGGTGTTTCTGCATTGGGTGAGGGATCGATGCCGGTGGTTCCGGAACTACGCGTCAGGTGCTTGCCCGAACGCGTGTCTTCTTCGCGCTTGCGCTCCGCCGCCGCGTCCTGCTTGTCGGCCAGTCCGTAGACCACGGCGCGCAGGTATCCATGGGAGTCCAGCGGCAGCGAAATGGCCGACCGCTGAGCGAGCATCTGCTCGATTCCTGCTGTCCAGACCGCAGGGCCTGCAGGGCGGCGAACGCCAGTGCGCTCGTCCTTGCAGACGTGACCGGTTGCGATCAAGTCCGCCACGTCCTGGGCGATCTTCACCGCCCGCTGCAGACGCAGTGAACTCTTCGGCGGCTTGAACAGCCCGAGATAGCCCAGAACTGCCTTTGCCAGCTCCTTGGTGGGCATCTCGGCCATGATCATTGCCAGCCGCTTGCCGTCCTCTTCGACAAAGAAGGTGGCGATATGGCCTTGGCAGCCACAGTCGGGGCATGTCGCTTTCATCCTTCGTGCCCCAGCAGACGCGGCTTCCGAGCGCGGGGCGTGGGCGTCTCTACCGTTGCCCGGACGTTGCGCGGGGAGACCATCTGCATCTCGCAACGCGGCCGCTCGCCGGCGACCCAGTTTCCATAGCCTCGCTCCATGTCGTGTTCGACCTCGACGGCGTTGCGCAGGAGGGCCATCGCTTTGAGCCCATCGGTGGCAGGCATCAGCACCTGCACGAACCCGATGGTCACGACGCAGCAGTCCTTCATTTCACGTTTTGCGCTCATCGTGCGCCCCCTTCAATCTTCGTTTCCATGGTCTGCATCAGTTGACCCGCAGGTCCTTCATCGTGAGGAAAGGCGGGTTGTCCAGGCTGCGCGTCGCCTCAGCCAGGAACTCCCGCACAAAGGTGTCTTGCTCGCCGCCTGCTCGCAGCAGTTCAACCGCGATCACGGTCATCTGAGTCAGGTATGGGATGACCTGCGGCGGGGGCAGCTGGGCAACCCGTTCAAACGTCGTTTGCAGCGCTTCCTTGGTGGCGCCCTTCATCGCTTCTTCAAACAGCTGCTGTTTGCTCACGTCTTCTTCCCTCGGTTCGCGTCGATCTGCAGGGCTGCGATCAGGCGGTGCAACTGATCGCCTTTGAGCCACTCCAGGCGATCCACCTTGAACATGCGATTGGCTATGGCCAGCGCGTAGCTCCAGGGACGGCCGGCATCAGCCAGGAGCGCCTCGATCTTCTGCAGCATCGGAGTGTCATCGACCGTTTCCGGCCGGCCCGGAAAGGCGGCGCTGCCGTCCAACTTCTTGGCTCCGGTGAACCCCAGGCGCCGCAGCTCGCTGATGACCTGGTCGCGCTCACCGACCGACATTCGAGCGGTGGAGTCCTTCCCGGTCACGCGGCGCAGCAGGTCCCGGTAAGTAGCGTCGTCCAGCCCGAGCTGGGTGGCAGCCAGATGGATCTTGGCGATCTGTGCCCGGCGCGGGTCCCTTTTGGTCATCACGGGATCACCTCCAGCTGGCGCGTGGCCATGCCCACGCCTTGATTGAGCTGGGCCTGTTTGCCTGCCTCGAAGCCCGCCCAGCGGTCGTTGTCGCTGGCACGCCCCTTGCTGATTTCCTTGCCGGAGGTGGTGCCCAGCTGGCCGTGGCGCAGAGCAATCGCGGCCTCAATCGCAGATCGGCGCTCCTGCGTCATCTCCTCTTGCGAGAACAGGCGACGGAGCGCCGCCACGAATCCGCGAGCGAACTCCTCGCCGCGACGATCACGGTTCGCCTGCTTACGAATGCGTCGGGTGTGGGCAGCCCTGCTGCGCTGCAGCTGGCGCCGCAGCACGGTGAACGCATACCCGGCCACCTCCGGGTCCGAGCCGGTGCCGTAGAACTCCACCACGGTCTTACCCGTCACCGTCACGAGCCCGGAGCGGACACCCAGGCAGCGGCGGCGCTGGATCACCAGGGAGCAGCGGTAGCCGCTCGCCACCAGGTCGGCCAGGGCGACCAGGGATTGCGGGATCTCACCACCCCGATAGCCGGTGGGCGCCTCGGAGGATCGAACGTCAGCAGCAGCTGCGTCTTCCTCACTCAAACCGTGCTGTTCCATCAGCGCACGGGCTTGTCGCAATGCCGTCGCTGCTTCGGTCGGGTTGTCGGATGCGGCAAGGCGCAGGCAAGCCTGGATCTTGCGGAGCGCGCCGGCCCGCGAGGCGTTGGGCGCGGTCATACGCCCACCGCCCGGTCTTCAAACCGCACCAGGTTGGGATGCTGCGGGTGGCGGCGCATCACCCACGGGAAGACGCCTTCACCCCGTAGATCGATGTACTCCAGGGCATCCCGCACCATCGACACGTCCTCGTCGTAGAGCCTGGGAGCGTCCAGGTCGTAGTGCTGGATTCCGTCGACCCAGACGTCCTTGGCGAACAGTTCTATGTCGCTACGCACTGTGCGGTCGGCAATCTCTGCCGCGAGCTGCAGGTACTGCGCAATGGTTTGCTGCTTGGGCATGTCAGACCCCCGCCATGTCGAGGGTGATGGGCTGATACTTGCCCTTGTCGTCGCGCTCGTACAGGCGCACATAGGACTTGCTGCCGACCACTTGCACGGCTTGGCCAATGGCCTCCATTGCGCGCTTCCAGCGGTCGTCCTCGATCTTCAGCCGGCGCAGCGACAGAACCTGACCGGTGCGGATGTTGCCCTGACTGTCCAGCCGGAACGCGTCGTTGATGATGGCCTGGATCTCCGGGCTGGCATCTTCGGTCCATTCGGTCAGGCAATCATCGATCAACGCCTTTGCTGCCTGCAGCCGCTCGTCAAAGCGGATGTTCTCCTGAATCTGCCGGATAATCTTGTAGCGCCCGTTGAACGTCAGCAGGGTGACGTTGCCCTTCTTGCCACCGATAACTACGCGGTACTGCTCCGCGCTGAGCTGGACGAACGCTGCGATGTCGGCATGTGCACGCAGCTTGAACGCTGCCAGTGCCTCATGCAGGCGCTTGGCCTCGGCGACCAGCTCTTCGACAAGGTCGTCGCGCGCCTGGTCGATGGGGCGGATGTTCTTCTCGGGCACCAGGTTGCCCTTGGCGTCCTGCCGGTAGCCGACAGGAATGGTGGCGGCTTGCATGTTATCGGTCTCCATTTCGTGTTCAGCGAGCAACGGTTTCGGCAGCGGCGCGGGTGGCGCGATCGGCCTCCAGCAGGTGCTGGATGGTGAGGTGTGGCAGCTCGATGCTGCAGGCATCGACCAGCGCTTCGTGGATGTCCTGGTTGATGGTCTCGATTCGCTTGCGAAGAGCCATCGGATCATCTTGCCCACCTCGCTGACTGGCTTCGGTCGTGAGCGTGAAGCTGTCCGCCAGGACTTCCGGTGGGCTGCCGATCTTGATCACGCCGTCCTCGACGGAGAATGGTGCGACGTGAATCGCAGCAGCCGCATGGTCGCCAGGGCGCCTCAGCGAGTGAACTGCCGCATTGCCGGTTCCTTCGGTCTCCAGCTCACCTTGCCCTTGCAGAGCGAACACTGCGGAGGCCCGCTCTGCTGCTGGAACGTCCTCCAAGGCTTCGCGCAGCTGGGAGGCCGTGATCATGCCGCCAGCATCCCTGGCACTGGCCACGATTCGACGCCGAACCTCTGCTCGCTCTTCTTCGGTGAAAGGTACTTTGTTCATCTTCTATCTCGGCTCGGTGCGGGGTCAGTGGCGGGTCTGGATGGCCAGCGAACAGACTTCCCATTCGATCTGGCACCCGAAGAACGGCGCGGCCATCACTGCGCGCTGGACCATCTGGCCGGTGCCTTTGCGGACGTGCTGCACGCCAGCCAGGAACGCGTGGTCGCGCGGCGGGTCGATCACAATCAAGGGCTTGCCGCCCGTGATTGAGATGGATCGAGGGACACAGCCATGGCCGGCAAGCTGGGACACGGCGCCCTGTGCGGTCTTCAAAAGGTCATCAAAGGTGGGCACTGCCTTGGTCGAACTGCTCATGCGGGGAACCCTCTCTGTACGTTGGCGTGGGCTTTGGATTGGTTGGCGAGCCGGAGCAACTCGCCGACTGTCAGGTCATCAACCGAGGTTCCGCGCTCGGCAATGGCCTGGACGAGGTGGCAGCGCTGCGGCAGTGCTTCCTTGCGATCGAGCTGGCTGATGCCTGCGAGGGCACTGATCAGGTCGGCGGTGATTCGCGGGATCTGAGCGCTCATGCTGCAAATACCCCAAGCTCCTGCGCTGCGTAGCGGATCGACTCGCAGCACATTGGTTCCTTCTTCGCCTTGGCGTAGACCGCCGCCAGGCGCAGCACCTTGTTCAGCACGCGCAGCGCGCCGGGACGGTCCGCAATCTGGCGAATCTGATCCCTGCAGCTGGCGTCGGTGATGTTCCAGGCGTCGATGATTGCGTCCGCATCGCCCTTGACCGCCTTGTGGACAATCAGGCGCTTGCCGACGCGGCTGTAGAGGCGGTCGAGGAAGGGGGCGCGGTTACCGCCGGTCATCTGCGAGATAACCCGCTCATTGCCCACCAGCACCAGGCCGATGCCGGTCTGGTCGTTGATCGCGCGCACCTGGTCCAATGCCTGCACGGTCAGGTGCTGGGCTTCGTCCAGGATCAGCAGGCCGTTGGTGTTGCGGACCTTATGGAAGATGGCGCGCTGGATGTAGGCGGCGGTGTTGACCAGGTCGCGCAGGCCCATGGCGCCGGCAATTTCCTGAAGGCACGTCAACACGCCACCAGTGGCAGGAGTCAGCTCGACGTGCCAGACGTTCGGGTTGACGGCGGCGTAGCGCTTATTTGTGACCGTCTTGCCGACGCCGGCGCCGCCCGCGATGACTGCGATGTCGCCGGCCATATGGGCGTACTGCAGCACAGCACGCAGCTTCTCGCTGGTCGGGGTGCGCACATAGTCCGGGCCTTCGGGCAGAGCGCCGTTGCTGATGCGCTCATCGCGGGACGCCAGCCAGCCAGAGAGCTTGCGGGCCACGTTCTGCTGGTTGCCAGCGTAGGTGCCGCCCAGGAACTGCGAGAGCGTGGCGCTGCTGATGTCCGACTCCCTTGCCAAGCGGGCCTGGCTGAGGTTGGTGTCTTCCTGCAGCGTGATCCGCAGCCGTTCGCGCAGTTCGGCGAGCTGTTCGGGGCTCAGTTCTTCGGGAGTGATCGAGGTGACAGCCAGGTTCATTGTGAGTGGTTCCTTGGAGTGGTGCGGGTGCAGCGGGGAGACAGGTGGAAGAGGCGGGCGTTTGAGTGAGGCCAACTTGGTTTTCCGGCGGATGACGCTGCCGCCGGGTCCCGTGGCCTTGGGCTGCTTTCGGTGGTCAACGCCAGAGCGCAACCTCAGTTGCGCCTGGTGTCGGGGCGGGTGGGAGCCCTCGTTACGGATGCGCTGCAGGTAGGCTTGGCGCCGCTGGTAGCCGGTGGCGAGGTTCGTCTGCATCAGGCCTCCCCATCGGTAGTGCTCCAGAGGCTGTTGCGCTGCTGTTCGGACTGCATGCGGTCCATCAGCGACACAAAGGCGGTCTGGTTGTCGTCGGTGCCAGTACGCTGCTGCACGATGCGTTCGGCTTCTTCCGTGCGCGAAGTCTTGCGACGGCCAAACATCGGCGCGATAACGCCGGCCGGCGGCAGTTCTTCTGGCATCGGCGAAGGCAACTGCGCGGCGACCTTGGAAACCTCCATCCGGCGCTCGGCGTCCAACTGCTTGCGAGTTGCAGTGCGGTAGTTCTTCTTGGCGCGCGCGTGCTCGCGGGCTGCGCCGGTATCTGCGAAGCCGACAGCCGCGATGCACTCGGCCTGACCGATATAGACATTGGCCAGGGTGTAAGCCTGGACGGCCTGGTGCAGCTGTTCCGGGTCAAACCGCAGCATCAGCTTCTGGCCCGCGTAAGGGGCGATTGCTTCGCTCCAGTACCGGTTGCCGGACAGACGCACCGAGCCATCGCGGCGGTCGCTGGTCACCACGTCGGTGGACAGCAGCAGTTCGCGCAGCTGCTCGGGCGTTGCCTTTCGGATCGGCGCCCTGGAGTAGCTCTCCTGGAATGCGGCGTCGAAACTACGGCCGGCAGCGGTGCGGGTGCGTCGGCCTTCGCGGGCGTTGTGGGCGGCGATTTCCTCGTTGACCACCCTGACGAACTCGTCCAGGGCGATCGCCTTGCTGCCGTAGTTCTCCGGCTTGGCGTCAGGCTTGTTGCCGGTGTAGGCGCCCGCGAACGCGGGGTGCTTGGCGATGCGGTCGCAGAGGTCACGCCATGCGCGCTCGATCGGCTTGGCCTGGCCGTGGTACGGCGTGGCCCAGTGAATCTCGCAGCCCATCGCGGTCAGGACACCGGTCGGATCATCCTCGCGGACCTTGAAACGGAATCGGTTCTTGGTGCCGCCCGTGAGCATCTTCGAGGCGAAGCCGCGACCGTTGTCCAGCCAAACCTTCGACGGGATGCCGTAGCGCTCCATGACGTCACGGAACGCGAAGCGCGCCAGGTCGGCCGACTCGGTCTCAGCGATGCGGTAGCCCAGCAGCTTGCCGCTGTAGAGGTCCTGCACGCCGACCATGATCGGCCGCGCCACTGTGCCATCGGGCCACCTGGCGAACACGTCGAACTTGTGGCCGTCGCTGTTGACCGCCTCCAGGGCGTGAAACACAGAGCGGTCGCGCTCCTGGGTCGGGAACGTCTGATCGAACTTCTCCTGGCCCTGACGGGCCAGCACCAGCACTGCACGCGGCAGTTCCGCGTCGATTCGGCGCTGGAATGTCTTCAGGCACGGCAGCGCCGGCCATTCCGTCTTGATGGCGGCGATGCGCTGCAGGCGGTCATAGCAGCTGCTGGCGGTGGGTGCTTCAACACGGAGATAGTCCGCCTTGAACAGATCCCACGCCTCGGCCGGGATTTCGACCCGCGCAGTGCGGCCGGTGTAGGCCGGCACCAGCATAGCCAGGCGGTGATGCTTCTCGACCTTGGCTACCAGCGCCGCCCAGCGGCCGAGGCTGGCCACGCTGGCGCCGCCAACGTTCTCGCGCTGCAGTTGCGCGGCGACCAGGGCGCGCGCATCCATGACCGGCCGGCCATCGGCGACCAGCTGATCTACCGCCTGCAGAGCGCGCAGGCGGCGGTGCGCTTCGTCTTTCAGGTGCTGGGGCACTGCTTCGTAGCGCTTCCAGGCGGAGGCGATGCGGTCCGCGCTGGACTGCCGGGCTGCGGTCGGGGTTGCTGCCGGAGCAGTGGCCTGCGTCGCCAAAGCTACCGCCGCCTGCATTTCCAGCGGGAGGCTGGAGACCGCAAAGATGCGCTGTTGGCCCCCACGGACGGTGCGGGACTCAAATGGCCACTTTTCGCGGTTGGCGCGGATTTCGATCGCGCGCTTGGACTTGCCGAGGGCACTGGCCAGAGAGGCCAGATCGATGCCGCCCCGATTGGGCAGGGAACCGTCTGCCATTACCTGCCGCTCCTTTCGCTCAGGGTGCGGAGCGCGCGGAGCCGCTTCAACGAGCTTGCGCGCTCGCGTTCCGCTCGCCCGATTTCAGCGTCGAGCGTGTCGGCGCCCAGCAGCAGCTGGCCACCAATGGTGTCCGCCTGCCAGCCAGCCAGGTCGGCGCTGTTGCACACGACTTCGAGCACCGGGGCGAGCCACAGCGGGATGTTGAAGGTCTGCCGGCTCGGGGCGGTGTAGCCATCGAGCATCGCCTTTGAGACGTGCTGGCCGGTCAGCCGGCTGGCGCGGGCGGCTACTTCGTACCGGTCCAGCCCAGCGGCATGGGCAGTTTCGAGCATCTGGCCGACCATCACGCTGACCGCTTCGCGGAAATCCATGGTTCCGGGGACCTGGGCCACTGGCTGCGGGGCCAAAAAGAAGTCTTGCGGGGGGCGGGCCTGGCGTGGGTGACGATTCATCCTTGCGTCTCCTGCAGGTGAGCGGCGCGAGTGCGCCTGGGGGAAGCTGTAGATAGATGCACCCTTCATTGGGAGGCACCCATTTGTGGATTGCGGCCTGCGCGGAGGCTGCTAGGCTTTGCACCAGGGGGTAGCAGCGGTTTGCGCCCCCCCTGGCCACGGTTCGGTTTGCCGTCGGCGTCATATCGGGTGGGCCAGATGGCCTGGGGTGGCTTTCCGAGCGCCTCGGCGATCAGTGCCTCTGCTTGCGGGTATGGCCGACGAAGAGCGGTATTGAGGCTGGTAGCGTTGGTGTAGCCATTCAGTAGTGCGAGCTGGCGCAGGGAGATTTTTCTGCGATGCAGCGCCGCTACGATGTCGGCGGGATGCCAGTCCGTAGCAGGACTGGCTTTTCTCGGGGCATTCGTTGCTGACACTTCGTACCTGTCCGTTGAGTGATGTCTACGGGGCAGATGCTAAACCCATTTGGGTGCTTGTCAACAACCGTTTGTGTTTCGCACTTCGCTTTTCGAACCACAAACGGGTGTTACCGGGGATTTGCCGATATGAAACAAATACTTACAGGAAGTGCGAAACGATGATCGCTCGCGAAAATTCTGTTCGCACTTCGGCCGAGGAAAGCGCGAAACCCGAATGGGTGTCGATTGGTGCGCGACTGGCGACCGTTCGGGGGTCTCGAACCCAGGGCGAGATGGCCGCGCTTATGCGGGTGGCCAAGAACACGTACGGGCGCTTTGAGCGTGGTCTGCGCGAGATTGGGGCAGAGTGCTTGGCTGTCTTGGTCAAGGACGGGTGGAACAGCAATTGGCTGCTTACGGGAGAAGGCCCGGAGCGCCTGGATTCCGGCCCTATCCAGCGTCAAAACAATGACTTGCCCCAGTCTCAGGTGGTGCGCCACACGTCTGTGAAGATCGCCGCGCAACTGCTTCAGGAGGCGCTTGATGACGCAAATGCCACGCTGGCCCCGGCCCAGTACGGCGAGGCGCTTGTTCTCCTGGCGCAGCTGCTGGAAAAAGGACTGCCGGAGGCCGAAGTACGGCCGTTTGCCCGGCAGACAGTCGGGATGATCACGACAGGGGCACCGAATGGAGCAACAGCGGCAACTGGTAGGTAAGTTGAGGGCAATCCTGGGGGACGCGATCCCCAGGCATCCTCGGAATGAAAGGACTCTGGAGCCAGTGACAGCGGCCCACCACAGACGCGCGCGGGCCAGATTCGAGATCCGCGACATTGCGACGCGGTACGGGTGGCAAGGCGAAGTAGAGCGCGCCCTGGTGCGCTTTGAAGCTCCTTCGCTCAAGTACCTGGGCATTGATCAGCTCGACCAGGTGCTGGCGCAGCTTCGATCACTGGAGGAATGCCTCCATACGCCCTGCGACCCCGCCGACTCTCCGCCAGCTCGTTGAAGCCCCCTTCAAACGCCAATAGAACGGCCGCCATCGCTGGCGGCCGTTTTGCATTTCATGTGTCTCTCGCGGTCATTTCGGGTCCATTTCGCAGACCAACCTATATCTATCGATAGAGGTCACTCAGGCGGGGCAAACCGAGCAACGGCGGGGCTTTCGTCCCATTTCGTCCCGTTTTTTCCCGTTCTTTCCCCTGTTATCAATCCTCTAGTCCCCCCACATCGTGATGCGCCACCCGCTTCGACCGGCTGCCGCCGGCCCCGCCCGTGCCCCGCGTTCGCCGACCCGCCGCCGCGCAGGCTGCCCGCGATGATCACCGTCGGCCTCTCCACGCTGGGTTTCTGCAGCCTGGGCATGTTGGCGGCGATGTTCTCGGCACTGGCCTTCTATGCGGCCTCGCCCCACTGCCGCTGGCCGCGCCTGCGCCGCGCCGGCCGCCTGGGCCGCCAGATCGGCCTGGTCGCCGCTGCCGCCGCGCTGTGGCTGTGGATGGCCGAGCTCGGCTTTGCCGCCGGCCTGGTGGCGATGTTGTGCACCTGGATGCTCGCGGCCATGCTGCTGCCGGCGCTGGCCGCCTGGCACCGACCGGGCACGGAGTTGCCCTGATGTGGGCGCGCGCCTTCGCCGGCATCATCGTCGGCTTCCTGCTTGCAGCCGCCGTTACCGGCCTGCTGGCCTGGCTTCCGCCTGGCCCTTGGCAGCGAGCGCTGGTACCTACCCTGATCGCCTTCATCCCGCTGTGGATGCTGGCCGCCTTGTGGTCGTTCAGCTTCCGCAGCGCGCTGCGCGCCTGGCTGGTGCTGGGCGGCAGCGCCGCCACCGGCTTCGTCGTGCTCGGGCTGCTGCGCCTGACCGGCGCGGTGCAATGAGATCCACGCCATGAAGTTCAGTTCGCAGACCCTGCGCACGTTCACCACCCTGCACACCTGGGTCGGCCTGGTGGCCGGCTTCGGCCTGTTCGTGGCCTTTTACGCAGGCTCGCTGACCCTGTTCCACCATGACCTGCCGCGGTGGCAGACACCGGGCGCCGCCACGGCACTCCCGGCCAGCCTGGATGACGCCCAGTACCTGCTGGAGGACGTGCTGGCGGCGCATCCGGAAGCGCGCCGCCACGTCGGCATGACCTTCCCCGGCACCGAACACCCGCAGCCTCTGGCGTACTGGCAGGCCGATGACGGCAGCTGGCGCTATGCGTGGCCGGGGCAGATCGCCGGCAGCCCCACACCACCGCAGACCGGACTGGCCGAACTGGTCAACGAACTCCATTACAGCCTCGGCCTGCCCGTGGCCGGGATCTACGTGATGGGCATTGTCAGCCTGCTGTACGGGATGGCACTGCTCAGCGGCCTGGTGATCCATCTGCCGAAGCTGCTCGGCGACCTGTTCGCGCTGCGTCCGGGGCGCAACCTGAAGCAGCTGTGGCAGGACGCGCACAACGTGGTCGGTGTGCTCAGCCTGCCCTTCCACCTGATGTTCGCGGTCACCGGCGCCCTGCTCTGCCTGGTGTTCGTGCAGATGGCCCTGCTCAATCCGCTGATCTACGACGGCAAAGCGCTGCAGGCAGTACCGACTGCGATGGACACCGCGCCGGTGCGCAATGCCAGTGGCATCCCGGCACCGCCGGGCAGCCTGCGCGTGCTGCATGCGCGCGCACTTGAAGTGGCCCGCGCACAGGGCGTGGCCAACTTCGAACCGGCCTATCTGAAGCTGGCCAATGGCGGCGATGCCAACGCGACGATCGAGATCACCGGCGAGGCCAGTGGCACCCTCGGCCCGCTTGGTGCCGTGGCATTGGACGTCGCCACCGGCAATCTGCTCGCGTCGCAGCTGCCGGGCCAGCGCGACGCCAACCACGCCACGCTCAGCGCCGCCTACGCGTTGCACTTCGGCGAATTCGGCAATGGCGTGGTGGTCTGGCTGTACTTCCTGCTCGGACTCGGCGGTGCGTTCCTGTTCTACTCCGGCAACCTGCTGTGGATCGAGTCGCGGCGCAAGCGTCGCCAGCCGCAACAGCCACGTGCCGGTGTGAACATGGCGCGGGCCACGGTCGGCGTGTGCATCGGCCTGTGCGTGGCGATCTCGATCGCGTTCGGCACCGCACTGGTGCTGGAGCGGCTGGCACCGTCGGCGGTCGACCACGGCATCCGCTGGGCCTGCTTCGGCAGTTGGGCGGCCTGCGCGCTATGGGCCACGCTGCGCCGCCCGGCGCAGGCCGCGCGCGAACTGCTGTGGGCGGCGGCGGTCAGTACCGCGCTGGTGCCGGTGCTGCACGGCGCACTCAATGGTGACTGGCTGTGGCGCGCCGCCGCAGGGGGGCACTGGCCGCTGTTCTGGGTCGATGCCATCGCGCTGGCGATGGCCTTCGGCTTCGCGCGTCTGGCCGTGGCCAGCCAACGCCGCGCCCGCAACGGCGATCCCAACAGCGTCTGGGCCGATTGAGCCTTCGCCGGGCATGGCCCGGTGCTACTGGAAGTCGGCTTGGCACGGGCAACGACGTACACCGCAGTGTGTGTATCAGGTCGGTGACGTTGCGGCATGGGCCCAGCACGACGCGCCACCCGACACTCAATCGCCGATGCGCGCCTTCTGCCAGGGGCCCAGCATGGCATTGAGCAGGCTGGCCTGTTCGTCATCGCCGGTCAGTTCCCACATGAACACCCCGGCCAGGCCCTGCTCACGGGCGAACTGCGCACGCAGCCCGATCGAGCGCGGGTCTTCATAGCTGATGAAAATCTTCTGCGCGGCGTTGTACAGCCACGGGCTCTGCGCCTGCGGCTGCCAGTGTTTCGTCCAACCCGGCTGGTCGAGATAGCGCGCCTTGATCACCCGCCAGTCGCCGGCATCAGCCGGCGCACTGTAGGCCTGGTACAGCCCATCCGGGGCGTCGCCGGTGACCTTGAAGCCGCGCCCGTAGAACGGTACGCCCAGCACCAGCTTCCCGGCCGGCACGCCGTGCTCGCGGTAGAACTGCACCGCGCCGGCCACGTTGTTCCAGCGCCGCAGCTCCGGCGCCAGCGGATCGGCCGGCACTTCATGCAGAGGCGCATTGAAGGTCGACACCGAGGAGAAGCCGGTGCCCATGTCGTAGCTCATCAGGTTGATGAAATCGAACACCTTGGCCAGCGCCGGCAGGTCATAGCTCGCTGCTGGATCGTAGGGGCCATCGGTCTGCAGGCGACCGGCGGCCAGCGCGGCAGTCAGCAGCATCGACTGCCCCGTCCTGCGGCCGCGCGCATCGAGTGCCGCGCGGAAGGCCTGGGCAAGCCGGGTCAGATTGACGCGATCCTGCGGGCGATGCGCCAGCTCCTTCGGTCCGCCACTGACCGGGAACTCCCAATCGATGTCCACGCCGTCGAAGCTGCCGGCATGGCGATCGAAGAACAGCGCCATGCACGAATCGACCAAGCGCTTGCGGCTGGCCTCGGTCAGCGCTGCATCGGAGAACCCACCCGCACCCCAGCCACCGATCGAAATCAGCGTGCGCAGGTGCGGATGCGCCTTCTTGAGTTCGGCCAGTGCGGCGAAATTCTTCGGCGCTTCCGCACCGATCGTGCAGCGCCCGTCCTCGATGGTGGAGAACGCATAGAACAGATGCGTCAGGCGCTCGGCTGGAATGCTCGAGACCGGATAGCGTTCGGCCGAGCCGCCCGGGTAGTAGGCGCCGAAGATCGGCGGCTGCGCGGGCGCCGCGTGCGCGGCGATGGGCAAGACACCGGCAATCAGCACGGCAAGGACGGCCACGGTCTGGCGGAACATGGAGATCTCCCGGTTCGAAGGCGCCGCCACGTTAGCAAACCGATGGGGCTGCGGTACGGGTATCGCGGCATGTCGTCCCATGGACAGGCGCGATCCGTACAACCGAGACAGAACGATGGCCGCGTGGCGGCGATCATGCACTGCAGCAGGACATGCAGCGACCTGGATGAGCTTCTTTTCGCAACATCGAGGCAAAGAAAAAGCGGGCCGAAGCCCGCTTTTTCATTTGCGAAAGCGTGAGGACCAACGGTCCTCACCCACCGCACGATCAGCAGTACCGATTATTCGGCGCTGGCGCCTTCGCCTTCTTCGACTGCCTTCATCGACAGGCGGATACGGCCCTGCTTGTCGACTTCCAGCACCTTGACCTTGACCACATCGCCTTCCTTCAGCTTGTCGCCGACCTTCTCGACGCGCTCGCTGGAGATCTGCGAGACGTGGACCAGGCCATCCTTGCCCGGCAGGATGGTGACGAACGCACCGAAGTCCATGATCTTGGCGACCTTGCCTTCGTAGATGCGGCCCGGCTCGACGTCCGAGGTGATCTGCTCGATGCGGGCCTTGGCAGCCTGGGCAGCGATGGCGTTGACCGACGCGATGACGATGGTGCCGTCGTCTTGGATGTCGATCTGGGTGCCGGTTTCCTTGGTGATGGCCTGGATGGTCGAGCCGCCCTTGCCGATCACTTCGCGGATCTTGTCCGGGTGGATCTTGATGGTCAGCAGGCGCGGCGCGTAGTCCGACAGCTCTTCACGCGGAGCGGTCAGGCCGTGGGCCATCTCGCCCAGGATGTGCAGGCGGCCAGCCTTGGCCTGCTGCAGGGCCTGCTTCATGATTTCTTCGGTGATGCCTTCGATCTTGATGTCCATCTGCAGGGCGGAGATGCCCTCAGCGGTACCGGCGACCTTGAAGTCCATGTCGCCCAGGTGATCTTCGTCACCCAGGATGTCGGACAGGACCACGAAACGATCGCCTTCCTTGACCAGACCCATGGCGATACCGGCCACCGGGGCCTTCACCGGCACGCCGGCGTCCATCAGGGCCAGCGACGAGCCGCAGACCGAGGCCATCGACGAGGAACCGTTCGACTCGGTGATTTCCGAAACGACGCGGATGGTGTACGGGAAGGCTTCCAGCGACGGCATGACAGCCAGCACGCCGCGCTTGGCCAGACGACCGTGGCCGATTTCGCGGCGCTTCGGGCCCATCATGCGGCCGCACTCGCCCACCGAGAACGGAGGGAAGTTGTAGTGGAACAGGAAGTTTTCCTTGTACTCACCGGCAACGGCGTCGATGACCTGGCCATCACGGGCGGTGCCCAGGGTGATGGTCACGATGGCCTGGGTTTCGCCGCGGGTGAACAGCGAGGAACCGTGGGTACGCGGCAGCACGCCGGTCTTCACGGTGATCGGGCGGACGGTGTCCAGCGCACGGCCGTCGATGCGGACCTTGGTGTCCAGCACCGAGTCACGCATGGTGCGGTATTCCAGCTCGCCGAATTCCTTCGACAGCTCGGCCGGGTTCCAGCCTTCGGCGGCCACGCGGCCCGCCAGGGCTTCGAATACGTCCTTCTTGATCGCCGAGATGGCGTCGCGGCGCTGCAGCTTGTCACGCACCTGGAAGGCTTCGCCCAGGCGCGGGCCGATGGCTTCCTTCAGGGCGGAGATCAGCGCGTCGTTCTTGGCCGGGGCTTCCCAGGTCGACGGCTTGGTGCCGGCTTCGACGGTCAGCTCGTTGATCGCGTTGATGACCTTCTGCATTTCGCGGTGACCGAAGGTCACGGCGCCCAGCATCACTTCTTCGGACAGCAGCGCGGCTTCGGATTCGACCATCAGCACGGCGTTGGAGGTACCGGCGACGACCAGTTCCAGCTGCGAGTCAGCCAGTTCGCTGACGGTCGGGTTCAGGATGTACTCGCCGTTCTTGTAACCGACCTTGGCAGCGCCGATCGGACCCATGAACGGGGTACCGGCCAGGGCCAGGGCAGCCGAGGCACCGATCAGGGCCGGGATGTCACCGTCCACGTCCGGGTTCAGCGACATCACCGTGGCGATGATCTGCACTTCGTTCTTGTAGTCCTCCGGGAACAGCGGGCGGATCGGACGGTCGATCAGGCGCGAGATCAGCGTTTCCTTCTCGGTCGCACGGCCTTCACGCTTGAAGAAACCACCCGGGATACGGCCGCCGGCGTAGAACTTTTCCTGATAATCGACGGTCAGCGGGAAGAAGTCCTGGCCTTCGCGCGCGCTCTTGGCGGCGACGGCGGTGACCAGCAGTACGGTGTCGTCCATCTTGACGATGACGGCACCGCTGGCCTGGCGGGCGACTTCGCCGGTCTCAAGCGTGACGGTGTGCTTGCCGTACTGGAAGGTTTTGGTGATTTTTGCCACGGAGGGTGTCCTTGGGGATGCTGTCTGCGAATTTGGACCGTCGGCGACCCTTGCCGCCAGCGGGTGACCGGATCGTTCCGGCCTGAATCGGGGATTGCGGTACTACAAAACAAAACCGCGGCGCATCGCTGCGCCGCGGGGAATTCGTTGCTTAGCGACGCAGGCCAAGCTTCTCGATCAGGGCCTTGTAACGCTCGACGTCCTTCTTCTTCAGGTAGTCGAGCAGGCTGCGACGGCGGTTGACCATCTGCAGCAGGCCGCGGCGGCTGTGGTGGTCCTTCTTGTGGGTCTTGAAGTGGCCGGTCAGCAGTTCGATGCGGGCGGTCAGCAGGGCCACCTGGACTTCCGGGGAGCCGGTGTCAGCGGCGCTGCGCTTGTTGTCTTCAATGACCTTCTGGGTGTCGATCGACATTTCTTTTTTCTCTGTGATGCGTGGCCGGCAGGAACGCGCTTCGCGCACCGCCAGGCTCGCCGTGGACTACGAGGATGAAACCTGCACGAGGCAGGCTGCCGGAAAACGGCCGCGAAATTGTAACGGCCAGGGGCTTCCGGGACAAGGACCGGGTCTGAACCGCCCTGGCCCCGGTCAGAGGTTGAAACGACGCTGCGGAGCCAGCAGACCACTGTCATCGACCTGGCCCAGCCCCTGGACAGTATCGCCCGGACCGAACACCGCCACCAGGCCGTGGGGCCAGGACGGGTCGCGCTGGCGCTGGCCGACGCAGAAGCGATGGGTCTGGTCGGCATCGAGATCGACCCGCGGGTATTCAGCCAGGCCGGCCGCCAGCGGCAGCAGCAGCGCATCCATGGCCGCCTCGTCGCCGGCCTCGGCCATCGCCCGCAGCTGGTCCAGGGTGACCATCGCCGGTTCGCGGAACGGCTCCACCCAGAGCCGGCGCAGCGCACTGATGTGTGCGCCACATCCCAGCGCCTCGCCCAGGTCGCGGGCCAGGCTGCGGATGTAGGTGCCCGAACCGCAGGTCACGCGCAGCCGCAAGCGCTCAGGCTGCTGCTCCAGCACGTCGATGGCGTGCACCTGCACCTCGCGTTCCGGCGCCTCGATGACGTCACCGCGGCGGGCCTTCACATACAGCGGCTCACCACCCTGCTTCAGTGCCGAATAGACCGGGGCACGCTGGCGGATGTTGCCGGTCAGCGGCGCCAACGCGGCCTGCAGGGCCTCGGCACCGATCGCCGGTACCGGGCGCTGCAGCAGCACCTGGCCCTCGGAATCGTCGGTATCGGTCGTCTGGCCGAGCACGATCTCGGCATCGTAGGCCTTGGCCGACCCCAGCAGCAGCCCAGCGATCTTGGTCGCCTCGCCGAAGCACAGCGGCAGCAGACCGGTGGCCAGCGGGTCGAGGCTGCCGGTGTGGCCGCCCTTCTCGGCACGGAACAGGCGACGGGCCACCTGCAGGGCGGCGTTGGAGCTCATGCCGGTCGACTTGTCGAGCAGCAGGATGCCATCCAGGCGGCGGAACTGAATTCGGGTCATGACAGATACGGGTAGCGCCGGGCCATGCCCGGCGAGCGCGAAGCGCGGCCAGCGTCCGGCCTCGCACGGTCAGAATGAAAAGACGCCGGGCATGGGCCCGGCGCTGGCTTATTCTTCGTCGCTCTCGCGACGCTTCTCCGCGGCCAGCGTATCGGGCAGGTCGCGCAGGAGGTTGTCGATATGCTCGCCACGATCGACCGAGTCGTCGTAGTGGAAATGCAGCTCCGGCACATGGCGCAGCTTCATCGCCCGGGCCAGGTCCATGCGCAGGCGGTAGCCCAGTTCCTTCAGGCCGGCCACCGCTTCCGCCGAACGCTCCGGCATCAGCGCGGTGACGAAGACCTTGGCATGAGCCATGTCGCGGGTGATTTCCACGTCGGACACGCTCACCGAGGGCAACCCGTGCTCGCGCACGGCGTTGTGCACCAGGGTGCCGAGTTCGCGGCGCAGCTGGGCAGAGACACGGTCGGTTCGATGGAAAGTCTTGGGCACGAGGAGCTCTTGGTTCAGTTGTCGCCCGACCAACGGTCGGGCGCTACCTTTGATTCGATTGTCGCCCGGCCAACGGTCGGGCGCCATCTTTGATTCGATTGTCGCCCGGCCAACGGTCGGGCGCTACATCTACCATGGTACCCGACCGTTGGTCGGGTTCTACATCACGGTAGGGCCCGACCGTTGGTCGGGCCGCCTTGCAGCATTACAGGGTGCGCGGCACTTCGATACGCTCGAAGCACTCGATCTGGTCACCCGGCTTGACGTCGTTGTAGGCCTTCACCGCGATACCGCATTCGGTACCGTTGCGGACTTCCTCGACGTTCTCCTTGAAGCGACGCAGCGATTCCAGCTCGCCCTCGAAGATCACCACGCTGTCGCGCAGCACGCGGATCGGCTTGTTGCGCTTGACCACGCCCTCGATGACCATCGAGCCGGCAACAGCGCCCAGCTTGGAGCTGCGGAAGACGTCGCGGACCTCGGCGATACCGATGATCTCTTCGCGGATCTCCACGCCCAGCAGGCCGGAGGCCACCTGCTTCACCTGATCGATCACGTCATAGATGATCGAGAAGTAACGCAGGTCCACGCCGTTGGATTCGATGATGCGACGGGCCGAAGCATCCGCACGCACGTTGAAGCCGATGACGGTGGCCTTCGAAGCGGCCGCCGAGTTGGCGTCCGACTCGGTGATGCCGCCCACGCCGGAGTGGATCACGTTGATGCGGATGTCGTCGTTGGACAGCGCGACCAGTGCCTGGCTCAGGGCCTGCACCGAACCCTGCACGTCGGCCTTGATGACCAGGTTGAGGACCTGCTGGCCCTCGCCCTTGCCCAGGGTCGCCATGATGTCTTCCATGCGGCTGCCCGCGGTGGCGACCAGGCGCGATTCACGGCGCTTGGTCTCACGCTGCTGGGCAACGTCCTTGGCCAGGCGCTCGTCCTCGACGACCACGAAGTCGTCACCGGCTTCCGGCACGCCGGACAGGCCCAGGACCTGCACCGGGATGGACGGGCCGGCGAACTCCGGCTGCTTGCCGGTTTCGTCGAACAGCGCACGCACGCGGCCGTACTGGATGCCGCACACCAGGTAATCGCCCTTCTTCAGGCGACCCTGCTGCACCAGCACGGTGGCGACCGGGCCACGGCCCTTGTCCAGCGACGATTCGATCACCACGCCCGAGGCCCGGCCTTCGTCGACCGCCTTCAGTTCCAGCAGTTCGGCCTGGATCGAGATGGCGTCCAGCAGGTCGTCGATGCCCAGGCCGGTCTTGGCCGAGATCTCCACCATCTGGGTGTCACCACCGAAGTCCTCGGCCACGACCTGCTCGGACAGCAGTTCGTTCTTGACCCGCATCGGGTCGGCGTCGGACTTGTCGATCTTGTTGATCGCCACGATCAGCGGCACACCCGCCGAACGGGCGTGCTGGATCGCTTCCTTGGTCTGCGGCATGACGCCGTCATCGGCAGCAACGACCAGCACCACGATGTCGGTCAGCTTGGCGCCGCGCGCACGCATCGAGGTGAACGCCGCGTGGCCCGGGGTATCCAGGAAGCTGATCACGCCCTTGGGCGTATCCACGTGGTAGGCACCGATGTGCTGGGTGATGCCGCCGGCTTCGCCGGTGGCAACCTTGGTGCGGCGGATGTAATCCAGCAGCGAGGTCTTGCCGTGGTCGACGTGGCCCATGATGGTGACCACCGGCGGACGCTGGGTGGCTTCGCCCTGGTTTTCACCGGCCGAGGCCAGCAGCGCGTCTTCGGCGTCGTTGTCGTTGGCACGGATCGCCTTGTGGCCGAGTTCTTCGGTCACCAGCGCGGCGGTGTCATGGTCGATGGACTGGGTGATGGTGGCCATCACGCCCATCTTGAACAGCGCCTTCACCACCTCGCCACCCTTCAGCGCAAGCTTCTGCGCCAGGTCGGCCACGGTAATGGTGTCGCCGATCGCCACTTCACGCACCACCGGTGCGGTCGGACGTTCGAACGCGTGCGGGCCGGCGTTGTTGCCACCACGCGACATGTCGCGACGGCCACCGGCCTGGTTGCGGCCGCCCGGACGACCACGGGTGTTGCTGTTGTTGCTGTTGCCACGACGCGCACGATCGGCCGCAGACAGGTGCATCTGGCCGGCGAAACGATCACCCGGGCCACGCTCGTTGCGCGGCGCGCTGCGGTTGTTGCGGTCGTCGTTGCGCGGCGGCGGCGCACTGCGCGGCGCAGCCGGAGCTGTCGCCGGGGCGCGCGGCGGGCGCGGCGCGGTTTCGTCGATCGGAGCACGCTTGGGCTTGCTGGCAGCCAGCGTCTCGGCCGCCTTGGCGGCAGCCGCAGCTTCCTCGGCGGCCTTCTTCTCGGCCTCGGCGCGTTCCTTGGCGGCGGCCTCTTCCTCGCGGGCACGGACGATGGCTTCGTCGCGCAGACGATCCTTTTCGGCCAGCGCCTGCTGTTCGGCGAGGTTGCGCGCACGCGACTCTTCCAGCTTGCGCAGGATGTCGGCGCGCTCTTCGTCCGGCGTCATGGCGCGAGCACCATCCTTGACGTAGGTACGCTTCTGGCGCACCTCGACATTCACGGTCGTCTTGCTGCGACCGGAACTGACCGTCACTTCCTGCTGTTTCCGGCGGTTGAGCGTGATCTTCTTTGCAGACTGATCCGTCTCTTCCGGGGCCTGCTCGGGCTTGCCGTGCGAACGACGAAGGAAGCCCAGGAGCTTCACCTTCTCGGTACTGGTCACGACCTGGTCGGGACCGCTGAACTTCATGCCGGCACCGGCCAGCTGTTCCAGCAGTTTTTCGACCGGCGTGTTGACCAGTTCGGCAAGCTTGCGGATGGTGGTTTGCTGCGACATTCGGATCCTATGATCTTGTGGGCGCCCCCCCGCATCTGGAGGTGGCGCGGATTCTACGCCCTGAGCGGCTCAGGGCCCTGTTCATTGCCGGCTCATTCGCCGCGTTCCAGTCGGGCGATCTCCTCGGCACGCGCGGCCAGGATCAGCGCCGCAGCGCGCTCCTGGTCCAGCCCTTCAATGCCGAAGTCCATGACCTCGTCGGCGGCCAGGTCGGACAGGTCCTCGCTGGTACGCACGCCGTGGCCGGCCAGCGCATACGCGGTGGCTTCGTCCATGCCCTTCAGGGACAGCAGGTCCTGCGCCGGCTGGCCGTCTTCAAGGCCTTCCTCGACTGCCAGGGCCTCATTGAGCAGCGCATCGCGGGCACGAGCGCGCAGCTCTTCGACGATGTCTTCGTCGAAACCTTCCACGGCCAGCAGTTCGCCGACCGGGACATATGCGATTTCCTCGACGGTGCCGAAGCCTTCGCTGACCAGGATGCCGGCGATCTCTTCGTCCACTTCCAGCTTGTCCATGAACAGCTGGCGTGCGGCGGCCTGCTCGGCCTCCGACTTGGCGGTGACCTGGTCCTGGGTCATCACGTTGAGCTGCCAGCCGGTCAGGCGGCTGGCCAGGCGCACGTTCTGGCCGCCCTTGCCGATCGCCTGGGCGAGACGGTCTTCGGCAACGGCCAGGTCCATCGAGTGCTTGTCTTCATCGACGATGATCGACTGGACTTCGGCCGGCGCCATCGCATTGATGACGAAGTTGGCCGGATTGTCGTTCCACAGCACGATGTCCACGCGCTCGCCGTTGAGCTCGTTGGACACGGCCTGCACGCGCGAACCGCGCATGCCGATGCAGGCACCGATCGGATCGGTGCGCTGGTCGTGGGCCAGCACGGCGATCTTGGCGCGATCGCCCGGATCGCGCGCACAGGCCTTGATTTCCACCAGGCCCTGGCCGACTTCCGGCACTTCCAGCTTGAACAGCTCGATCATGAATTCCGGGGCGGCGCGGCTGATGAACAGCTGCGGACCACGCGGTTCCGAACGGACCTCGGCCAGGTAGCCGCGCACGCGGTCACCGGCGCGCAGCACGTCGCGCGGGATGCCCTTGTCCTTCGGAATGAAGCCTTCGGCGTTGCCGCCGAGGTCGACATAGATGTTGCCACGCTCGGCGCGCTTGACCACGCCGGTGATCAACTCACCGACACGATCCTTCCACGCGTCCACGACCTGCTGGCGCTCGGCTTCGCGCACGCGCTGGACGATGACCTGCTTGGCGGCCTGGGCAGCAATGCGGCCGAAGTCCGGGTTCTCGATCTGTTCTTCGATGTAGTCGCCGACCTCGACGCCTTCGGCTTCGTCGACGGCATCCATCAGGCGGATCTGGCGGTCGGGCGACTCCATGACCACATCATCGGCCACCACTTCCCAGCGGCGGAAGGTTTCGTAGCTGCCATCCTTGTGGTCGATGACCACGCGGGTCAGCACTTCCTCGTCGGGATAGCGCTTCTTCGCTGCCGAGGCCAGAGCGGCCTCGATGGCATCGAAGATCACTTCACGCGGCACGCCCTTCTCGTTGGCGACTGCGTCGACTACCAGCAACAGTTCCTTGCTCATTGGCTCACTCCGCGCGCGGCTTCTTTGCCGCCGGCTCGTTGGAAGAAGAATTCGTGTTCGGCTTCGGACGCTTCGGTGCCGGACCGGTCGGCTTGCTCGGGGCCAGCCCCAGCGCCACCCAGTCGGGCATGATCCGTGCCTTGTCGATGTTGTCGGCCGACACCACCACTTCGGCCTTGTCGACGATGAAGGTGATGGTGCCCGCAGCCTCGTCGGTCGCCTCGATACGCCCCTGCAGGCGACGACGGTTGTCCTGCGGCAGCTTCAGCGTGACCTTGGCCGATTCACCCTGGTGGCGAGCGAACTGCTCCAGGTTGAACAACGGGCGATCCACGCCCGGCGAGGACACTTCCAGCGTGTAATTGCCGCTGATCGGGTCTTCGACGTCCAGCTGCGCCGACACTTCGCGGCTGACCCGCTCACAGTCGTCGACATTGATGATGCGCTCGGGCTGTTCAGCCAGTGGCACGTCGATGTAAAGGCGCAGGGTCGCACCGCCGGGGGCCGGCAGATACTCAACGCCCAGCAGCTCCAGGCCCAGCGACACAACGGTCGGGGCGAGCAGATTCGCGATGTCGGTTGCCTTGTCGCTCACAGCCTGCCTTGATCTCTTGGTTGGGTGCCGGCCTTGGCCAGCGTGAAAACATGACGCCCCGGAAACGACAAAGGGCCCGCTGGGCCCCTTTTCCGGAAAGACTCCGGTGACTGGATTCCGGTTGCAACCTGCATTGCCTGCCGGTCGCGGCCCTCCTTCCGGATCCGGACTCCCGCTGGGAGGCCGCCTTCAGGGGTACTGCTAGGCCGCTGATGATAGCGGCTGCACCGCGCTGGTGCAAGGTGCGGGCCTGGGGGCAGCCCCTTTTCCGCACCGGCAGTTCGGGCATGGCTCGACTCTACAGAAACGGGCCACAGCCCAAAGAAAAACGCCTTCGAAGGAGGACTTCGAAGGCGATCTCTTTACTTGGTAGCGGGGGCAGGATTTGAACCTGCGACCTTCGGGTTATGAGCCCGACGAGCTGCCAGACTGCTCCACCCCGCATCAGGAGCGGAATTATGAGCGATCGCTTCGAAACATGCAAGCTTTCCCTCATCCATCAAATCGGTTGGCGCCGATCCGACGTTGGTAGCGGGGGCAGGATTTGAACCTGCGACCTTCGGGTTATGAGCCCGACGAGCTGCCAGACTGCTCCACCCCGCACCGGAAGTGTTTGAACTGCTGCTGCGCTCTTTCGAGGACGGCTACCGCAACGATGTTCTGGCTGAACCGCTGCAGTGACAACTCAGGCTGCGCATATTACACGAATCGCGCAGCTTTGTGTCAATTTTTATGCAAGATGCGCAAATGCCTGCTGGCACCAGACCATGATCGGGTTCCAGGCAAGGCCCAGCGCCAGCAGTGCCAGCGCGTTCACGCCCAGCACCAGGCCCAGTACGCGGTCGTTGCTGCGCGGCATGGCCTCGCCCACCGGCTCATCGAAGTACATGACCTTGATGACGCGCAGGTAGTAGAAGCAGCCCACCACGGCGCACAGCACGCCAAGGATGGCCAGCCACAGCAGGCCGCCGTTGACGGCCGCGCCCAGCACCGCCAGCTTGGTCCAGAACCCCAGGAACGGCGGGATGCCGGCCAGCGACGCCATGATGCACAGCACCAGGCCGGCCATCCACGGATTGCGGGCGTTGAGCCCCTTGAAGTCCTCGATGTTCTCGGCTTCGAAACCGGCGCGCGACAGGGCGATGATCGCACCGAAGGCAGCGGTCGACATGATGGCGTAGGCCAGTGCGTAGAACAGCGCGGCGGCATAGCCCTGCGCGCCGCCACCGGCGATGCCCATCAGCAGGAAGCCGATGTGCGAGACGGTGGAGAACGCCAGCATTCGCTTGAGGTTGCTCTGCGCGATGGCCATCAGGTTGCCGATGACCAGCGAGACTGCGGCCAGGCCGGCAATGAGCAGCTGCAGCTCGGTCGACAGCGGCCCCACGCCCATTTCCAGCAGGCGGTAGGCCATGCCGAAGGCCGCCAGCTTCGGCGCCGAGCTGATGAACAGCGCGATCGGTGCCGGGGCACCCTGGTAGACGTCCGGCAGCCACATGTGGAACGGCGCGGCGCCCAGCTTGAAGGCGACGCCGGCGATCATGAACACCGCACCGGTGATCAGCAGCACGCGCTCTTCCGAGTGCGGGATGGCATCGCGGATGACGTCCAGGTGCAGGCTGCCGGTGGCGCCGTAGATCAGCGACATGCCGTACAGCAGCAGGCCCGAGGCCAGCGAGCCCAGCACGATGTACTTCATCGCCGCTTCCGAGGCCAGGCCGTTTTCACGGTTGCTGGCGACCAGGGCGTAGGAGCACAGCGCCAGCAGCTCCAGGCCCAGGTAGACCATCAGCAGGCTGCCGGCCGAGACCAGGATCATCATGCCGGCGGTACCGAACAGGATCAGCACCGGGATCTCGCCCTGGAACAGGTTGCGGTCACGCAGGTAGCGCCAGCCGTAGATCAGGGTCAGGCCGCTGAGCAGCACGATCCCGGTCTTCATCACGTCCGCGGCGGTATCGCGCACGAACATGCCATGGAAGACCTCCCCCTGCCCGCCCACGCCGGTGGCCAGCATGAACAGCACCACGGCCAGCGCAGCGAGCGCGAACAGGTGGGTGACGATCTTGTTCCGGTTGCTGACGAACAGGTCGAGGATCATCAGGGCGAAGGCGCTGCCGATCAGCACCAGCTCGGGAGCGAGCGGTGGCAGGTCAGCGGCGGTCAATGGCAGCAGCGGCGAGGTGGTCATCATCAAATCCTGGAATTACAGCAGCTTGCTGGATGCGATCTGCATCGCCAGCTTCGCGATCGAGGGCTCCATCAGGTCGGTCAGCGGCTTGGGGTAGATGCCCAGGGCCAGCACGCCGATGGCGAACACGCCCAGCACCAGCCATTCGCGGCCGTTGATGTCCTTCAGTTCGGCCACATGGCTGTTGGCCACTTCGCCGAAGAAGATGCGCTTGTACAGCCACAGGGTGTAGGCGGCGCCGATGATCAGGGTGGTGGCCGCGCCCAGCGCGATCCACGGATTACGCTGGAAGGCCGAGAGGATGACCATGAACTCGCCGACGAAACCGCTGGTACCCGGCAGGCCAGCATTGGCCATGAAGAACAGCATGGCGAAGGTGGCGAACCACGGCATCACGTTGACCACGCCGCCGTAATCGGCGATGCGGCGGCTGTGCATGCGGTCGTACAGCACGCCGACGCAGGAGAACATGGCGCCGGACACGAAGCCGTGCGAGATCATCTGCACCATGGCGCCCTGCAGGCCCAGGCGGGCGGCATCGGCGTTGCCGGCTTCACGCACCAGCCACAGGGCGATGAAGGTGCCGAGGGTGACAAAGCCCATGTGCGCGATCGACGAGTAGGCGATCAGCTTCTTCATGTCGTCCTGCACCAGGGCGACCAGGCCGACATAGATCACTGCGATCAGCGACAACGCGATCACCAGCCAGGCCCATTCCTGCGACGCGTCCGGAACGATCGGCAGGTTGAAGCGCAGGAAGCCGTAGCCACCGATCTTCAGGGCGATCGCGGCCAGGATCACCGAACCGGCGGTCGGCGCTTCCACGTGGGCGTCCGGCAGCCAGGTGTGGACCGGGAACATCGGCACCTTGACCGCGAAGGCGATCAGGAAGGCGAAGAAGATCCAGGTCTGTTCCTTGGCCGACAGCGGCAGTGCGTACAGGTCGGCCAGCTGGAAGCTTCCGCCCTTCATGTACAGGTAGATCAGCGCCACCAGCATCAGCACCGAGCCGAGGAAGGTGTACAGGAAGAACTTCAGCGCGGCGTAGATGCGGCGCGGGCCGCCCCAGACACCGATGATCAGGAACATCGGAATCAGCATCGCTTCGAAGAACACGTAGAACAGCATCGCGTCCGTCGCAGCAAAGATGCCCACGGTGACGCCTTCCAGGATAAGGAAGGCCGCCACGTACTGGTTCACGCGCTTGTCGATGGCGCTCCAGGCGCCGATCAGGGCAAGCACGCTGACCAGGGTGGTCAGCAGGATCAGCGCCACGGCAATGCCGTCCACGCCCAGGTTGTAGCCGATCTTGTACGCCGGGATCCAGGCGTGGGTCTCGACGAACTGCAGACCGTCGACGCCCGCGTTGTAGCCGCTCAGCAGCGAGAGGCTCGCCACGAACGTCAGCACCGCTACGCCCAGCGACGCCCAGCGGGCGGTCTGCGCATCACGGATCGCAAGGATCAGGGCGCCACCGATGATCGGCAGCCAGATGAGGACACTGAGTAGAGGCCAGTTCGACACGTCTTCTTATTCCGTACAGGTCATCAACGCAGGTAATGCATCAGCACGCCCAGCAGGGCAATCAGGCCGATGATCATCGCGAAGGCGTAGTGATAGAGGAAACCGGATTGGGTACGACGCAGCACGCCGGCTGCGACGTCCACAACACGTGCCGAGAGATTGACCACGCCGTCGACGATGTTGCTGTCGATCCAGCGCGAGACCTTGCCCAGCTTGACGCTGCCACCGGCAAAGCCATCGATCCACAGCTTGTCGAAGCCGTACTTGTTTTCCAGCACCGAAACCAGCGGAGCGAAGGTCTTGCGGGCCTTGCCCGACAGGTCCGGCTTCCACAGGTAGAACAGTGCGGCCAGCAGGAAGCCCGCAACGGTCAGCACGAACGCCGGCGCCATCATGCCGTGCAGCGCGAACGCGACCGGGCCATGGAACTCCTCGCCCAGGAAGCCGATGGTGTTCTTGGCCGGATCGTAGAAGTCGACGATGCCAGTGAAGAACGTATGCGCCTGTCCCTTGATGGCGTCGTGCGCGTGGTGGCCGGCCCAGTCGGTGCCATACAGCATCGGACCGATGCTGAAGAAGCCGATGGCGATCGAAGGGATGGCCAGCAGGATCAGCGGCAGGGTCACCACCCACGGGGTTTCGTGCGGCTCATGAGGACCGTGGCCATGGCCGTGGTCGTCGTGATGCGCATCGCCGTGGTGGGCGTCGGCGGCATGGTGCTCGTCATGGCCATGGCCATGCGCGTGGTCATCATGCGTGTCGCGGAATCGTTCCTTGCCATGGAAGGTCAGGAACAGCAGGCGGAAGCTGTAGAAGCTGGTGACGATCACGCCGCCCAGTACGGCCCAGTAGCCGTAGGTGGCCACCCAGTTGTTGGACAGGTGCGCGTGCAGCTCGGCCGCCTCGATGATGGTGTCCTTCGAGTAGAAGCCGGAGAAGAACGGCGTACCCACCAGCGCCAGGGTACCGACCCACATGGTGATGAAGGTGATCGGCATGTACTTGCGCAGGCCGCCCATCTTGCGCATGTCCTGCTCGTGGTGCATCGCGATGATGACCGAGCCGGCGCCCAGGAACAGCAGGGCCTTGAAGAAGGCGTGGGTCATCAGGTGGAACACGGCGGCCGAATAGGCCGACACGCCCAGTGCAACCGTCATGTAGCCCAGCTGGGACAGCGTGGAATACGCGACGACGCGCTTGATGTCGTTCTGCACGATGCCGATCAGGCCGGTGAAGAACGCGGTGGTGGCACCGATGAACAGCACGAAGTTCAGCGCGGTCTGCGACAGCTCGAACAGCGGTGACATGCGGGTGACCATGAAGATACCGGCTGTCACCATCGTCGCGGCGTGGATCAGTGCCGAGATCGGGGTCGGGCCTTCCATCGAGTCCGGCAGCCACACATGCAGCGGGACCTGGGCCGACTTGCCCATGGCACCAATGAACAGGCAGATGCAGATGACGGTGGCGATCGACCAGATCACCGGCTCGTTCAGCAGCTGCATGCCCAGGATGGTGCCGTCCCAGATCTGCAGCTGGGCGCGCGGGTCAGCCAGCATGCCGGCCTGCGAGAACACCTGCGAGTAGTCCAGGGTGCCGAACACCCACAGCACGCCGGCGATGCCCAGCAGGAAGCCGAAGTCACCGACGCGGTTGACCAGGAACGCCTTCATGTTGGCGAAGATCGCGGTCGGGCGCTTGAACCAGAAGCCGATCAGCAGGTACGACACCAGGCCCACCGCTTCCCAGCCGAAGAACAGCTGCAGGAAATTGTTGCTCATCACCAGGGTGAGCATCGAGAAGGTGAACAGCGAGATGTAGCTGAAGAACCGCTGGTAGCCCGGGTCGTCCTGCATGTAGCCGATCGTGTAGATGTGGACCAGCAGCGACACGAAGGTCACCACTACCATCATCATCGCGGTCAGCTTGTCGACCATGAAGCCGACGTGCGCCGAATACTGGCCGACTTCAAAGAACGTGTAGATGTTCTGGTTGAACGGCTGCGCGCCGCCCCACATCAACTGGTAGAACGTGTACATCGACAGGCCGCAGGCCACCGCGACGCCGAGGATGGTGATGGTCTGCGCGCCGAAGCGCTTGACCTGGCGACCGAACAGGCCGGCGATGATGCTGCCGAACAGCGGTGCGAGCACCACTGCGATCAACAGACTCTTGGAGAGAGTGATTTCCATCTGTGGATCAGCCCTTCAACGAATCGACTTCGCCGACATTGATCGTGCGGCGGGTACGGAACAGGGTCACCAGGATCGCCAGGCCGATGGCGGCTTCCGCGGCGGCGACGGTCAGGATGAAGAACACGAACAGCTGGCCGGACGGATCGCCCAGCTGGCGCGAGAAGCCGACGAAGTTGATGTTCACCGACAGCAGCATCAGTTCGATCGACATCAGCAGGACGATGACGTTCTTCCGGTTGAGGAAGATGCCGGCCAGGCTGATGGCGAACAGCACCGCGCCAAGCGCAAGGATGTGGCCAAGGGTAATCACGGCTGGGTCTCCTCGCCGGTGGCCGGCTTGCTGTTGCTGTGCACGACCGGGGCCTCGGCCCCCATCTTGACCATCCGCAGACGCTGGCCGGCCTTGACCATGGTCTGCTCACCCGGGTTCTGGCTCTTGACGCCGGTGCGGCGACGCAGGGTCAGCATCACGGCAGCAACCACGGCCACGGTCAGGATGACGGCGGCGAACTCGAACGGAAGCAGGTACTCGGTGAACAACGTGCGCGCCAGCCAGGTGATGTTGGACGTGTCGGCGGCGACCGCAGCGGCGTTGTCGGCCGGGAACGGCGTGGCCGAACGCGCCTTGACGCCGATCAGGATCAGCATCTGCACCAGCATCGCGACGGCGACGATGAGGCCGACCGGCAGGTAGCGCACCCAGCCCTCACGCAGCTTGGTGGGGTCGATGTCCAGCATCATCACCACGAACAGGAACAGCACCATCACCGCGCCGACGTAGACCAGCACCAGCGCCACACCGAGGAACTCGGCGCCCACCAGCAGCCACACGCAGGCAATGGAGAAGAAGGTCAGCACCAGGCAGAGCACGGCGTGAACCGGGTTGCGCACGCTGATCACCGCACCGGCCGAAACCGTTGCCGCGATGGCGAACACCCAGAAAGCGATATTTACCCAATCCATCTCTCGACCTCAGCGGTAAGCGGCATCGGCGGCACGACGCTCGGCGATCTCGTTTTCGAGACGGTCGCCCAGGGCCAGCAGCTGCGGCTTGGTAACGATGTTTTCGCCACGATTCTCGAAGTGGTACTCGAGGATGTGGGTTTCGACGATCGAGTCCACCGGGCAGCTTTCCTCGCAGAAGCCGCAGAAGATGCACTTGAACAGGTCGATGTCGTAGCGCGTGGTGCGGCGGGTTCCGTCCTCGCGCTTGGCCGAGTCGATGGTGATGGCCAGCGCCGGGCACACCGCTTCGCACAGCTTGCAGGCAATGCAGCGCTCTTCGCCGTTGGGGTAACGGCGCAGCGCGTGCAGGCCACGGAAGCGCGGCGACTGCGGGAACTTCTCCATCGGGTACATCATCGTGTACTTCGGCTTGAAGCTGTACTTCAGCGTCAGCCAGAGGCCCGCCAGCAGTTCGAGCAGCAGCAGGCTCTTGAAGTAATGGGTAATCCTGTTCATCACTTTAGACGCCCTTTTGAATCACGCCGAAGAACACCATGACGGCGGTAACCGCGATCCACAGAATGGCCAGCGGGATGAAGACCTTCCAGCCCAGGCGCATGATCTGGTCGTAGCGGAAGCGCGGGAAGCTGGCACGGAACCAGATGTAGGCACTGGCGAAGAAGAACACCTTGACGAACAGCCACGGCGCGCCGCCCTTCCAGACCCAGTCGACCAGCGGCGAGACATCGCCGAAGTTGACCCAGCCCTGGACCGGGCTCAGCCAGCCGCCGAGGAAGAAGATCGAGATCAGGAAGCTGATCAGGATCATGTTCGCGTATTCGGCCAGGAAGAACAGGGCGAACGCGCCGCCGGAGTACTCGACCATGTGGCCGGCGACGATTTCCGATTCGCCTTCCACCACGTCGAACGGCGCGCGGTTGGTTTCAGCCACGCCCGACACCCAGTAGATGACGAACAGCGGGAACAAAGGCAGCAGGAACCAGTCGAAGAAGCCGGAACTGCCGGCCTGCGCCATCACGATGTTGCTCAGGTTCAGGCTGCCCGAGGCGATCATCACGCCGACCAGGGCAAAGCCCATGGCGATTTCATAGCTGATCATCTGTGCCGAGGCGCGCATCGCACCCAGGAACGCGTACTTCGAGTTGGACGCCCAGCCGGCCAGGATGATGCCGTAGATGCCCAGCGAGGTCATCGCCAGCAGGTACAGCAGGCCGGCGTTGGCGTTGGACAGCACGATCTGCGAATCGAAGGGGACCACCGACCAGGCCGCGAAGGCCGGGGCCAGGGTGATCAGCGGGGCCAGCAGGTAGATCGCCTTGTTGGCGCTGCTCGGCTGGACCACTTCCTTGAACAGCAGCTTGAAGACGTCGGCGAAGGCCTGGAAGATGCCCATGCCCACATACATCGGGCCGTGGCGGACGTGCATCCAGCCGATCAGCTTGCGTTCCCAGACCACGTAGAAGGCCACCGAGATGATCACCGGAACGGCGATCACCAGGATCTTCAGGATGATCCAGATCAGCGCGCCGATGTCACCGAGGCCCAGCAGCCACTGGTGCAGCGGGTCGACCGCGTTCAACAGCAATTCGTTCATGCAGCCACCACCGATACGCGAGCGGCACCCAGCGGCGCGGTCGCGCCGTGGCCCGATTCAATCCAGACCGAACCCGCTGCGACGCGGGCGTCGACCACCACCGGCAGGGTGGCCTTGCCGGCATCGGTGCCGACCTTGGCCATCTGCCCTTCCTGCAGCTGCAGGCGAGCGGCATCTTCAGCGTTCAGCACGATGCGCGGGGCGTTGTTGAGCGGATGCGACTGCAGCGCCGGCGCGCGACGGACCACCGCATCGGTGCGGTAGATCGCGGCGGTCGAAGCCACTTCCAGGCCCTCACCGGCAACCGCCGGCTGTGCCGAAGCGGCAATACTGACCGACACGGGGGCCAGGCTGGCACGCAGTCCGGCCAGGTCGGTGAAGTCGAAACCGGCCAGCGCCATGTCGCCGCCCAGGGCGCGCAGCACGCGCCAGCCTTCACGGGCCTCGCCCGGCAGCTTGCCGCCGGCACGGGCCGACTGCTCGCGACCATCGAGGTTGGTCAGGGTGGCATCGATTTCCGGCAGCGCACCGATCGGCAGGATCACGTCTGCAACGTCGCGGGTCGAGGCGCAGGCGAAGTGGCTGAACGCCACCACCTGGGCACCCACCAGCGCCTTGCGCGCGGCCGGTGCATCGGCGAAGTCCAGGCCCGGCTCCAGCCCGTACACCACGTAGGCCTGGCGCGGCTGCGCCAGCATCGCGGCGACGTCCTTGCCGGCCGGCAGCACGCCGGCGCGGGTCAGGCCCACGGCGTTGGCGCCCTGCGGGATGCGGCACAGCTTGGCACCGGTCGCTGCGGCGAAGTCACGCGCCGCGGCGCGGATCGCGGCAGCCTGCGGGTGATTCTCGGCGATGCCACCGACGATCAGCACGGTGTTGTTGCCGCCCTGCACTGCCGAACGCAGCTCGCTGCTGGCCAGCGCATCGACGAACTTGGACGGTGCGACGATCTGCTTGCCGGCAATGCTGAAGGCAAAGTCGAAGTCCACCGGATTGATGACGTGGATCTTCGCGCCCTTGGTTGTCTGCGCCTTGCGCAGGCGGGCGTGCAGCAGCGGCAGTTCGTGGCGGATGTTGCTGCCCAGGACGACGATGCGGTCGGCGCCTTCGATCTCGGCCAGCGGCAGGCCGAACACTTCGGCGGTTGCGGCGTCGGAGAAATCGCGGTTGTTGATGCGGTGGTCGATGTTGCCCGAGCCCAGGCCCTTGGCCAGGCGGGCCAGCAGCGCACCCTCCTCGTTCGAGGTCGACGGATGCACCAGCACGCCCAGGTTGTCGCCCTGGTTCGCCTTGAGGATCTCGGCGGCTGCGGCCAGGCCTTCGGCCCAGCTCACTTCCTTCCACTCGCCATTGACCTTGCGCAGCGGCTTGACCGCGCGGTCTTCGCTGTACAGGCCCTGGTGCGAGTAGCGGTCGCGGTCGGACAGCCAGCACTCGTTCACCGCTTCGTTGTCGCGCGGCACGGTGCGCAGCACTTCGCCGCGACGCACGTGCAGGAACAGGTTCGAACCCATCGCGTCGTGGTAGCCCAGCGACTCGCGCGCGGTCAGCTCCCACGGGCGGGCGCGGAACTGGAACACCTTGTTGGTCAGCGCGCCGACCGGGCAGACGTCGACGACGTTGCCCGACAGCTCGGTGGTCAGCGGCTTGCCGTCGAAGGTGCCGATCTGCAGGTTCTCACCGCGGTACATGCCACCCAGTTCGTAGGTACCGGCAACGTCGGCGGTGAAGCGGACGCAGCGGGTGCACTGGATGCAACGGGTCATCTCGGTGGCCACCAGCGGCCCCATGTCCTCGTCCGGCACCACGCGCTTGCGCTCGTTGAAACGGCTGACCGAACGGCCATAGCCCAGCGATACGTCCTGCAGTTCGCACTCGCCGCCCTGATCGCAGATCGGGCAGTCCAGCGGATGGTTGATGAGCAGGAACTCCATCACCGAGCGCTGGAACTTCAGTGCCTTCTCACTGCGGGTGGCGACCTTCATGCCGTCCATCACCGGGGTAGCGCAGGCCGGCGCCGGCTTCGGCGACTTCTCCACGTCCACCAGGCACATGCGGCAGTTGGCGGCGATCGGCAGCTTCTCGTGGTAGCAGAAGCGCGGAATCGGAATGCCGGCCTTGTCGGCTGCCTGGATGATCATCGAACCCTTGGGCACGACCAGCGACTTGCCATCGATCTCGATGGTCACGTGGTCTGGTGGCACGTTCGGGTTTACGGGTTGCGCGCTCATGCGGCGGCTGCCTCCACCTTCTTGCCGTCAACCATCGAATGACCGTTGACGATGTAGTACTCGAATTCGTCCCAGAACTGGCGCAGGAAGCCCTGGATGGGCCATGCAGCCGCTTCACCGAACGCACAGATGGTGTGGCCTTCGATCTGGCCGGCCACCGCCTTCAGCTGGTGCAGGTCTTCCATCGTGGCCTTGCCGGCGACGATGCGCTCCAGCACGCGGTGCATCCAGCCGGTACCTTCACGGCACGGCGTGCACTGGCCGCACGATTCCTTGTGGAAGAACTGGCTGATGCGGCAGGCGAACTTGACGCAGCAGACGCTGTCGTCGAGCACCACGATGGCCCCCGAACCCAGGCCGGAGCCCAGCGCACGGATGGTGTCGTAGTCCATCGGCAGGCCCTTCAGCTCGGCCGCGGTCAGCACCGGCATCGACACGCCGCCCGGAATCGCGCCCTTGAGCTTGCGGCCCGGACGCAGGCCACCGGCCATTTCCAGCAGGTCGTCGAAGGTGGTGCCCAGCGGTACTTCAAAGTTGCCGCCGTTCTGCACGCAGCCGGACACCGAGAAGCACTTCGGGCCGCCGTTGGCGGTCAGGCTCAGGCCCTTGAACCACTCCGGGCCGTTGCGGATGATCGCCGGCACCGAACCGTAGGTTTCGGTGTTGTTGATCGTCGACGGCTTGCCGTAGAGGCCGAAGTTTGCCGGGAACGGCGGCTTGTAGCGCGGCTGGCCCTTCTTGCCTTCCAGCGATTCCATCAGCGCGGTTTCTTCACCGCAGATGTAGGCGCCGGCGCCCAGCGCACCGTAGATGTCGATGTCCACGCCGCTGCCGAGGATGTTCTTGCCCAGCCAGCCGTTCGCATAGGCGTCGGCCAGGGCCTGCTCGAAGTGCTCGAACGGCTCGTGGTGGAACTCACCGCGCAGGTAGTTGTAGCCCACGGTCGAACCGGTGGCGTAGCAGGCGATCGCCATGCCCTCCACCACCGAGTGCGGGTTGTAGCGCAGGATGTCGCGGTCCTTGCAGGTGCCCGGCTCGGATTCGTCCGAGTTGCAGAGGATGTACTTCTGCATGTTGCCCTTGGGCATGAAGGACCACTTCAGGCCGGTCGGGAAGCCTGCGCCACCGCGGCCGCGCAGGCCCGAGGCCTTGACCATCTCGATGACCTGCTCCGGCGGGATCTTCTCTTCGAGGATCTTGCGCAGGGCGGCGTAACCACCGGTCTTCAGGTAGCTTTCGTACGACCACGGGGTGTCGTAATGCAGGGTGGTGTAGACCACCTGGTGCGGCAGCGGCGCGGGGCCGACCGGACCCTTGGATTCGTGGTGATGTGCCATGCCCTTACTCCAGCCCGTCCAGCAGCTCGTCGACCTTTTCCAGGGTCAGACGCTCATGGTAGTGACCGTTGATGACCATCATCGGTGCGCCGCCGCAGCCGGCCAGGCACTCTTCCTCGCGCTTGAGGTAGACGCGGCCATCCGGGGTCGATTCACCGTGCTTGATGCCCAGCTTCTTCTCGCAGTGGCGCACGATGTCTTCGGCGCCATTGAGCCAGCAGCTGATGTTGGTGCAGATGGCCACGTTGTTGCGGCCCACCTTCTCGGTCTCGAACATCGAGTAGAAGCTGGCGACCTCGTAGGCCCAGACCGGCGGCAGGTCCAGGTACTTGGCCACGGCGGCGATCAGCTCGTCGGTCAGCCAGCCCTGGTTCTGCTCCTGGGCCGCATGCAGGCCCTGCAGCACGGCAGAGCGCTTGCGATCCGGCGGGAACTTGGACAGCCAGTGATCGATGTGAGCGCGGGTCTTGTCGCTCAGCACCACCATCGGGTCGACGTCGCGCGCCGCCTCGAAATTACCTGTCGCCTTCATCGGCCGACCTCAGCGAAATGCATAACGTGAAATTCCAGAAACTGCGGCGCCGGCTTGCGCCGGCTGCCTGCAGCGGGCGTTGGCGTAGCGGACGGCATTACCGGTCAACCTCGCCGAACACCAGGTCGTAGGTACCGATCATCGCCACCACGTCGGCCAGCATGTGGCCGCGCACGACCGAATCGATCGAGGACAGGTGGGCGAAGCCCGGCGCGCGCAGGTGCACGCGGAACGGCTTGTTGGCGCCATCGGAGACCAGGTAGCAGCCAAACTCGCCCTTCGGGGCCTCCACCGCCGAGTAGGTCTCGCCGGCCGGTACGCAGTAGCCTTCGCTGAACAGCTTGAAGTGGTGGATCAGCGCTTCCATGTCGTCCTTCATGTCCTCGCGCCTGGGCGGAGCGACCTTGAAGTTCTTCACCATCACCGGGCCCGGGTTGGCCTTCAGCCACGCCACGCACTGCTTGATGATGCGGTTGGATTCGCGCATTTCGGCAACGCGGACCAGGTAGCGGTCGTAGCAGTCACCTTCCTTGCCCAGCGGGATGTCGAAATCGACGGCATCGTACTTGGCGTACGGACGCTTCTTGCGCAGGTCCCAGGCAATGCCCGAGCCGCGCAGCATCACGCCGGTCATGCCCCACTGATGGGCCAGCTCGGGAGTGACCACGCCGATGCCGACGGTACGCTGCTTCCAGATACGGTTGTCGGTAAGCAGGGTTTCGTATTCGTCGATGCGCTTGGGGAACTCGACGGTGAAGTTCTCCAGGAAGTCCAGCAGCGAGCCTTCGCGCGAAGCATTGAGCTGCTTCAGCGCCTTGCCCTTGTGCCAGCGCGATTCCTTGTACTTCGGCATGTGGTCCGGCAGGTCGCGGTAGACACCGCCCGGACGGTAGTACGCCGCGTGCATGCGCGCGCCGGAAACCGCTTCGTAGCAGTCCATCAGCTCTTCGCGTTCGCGGAAGGCGTACAGCATCACCGCCATCGCGCCCAGGTCGAGCGCGTTGGAGCCCAGCCACATCAGGTGGTTGAGGATGCGGGTGATTTCATCGTACATGGTGCGGATGTACTGGGCACGCTCCGGCGCCTCGATGCCCATCAGGGTCTCGATCGCGCGCACGTAGGCGTGCTCGTTGCACATCATCGACACGTAATCCAGGCGATCCATGTAGCCGATCGACTGGTTGAACGGCTTGGACTCGGCCAGCTTTTCGGTACCACGGTGCAGCAGACCCACGTGCGGGTCGGCGCGCATGATGGTTTCACCGTCCATTTCCAGGATCAGGCGCAGCACACCGTGAGCGGCCGGATGCTGCGGGCCGAAGTTCATGGTGTAGTTGCGGATTTCCTGCCGGCTTTCGGCGGCGTTGCTGGCCAACGCTTCGCCAGCCTGGTGTACGTGGCTCACTTCACTGCCTCCTGCGCGCGCTCACCTTCTGCGGTCTGCAGACGGGCGTCGTCGCGGATCACGCGCGGCACGCCGACACGCGGCTCCACCGAGGTGACCGGTTCGTAGATCACGCGCTTCTTTTCTTCGTCGTAGCGGACTTCGACATTGCCGATCAGCGGGAAATCCTTGCGGAACGGATGGCCGACGAAACCGTAGTCGGTCAGGATCCGGCGCAGGTCCGGGTGGCCTTCGAAGATCACGCCGTACAGATCGAACGCTTCGCGCTCGAACCAGTTCAGGCCCGGCCAGATGCCGGTCAGCGAGGACACCACCGGCAGCGCTTCGTCAGGGGCGAAGCAGCGCAGGTGCATCATCAGGTTGTGCTGGTACGAACGCAGCTGGGCGACCACGGCGAAGCGCTGGGTCGGCATGTGCTGCGGGCGGGCACCGTCGGCACCGTTTTCCTCGGTGGGGAACTCGCCCCACGCGAAGCGGCCCTGGGCCTTGCCTTCGACGCCACGGCTGAAGCCCTGCGAGGACACATCGGCGGTGTCCCACTCGTCGGAGCCGTAGCCGAGGTAGTCGACGCCGCACAGATCCACGGCCTGCTCGAAACCAAACTCGTCACGCAGCGCCAGGGCGGTGGCGTGCCACTCGGCGGCAGGCACTTCCAGCGTCACTTCGCCGCGGGGTTCGACCACGATGACCTTCGCACCAGCGAAACGTGCGGACAGTCGGTCGATGAAGGATGCTTGCTCTGCCATGGGGGCTTGGCGCGCTCTTGTCAGGTGAAGGGGTCAGCGGGCGATGGTCTGTGTACGCCAGATCTTCTTCTGCAGCTGCAGGATCCCGTACACCAGCGCCTCGGCGGTCGGCGGGCAGCCCGGGACGTAGACGTCCACCGGCACCACGCGATCACAGCCGCGCACCACAGAATAGGAGTAGTGGTAGTAGCCGCCACCGTTGGCGCAGCTACCCATCGAGATGACCCACTTCGGGTCCGGCATCTGGTCGTAGACCTTGCGCAGCGCCGGGGCCATCTTGTTGACCAGGGTGCCGGCCACGATCATCACGTCGGACTGACGCGGCGACGGGCGGAACACCACGCCGTAGCGGTCGAGGTCCAGGCGCGCGGCACCGGCGTGCATCATCTCGACGGCGCAGCAGGCCAGGCCGAAGGTCATCGGCCACATCGAGCCGGTGCGCGCCCAGTTCAGCAGTGCATCGACGCTGGTAGTGACGAAGCCCTTCTCCAGCAGCGGGTTGTCGCCTTCCGGCCGCAGGATGTCATCAACCCGGCCTTCCGGCGTGGGGTTGTTCATGAGGCCATCGAGAGTCTGAATCACTCCCATTCCAGCGCTCCCTTCTTCCAGACGTAAATGAAACCGAGGAACAGCATGCCGACGAACAGGCCCATGGTGATGAGCGAGCGGGCGCCCAGTTCCATGAAGACCTGGGTCCACGGCACGATGAAGATGATTTCCAGGTCGAAGACGATGAACTGGATCGCGATCAGGTAGTAGCGCACATCGAACTTCATGCGCGCGTCTTCGAAGGCCTCGAAGCCGCACTCGTACGGCGAGAGCTTTTCCAGATCGGGGCGGCGGGGACCGAGGAATCGACCAACCAGCATCAGCGTAACGCCGATACCGGTGGCAACGATCAGAAACAGCAGAGACGGCAAATATTCGGCCAGCACAGCGATTCTCTCTTGCCTCTGCCGCCGCGCCTGCAGGCGCTTTGGCATGGGGGAGTGGACGGGAATCTGCCTGGCGCCTTGCGCGCCAGACGAACCCGCTTTACTTACAAATGGTGCCCAAGAGGGGACTCGAACCCCTACGACTTGCGTCGCTACCACCTCAAGGTAGTGCGTCTACCAATTCCGCCACCTGGGCAAACGATCACATCAGACTATCTTCCCGATGCGCCGCGTATTGTAACCGGCTTCAGTGTTTCTGGGAGCCTTCCGAAGGCTTTTCTTCACCAGAAACCGAAGATTCCGCCTGAGCCGGCACATTCGCCGCCGGAACCGGGGCGGCCGGGACCGCATCGGCCTTCGGAACGGCCGGCAGTTCGCCCGCCGGAGCCGCCGGCGCGCTGGCCGCCGGGGCGGACATCAGGCCCAGATCCTGGTCGGCCGCCGGGCGGCTACCGTGACCGGCATACCAGGCCATGAAGAGACTGATGCCGAAGAACACCACGGCCAGCCACTTGGTCGACTTGGACAGGAAGTTCGAGGCGCCGCGCGCACCGAACACCGTGCCCGAGGCACCAGCACCAAAGCCCGAACCTGCCGCCGCACCCGAGCCACGCTGCATCAGGATCAGCGCGATCATGGCCACAGCGACCAGCACGTAGACGACATTGAGGATCAACATCAGCATTGGAAACCGCCCTCGGACAATACTTCTAGGATTAGTTCGCGGCCGCCGCCCGTGCGATGGCCAGGAAGTCCGCGGCCACCAGGGAGGCGCCGCCGACCAGCCCACCATCGACATCCGGCTGCGCGAACAGTTCCCCGGCATTGTCGGGCTTCACGCTACCGCCGTAAACAATGGGCAGTGAATCAGCGATTCTAGCATCGATGCGCGCGACTTCGCCACGGATGAACGCGTGCACCTGCTGTGCCTGTTCCTTGCTGGCGGTACGGCCGGTACCGATGGCCCAGACCGGCTCGTAGGCGACCACAGCATTGGCGAAACCTGCCGCGCCCACCAGCTCCAGCACCGGCGCCAGCTGGCTGGCGATGACCGCTTCGGTCTGCCCGGCCTCGCGCTGTTCCAGGGTCTCGCCCACGCACAGCACCGGCACCAGGCCGGCGTGCTGGGCGGCGGCGAACTTGCGCGCGACCAGCTCGCTGCTCTCATGGTGGTACTGGCGGCGCTCGGAATGGCCGACCAGGCCATAGCGGGCCCCAACCTCGACCAGCATGGCCGCGCAGACCTCGCCGGTGTAGGCGCCCTTCTCGTTGCTGCTCACGTCCTGCGCGCCAAAGGCCAGGCCAGTCGCGCCGAAGTCCTCGACCAGCTCACCCAGGTACGGCAGCGGCGGCAGGATCACCACGTCCACGCCCTCCAGCGGAAGCCCGGCAGCCACCTGCCCCAGCAGTTCATTGGCGAATTGACGGCTGCCATGCAGCTTCCAGTTTCCGGCGACGATCTTGCGGCGCATGAGCGGGTGGCTCCTGTGTGAAGTCAGCCGAGCATGATACCCGCTGCGGCAAAAATCCGTTTCCTTGTAAGCGGTTACATGGATTTTCAGCCAACGGCGCAGCCCCTCGTGGCGGAGGGGGGGGGGCGGGGTTTGGTTGGTCGCGGAGAGCCCGGCTAGATCTGGGGCTTGGCCGGGCGGGTGGGACTGCGCAGGGGGCGCTGCAAGTACGTCCATGTAAGCTCGATCGCCGCATCCATGCGGCTCACGCCCCTGCGCAGCCCCACCCGCCCGGCCTTTGACACATTCCGGCGGTTCCGCCCGCCACGGAAAGAAAAAAAGAAGAGCAAGAGCAAAGGCAAAAGCTGCATCCCGGGTTGATGCTGGCTGGACCAACCCCCTACCCCACTTCGAACAGAGATATCTCATCCACGCATGGCGTGGATCTACCGCGTCGACCAAGGTCGACACCCACCGGGAATCGCGATTTACCCACCGTCACCGGGAAGCTGTCGGGAACGGGGCGGTGTGGGTTGGCAGGACCGTTGGCGCCATGGGCCCGAGGCATGCCTCGGGCGGGTTGGGCAGGACGCCCAACCCCGGTCTTGCCGTGTGCGCAGGACAGCGCACACGAGCAAGGCGCCATCGAGCCCCCAGGGGTGAGGTCGCTTTGCTTGCGAAGCACTGCTTCGCAAGCGCCCGAACGCACAGCCGCCAGCGGCTGGGCCGGTCTTGGGGTTCACGGCGTGTCCTGCCAACCCACGCCGCCCCGCCCAACACGCAGAAACCCAGAGCCGCTTTGGCTTTGGGTTTGCCGGCCAGCGGCCGGCACTACCGCGGGTGCAGGGTGCAACCCTGCAAAGAAAAAGGCCGCCTTTCGGCGGCCTCGCTTCTCTTTATTTCAGCTTGATCTCGCGCAGGCGCTCCTCGAGGAAGCCGTGGGCGGTGATCGGCTCCGGGTACCGGCTCGGGTTCTCCGGGGTGATGCACGAGGGCAGCACGTCGATCAGGAAGTCCGGGTTCGGGTGCAGGAAGAACGGCACCGAGTAGCGCGGCTGGCGCGCCAGCTCGCCCGGGGGATTGACCACGCGGTGGATGGTCGACGGATACACGTGGTTGGTCAGGCGCTGCAGCATGTCGCCGATGTTGACCACAATGGTGTCCGCGTCTGACGTGAACGGCACCCACTCGCCATCATGCGACTGCACTTCCAGGCCTGCGGCACTGGCACCGACCAGCAGGGTGATGAAGTTGATGTCGCCATGGGCACCAGCACGCACGTTCGGGATGTCGTCGGTGGTGATCGGCGGGTAATGGATCGGGCGCAGGATCGAGTTGCCGAAGTTGGTCTTGTCGGCGAAGAAGTCTGCAGGCAGGCCGATATGCAGGGCCAGCGCCGACAGGACGCGCGACCCCAGGTTGTCCAGTGCCTGGTACAGGCCGTAGCCGCGCTCACGGAAGCCCTCGACCTCGGTCGGCCACAGGTTCGGCGCCATCACATCGCGGTACTTGGAGTCGTCGGCGATCTCGCGGCCGATGTGCCAGAACTCCTTCAGGTCGAAGTGCTTGGAGCCCTTGGCGGTCTCCACCCCAAACGGGGTGTAGCCGCGGGCGCCGCCGCTGCCGGCCACGTGGTACTTGCGCTTGACCTCTTCGGGCAGGGCGAAGAAGGCCTTGAAGGCATCGTAGGCCGCATCGATGTCGGCCTGCGGAATGCCGTGGTTGCGGATGCCCGCGAATCCCCATTGGCGGTAGGCCGCGCCCAGCTCGGCCACGAAGGCCTCGCGGTCGCTGTCGAAACGGGTGATGTCGAGGGTGGGGATCTGGCTCACAGCGGTTCCTGGCTTGTCATTGGGTCTGGGGGGCCAGCGCATTCATGGCCCACCTGAACATTGTGACAGATCGCCCGGGGGACGCCACCCGATACGAAGAAACAAACAGATACAATGCGCGACCCGCGCGCGGCCCCACGATTCCGTCACCCCGGGGATCCCGCCGCCTGCATCACCCGCCGCCCCAGTCCCTCATGCGCCCTGCTGCTCCCTCTGCCGACACCGCCCTGCCCTCCGGCCCCGCACGCCACTGGCGCCGCCTGGCGTGGTGGTCGCTGTTCGTGGCCGGCAACGCGCTGCTGGCCATGGCGATCACGCTCGGCAACGTACCGCTGGCAGACAACCCGGGGGGCAGCGTGGGCCTGGCCTATCTGGCCGTTGCCCTGCCCGGTCACCTGCTGGCATTCGGCGCCCTCGCCGGCCTGCTGCCGCTGCTGATGGGCCTTTGGCCGCGCAGCGCACGCCCCCTGAGCCTCAGCGCCGTGCTGCTGCAGGGCCTGTGGCTGTGCCTGTTGCTGGTTGATGCAAAGGTTTTCACTCTGTATCGGTTTCACCTCAATGCCATGGTGGTGAACATGGTGTTCGGCGGTGCGCTGCAGGACCAGGTCGCGTTGTCGTGGAAGACCTGGCTGCAGGCCGGACTGCTGGTGGCCGCCATCTTCACGGCTGAAGGACTGTTGGCCTGGGCATGCTGGAAGCTGCTGCCCGCCCGGCCGCGCCGCCGCCGGGTCCTGCAAGGGTGGGCCATCGTTGCGCTGCTGATGGCCGGCGGCCAAGCCGCCACGGCCTATTACGATGCCCGCGGCGACCGTGCCGTCATCGCGCAGTGGAACTACCTGCCCTGGGCACAGCCGATCACCGCCAAGAGCTTCATGCGCAGGCTCGGGGTCATAAGCGAACAGCAGGCGGGCCTGCCCGACCCGCGCCATGCGCAGCTGCTGTATCCGCTCCAGCCCCTGCGTTGCCAGAACCCACACCGCCCCAATGTGCTGATGGTGGTGCTGGAATCGCTGCGCCAGGACGTGCTGACGCCGCAGCTGATGCCCAACACGTCGGCGCTGGCGCAGGACGCGCGCGTGTTCGATCGCCATTTCAGCACCGGCAATGCCACCCGCTACGGCCTGTTCGGCCTGCTCTACGGCCTGCCCGGCGGCTACTGGCAGAGCATGCTGGACGAACAGCGCGGCTCGCAGCTGTTCCAGGTGCTGGGCCAGCAGGGCTACGACCTGCACCTGTACGGCAGCGCGCCGTTGTACAGCCCGGAATTCGATCGCACGGCATTTGCCGATGTGCGCGACCAGCTGCACCAGGGCCCTTCCGCCATGACCCCCGACAAGCGCGACGCAGCCATCGTCGCCGCGCTGCGGAATGACATCCGCAGCAGCCAGGCGGCGCAGCACCCATGGTTCGGCTTCGTGTTCCTCGACTCCACCCACGCCGGCTACCACCTGCCCGCCAGCTACCCACCGGTAGCCACGCCGATGGCCAAGGAGATCGACTTCCTGTCCTTCGGGCCGGACCACGACCCGACGCCGGAACTCAACCGCTACCGCACTGCCGTGCACTATGCCGACAGCCTGATCGGTTCGCTGCTGGACGACCTGCGCGCGCAGGGCCTGGCCGAGGACACCATCGTGCTGGTCACCGGTGACCATGCCGAAGAGTTCAACGACCTCAAGCTGAACTACTGGGGCCACAACGGCAACTTCTCCGATTACCAGCTGCAGGTCCCGTTCGTGCTGCATTGGCCAGGCAGGGCCGCTGGCCGCGACGTCCGCACCAGCTCGCACGAAGACTGGGTACCGACGCTGATGCGCCATGCGCTGGGCTGCGAGAACGCATTGACGGACTTCAGTACCGGCCAGGACCTGCTGGCCACGCCCGCCGCCAGCGAACGTGCACTGGTGGTGGAGAGCTGGTCGCAACGCGCTGTACGCCATGGCGATGCCATCTACGTATTCGACAAGTTCGGCAACGCGACCGCGCTCGACCGGCACTACCGCCCGCTGCCGCAGCAGGCTCCGGACGCCGCAGCCATCCGCTCTGCATGGGAAGCGCTGACGCGCTTCCGCAACCGCTGATCTTCAAGGACCGATCCTGCATGAACCGTCCTCTGCGCATCCTGCATACCGAAGCCGCCAAGGGAATGGGCGGGTAGGAGATCTACATCTTCCGGCACATGCAGGTGATGCGCGCGCGTGGCCATGAGGTGTCATTGCTGTGCCAGCCCGATGCACGCCTGGCCACACTGGCACGCGAGGACGGATTCACCGTGCATCCGCTGCGCATGGGCGGCCTGGCACGCCTGCTGCGCGGCATGTGGTCGGTATCGCGGCTGGTGCGCCGCGAACGCTTCGACGTGGTCAATACCACCAGCCGCCGCGATGCGCTGATCGCCGCCGCCGGTGCACGCCTGGGCGGCACGCCGCTGGTGGTGCGCTCGCGCCATCTGATGAGCCCGGTCAACTCGTTGCTGACCTATACCGGGCTTCCACACCGGGTGCTGACCGTCAGCAGCTTCGTCAAGCAACTGCTGGTCGACCGCGGCATTCCAGCCGAGCGCATTGGTGTCGTGCCGCCGATCGCGGTGCCTCCGCGCTGGAGTGATATCCGCAAGGCCGATCCTTGGCAGTGCCTGCAGGACGTACGCGCGGAAGTGCGTGCCGAGCTTGGCTTCGGCGAGCAGGACATCGTGGTCGGCTGCGTGGCCGTGCTGCGTGAGCCCAAAGGCCATGCCGACCTGCTGCAGGCGATGGTGCCGCTGTGCAAAGCCAACCCGGACCTGCACCTGGTGATTGTCGGTGATGGCCAGGCCGTGACGGAACGACTGCAGGCGATGTGCGCCGAGCACGGGCTGCAGCGCCAGGTCCACCTGCTCGGCTACCGCGATGGAGCCTGCAGGCTGATGGCCGGCTTCGACATCTTCGCACTGGCCTCGCACAAGGAAGCGGCCGGCACCGTATTCCTGGAAGCGGCCTACGTGGGCGTACCGATCGTCGCCACGCGGGTGGGCGGCGTGCCGGAGATGGTGATCGATGGCAGCAATGCGATCCTCACCCGTTTGGGTGACAATGCCGCCCTGACAGGTGCATTGCGCCTGCTGGTGGACGACCCGGAACGGCGACGGCAGATGGGGCGCGCTGGCTGGGAGTGGATGCACGGCGCACATCGCTTCACGCCGGACGGCCACGGTGAAGCGACCGAACACTACTACCACCAGTGGCTGAAGGAGCTGGGACATGGCTGATGCACGAACCGTTCCGGTGCTGATGCACCACCACGTCAGCCCTTCGCCGGGCATGATCACCGTGTCGCCGGAGAACTTCGAAAGCCAGATTGCGTGGCTGGCAGCCAATGGCTGGACCTCACTGACGCTGGAGCAGTACGCCGGCTTCCTGGCCGGCAAGCCGGTGCCGCGCAAGTCGATCGTCATCACCTTCGACGATGGCTATCTCGACAACTGGGTGTATGCGCACCCGATCCTGCAGAAGTACGGCATGCACGCGGTGGTGTTCGTGGTCACCGGCTGGATGGGCGAAGGCCCGGAACGTCCGCACGCCGGCATTGCCGGCGCGGCACTGCCGTCGACGCCGGACCATCGTGGCTGCGAAGCGGCGATCTACGAGCAGGACCGCAGCGACGATGTGATGATGCGCTGGAGCGAAGCACGCGCAGCCATTGCCGCCGGCACCTTCGAAGTGCATTGCCATACCCACACCCACACCCGCTGGCTGCGCCGCGACGATCTGGACCGTGCGCAGCGCCGTGCGGGCCTCAGCCGGGATCTGGCGATCTCGCGCGACGTCCTGCAGGACAAGCTCGGCGAGGTGTCCGATACGCTGTGCTGGCCCTACGGCGATTTCGACCAGGACCACATCGAGGTGGCACGCGAGCAGGGCTTCCGCTACCTGCACACCACCCACCCGTTCGGCCGCAACGTGGTCGGCGGTGATCCGGAGCGCATCTACCGCTTCGCGATCCGCAACCGCCCGGCCAGCTGGCTGCGCAAGCGCATCGCGCAGAGCTACAACCCGCTGATCGCGCCACTGTTCAATGGCTTCAAAGCGCGCCAGAAGAAGATGGTGCCGGGGCCATAAGCACCACGCCCCTGCCGGTTGAATGAAAAACGCCCCGGCTTTGCGGGGCGTTTTTCGTTGGTGCGAATATGCACGCGCTTCAGGCAGCGGCTTCACGCACCGCTGCGGACAGGCGGTCCAGCGTGTCCTGCATCAGCGTGGCGTCATCGGCCTCGACCGTGACCCGCACCACCGGCTCGGTACCGGACGGGCGCAAGAACGCGCGGCCACGGCCGGCGACAGCCTGCTGCGCCACAGCCAGCGCGGACTGCACGCTTTCAGACTGCACCGCAGTCTTGGCCGGGACATTGCCCAGACGCACGTTCACGGTCTTCTGCGGTACCCGCGCAAGGCCCTTCAGCGCCTGGCGCAGGGTCTGCCCACTGTTGCGCAGCGCGACCAGCACCTGCAGGGCGCTGACGATGCCGTCCCCCGTGGTGGCGCGGTCCAGGCACAGCAGGTGGCCGGAGGCTTCACCGCCGAGCACACCACCGCCTTCGATCAGCGCCTGGTGCACGTAGCGATCGCCGACATTGCTGCGCACGAATGGAATCTGCAGGTCGGCGAGGGCCTTCTCGATGCCATAGTTGCTCATCAGCGTGCCGACCACCGGGCCGCGCAGGCGGCCTTCGGCCTTCCAGGCACGGGCCAGGATGTACAGCAGGTCATCGCCATCGACCGGGTTGCCCTGGTCGTCGGCCATCAGCACGCGGTCGCCATCACCATCGAAGGCGATACCGAGATCGGCGCCGGTCTCGCGGACCTTGGCCGCAAGGTTGTCGATATGGGTGGAGCCCACGCCGGCGTTGATGTTGATGCCATTGGGCTCGGCGCCGATGCCGATCACCTCGGCACCCAGTTCGCGGAACAGCAGCGGCGCGATCTGGTAGGCGGCACCATGCGCGCAATCCAGCACCAGGCGCAGGCCACGCAGATCGAATGTGCGCGGCACGCTGGCCTTGCAGAATTCGATGTAGCGGCCGACCGCTTCGCGTGCACGGAATGCCTTGCCCAGCTTTTCCGATTCGGCGGTGGTGAACGGAACGTCCAGCGCCGCCTCCAGGGCCAGCTCGGTGGCATCGTCGAGCTTCTCGCCCTGGGCCGAGAAGAACTTGATGCCGTTGTCGTAATGCGGGTTGTGCGAGGCGCTGATGACGATGCCGGCGTCCACGCCCAGCGTGCGGGTCAGGAACGCCACCGCCGGGGTCGGCATCGGACCCAGCAGCTGCACGTCGGCGCCGGCGGCGACCAGGCCGGCCTCCAGCGCCGCCTCGAACATGTAGCCGGAAATGCGGGTGTCCTTGCCGATCACCACGATCGGCCGGCGTCCGTCCTGGCCACGCTGGGCGAGCAGGACACGGCCCAGCGCATTGCCCAGGCGCAGCACGAAGTCGGCCGAGATCACGCCCTGCCCGACCCGGCCACGGATGCCGTCCGTGCCGAAGTACTTGCGGGCACCCATCAGGCTACCTGCGGCGCGGGCTGCCGACCCAGCATGGCGAGCAGATCGGACAGGCGGTCGCGCAGTTCGCGGCGATCGCAGATCTGGTCGATGGCACCGTGCTCCAGCAGGAACTCCGAACGCTGGAAACCTTCCGGCAGCTTCTCGCGCACGGTCTGCTCGATCACGCGCGGGCCGGCGAAGCCGATCAGTGCCTGCGGTTCGGCGATGTTGATGTCGCCCAGCATCGCGAACGACGCCGAAACGCCGCCGGTGGTCGGATGGGTCAGCACCGAGATGTACGGCAGCCCGGCTTCACGCAGCTTGCCCAGCGCAGCGGAGGTCTTGGCCATCTGCATCAGCGAGAACAGGCCTTCCTGCATGCGCGCGCCGCCACTCTGCGAGAAGCACACGTAAGGCGCACCGATCTCGACCGCGGTTTCTGCGGCCAGCGCGAAACGCTCGCCCACCACCGAGCCCATCGAGCCCCCCATGAAGGCGAAGTCGAACGACGAGGCGACCAGCGCACGGCCCTTGAGCAGGCCGCGCATGGCGATCAGCGCGTCGTATTCGCCGGTGTTCTTCTGCGCGATCTTGATGCGCTCGCTGTACTTCTTCTGATCCTTGAACTTGAGCAGGTCGGTCGGTCCCAGGCGCGCACCGATCTCGGTGGTGCTGTCGGCGTCGAAAAGGGCCGCCAGGCGCGCACGCGCGCGGATCGCCATGTGGTGGCCGCACTTCGGGCAGACCTCCAGGTTCTCTTCCAGTTCCGGACGGTACAACGCGCTGCCGCAGTTGCTGCACTTTTCCCACAGGCCCTCGGGGACACTGCGCTTCTTGCTGGGGGTGTTGTCGGTGCGGATGCCGGACGGCATCAACTTGCTGAGCCAACTCATGCGGGAGGACACTTCCGTTCAGGGCGGCCCATGGGCCGCAAAGGCGGACAGTCTAGCTCCGCTTTCCCCGGCCGTGCACCCCCTTGCCAGCTACGGGGCAGCCGGAAAAACCATGCTGGGACGTACGTTTAGGTGCTGCGCGGTGCCGGCCGCTGGCCGGCGGCCCTGCACGCGGGTGGGTACGGACGATGCCGGCCAGCGGCCAGCATTACCGCTACGCGTCCAGCGCCTGCCGCAGCGGGGCGAGGAACGCCCGCGCACGCTGGGCCGCGTCTTCAGCCGAGCCCGCTTCGGCCAGCGCCGCCACCAGCGCACTTCCGACCACCACGCCATCCGCCTGGCGGGCCATGGCTGCGGCACTGCCGGCGTCCTTGATGCCGAAGCCCGCCACCACCGGCACCGAGGCGCGCGCCCGCAACGCCTGCAGGCGGGCGCTGGCGGCGTCGCTGTCCAGGCGCTCGGAGGCGCCGGTCACGCCGGCAAAGCTGACGTAATAAAGGTAACCACGGGCCAGGGCCAGCAGCTTGTCGGCACGCGCCTGGCTGGTGGTCGGCGACGCCAGCAGGACCAGCGCCAGGCCCGCTGCATCGAAGGCCTGCTGCGCTTCAACGGCTTCTTCCGGCGGAAGGTCGACCAGCAGCACCCCGTCCACGCCAGCCTGCACGGCCGCCCCGGCGAAGGCAGCGTAGCCGTGGATCTCCACCGGGTTCAGGTAGCCCATCAGCACCACCGGGGTGTGCGCATCACGCTCCCGGAACTGCGCCACCGCCTGCAGCACATAGCGGCTGCCGGCTCCCCGCGCCAGCGCGCGTTCGGAACTACGCTGGATGGTCGGGCCATCGGCCATCGGATCGGAGAACGGCACGCCCAGTTCAATCACGTCGGCACCAGCATCGACCAGCGCGTGCATGACCGGCACGGTGGCTTCCAGCGAGGGATCACCTGCGGTGATGAAGGGAATCAGCGCCTTGCGCTGCTGTTCGCGCAGGCGCTGGAAGCAGGCATCGAGTCGGGATACGGACATGTCAGGTACATCCTTCGATCAGGTCAACGGCGCCGCTGGCGCCCCAGTACATTCGGGAGATGGTGCCGTCGACGATCTCCACACGGATCGCCAGGTCGGAACCGGGGTCCTGCCAGAGCAGGCTCTCGCCGGCCTCCGCATCATCACCATAGGGTTGCGTGGAAACGCCCTTGGGCAACTGCTGGAGTGCCTGCGCGCGTGGCATGCCCAGATGAAGGCCGAACGGCCCCGGCTGCAGCACCACCTGGCCGGAATCGTCGATGGGGGCCAGGTCGAAGCGCACCACGTCGCCGTCCTGCACCATCATCGCCACGCCCTCGGGCAGCGTGCCGCGCTCGTAGTACTCGCAACGCCCAGCGGTCGACTCGCCCAGCCCGGCCGAGTGCCACTGCGCCTCGCCCTGCAGTTCGCTGAAGGGCTGGCCGATCAGCACCTCACCGGCATGGTCCAGGGCCACCGACACCACCGCCCGGGCCGCCTGGTCCTCGCCGCCGTCGCCTGCCGTGGACATCGCCGCGCCCTCGATCGGGCGATGTGCGGCCTCATCGTCGTTGCTGGCCGGTTCGCGTGCCGGGGCGATCGCCGCGGGGGCGGCCGGCGCCGGGGCAAGCACCGGTGGATCGGGCGGCGTGCAGCCGCCCATGCCGATCACCAGCACCAGCGCCCCGCCGTGGCGCAGCACGTGATTCACAGCACAAGCCCTTCGCGCGCGGCGATGGTGTGCACGTCCTTGTCGCCGCGGCCGGACAGGTTGCACAGCACGATCTGGTCACGCGGACGCTCACGCGCCAGCTTGATTGCCTGTGCCAGCGCATGGCTGGATTCCAGCGCGGGCAGGATGCCCTCGGTATGCGCCAGCAGATGGAAGGCCTGCAGCGCTTCCTCGTCGGTGATGCCGAGGTAGCGCGCGCGGCCGGTATCGGCCAGGAACGCGTGCTCCGGGCCGACGCCCGGATAGTCCAGGCCGGCCGACACCGAATGGGTCTCGATGATCTGGCCGTCATCGTCGCACAGCACGTACGTGCGGTTGCCGTGCAGCACGCCGGGGCGGCCTGCTGCGATGGAGGCGGCATGGCGACCGGTACTGATGCCATCACCGGCGGCTTCGGCGCCGACGATCTCGACCTGGCGATCGTTGAGGAAGGCGTGGAACAGGCCGATGGCGTTGCTGCCGCCGCCGACGCAGGCGGTGATCGCATCGGGCAGGCGGCCGTACTCGGCCAGCATCTGCTCACGCGCTTCGCGGCCGACGATGGCATTGAAGTCGCGCACCATGCGCGGGTACGGGTCCGGTCCAGCCACGGTGCCGATGATGTAGAAGGTGTCCTGCACGTTGGTCACCCAGTCGCGCATCGCTTCGTTGAGCGCGTCCTTCAGGGTGGCCGAGCCGGAGGTGACCGGCACCACCGTCGCACCGAGCAGCTTCATGCGGTAGACGTTGATCTTCTGCCGCTCGATGTCGGTGGCGCCCATGTAGACCACGCATTCCAGGCCCAGACGCGCGGCAACGGTGGCACTGGCCACGCCATGCTGGCCGGCACCGGTCTCAGCGATGATGCGCTTCTTGCCCATGCGTGCGGCCAGCAGTGCCTGGCCGATGGTGTTGTTGATCTTGTGCGCACCGGTGTGGTTCAGGTCCTCGCGCTTGAGCAGGATCTGCGCGCCGCCGACGTGATCGCTCAGGCGCTGGGCGTGATAGATCGGGCTCGGCCGGCCCACGTAGTGCGCCAGGTCGCGGTCATAGGCCGCCTGGAACGCGGGGTCCTGGCGGGCCTGGTCATAGGCCTGGGCCAGTTCCTGCAGCGGGCCGACCAGGGTTTCGGCAACGAAGCTGCCACCGTAGCGGCCGAAGTGGCCCTGGGCATCCGGGAAGGCGTGGTAGTCGGCAATGGGGGAGGCAGACATGGATACGACCGGTGGTTCAGACAGGTGGATACTCTAGCGCACGGGTCAAGACCGGAAAAATGGATATTATCTGGCACATATCGTCAGGAAATCTCACGTGAGCCGCTCCCTGCTGCCTCCCCTCAATGCGCTGCGCGCGTTCGAAGCCACTGCCCGCCTTGGCGGCGTCGGGCGCGCCGCACAGGACCTGCACGTCACCCACGGCGCGGTCAGCCGGCAACTGAAGCTGCTGGAGGATCACCTCGGCCTGGCGCTGTTCCAGCGTGCCGGTCGCGGCCTGCGCCTGACCGCTGCGGGTACGCGCCTGCAGGCAGCGTGCAGCGAGGCCTTCGCCGGGATCGAAGGCTGCGTGCGCGAGCTGCGGCGGCCCGCGGCCTCCCCAGCACTGGTACTGGGCTGCAGCGGCAGCGTACTGGCACGCTGGATGATTCCGCGCCTGCCTGCCCTGCAGGCCGCCCTGCCCGGCGTGCGCCTGCAGTGGTCGGCGCTGGACGGCAGTTTCACCGAAGCGCAGGCGGCGCTGGACGCCGTGCTGTTGCTGGCGCAGGGACCGTGGCCACGCGGCTGGCAGGTCCGCGAGCTGGCACCGGAACGGGTCGGTGTGGTGGTGGCCCCGTCACATCCGGCGGCGCAGCGGCTGCGGCAGGCACCGCCCTCGGCACTGCTGCAGGAAACCGTGCTGCACACCACGTCACGTCCACAGGCTTGGCCCGCCTGGGCGCAGGCACACCGCCTGGACCCGTCAAAGCTGCAGCTGGGCACCGCTTTCGAACATCTCTATTACCTGCTGGAAGCAGCCATGGCCGGGCTGGGCCCGGCAATCGCGCCCGAGCCGCTGGTGGCCGAAGATCTGGCAGCAGGCCGGCTGGTCGCACCGTGGGGGTTTGCGGCCACCGGCGGCTTCTGGGTGCTGGCGCGGCCGGATGGCCCGGCCGATGCACGGGTAGACGCCCTGGCCGACTGGGCAGCAGCGCAACTGCGATGAGACGAGGCCCCGGGCGGCATTCACCTCCCGGAGCCGGCAACGCAGGCCTCAGCGACCGCCCATCGCGACCCGCTGCTGCTCCTCATGCACCTGCTGCTGGTGCGACGGATCTGCCAGCAGCTTGGCACTGGTCTGCTCCAGCGACGGCGGCGCCTGGGCCAGATCGACAGCGGTGCGGAAGCCAGGCGTCGTGCCCATCACGAACGGCTTGCCATCCTGCACCGTGATGCTCTGCAGCTTGTGGGCCGCGTCGATACCGTTCTGCTTTGCATGCAGGGTGATATTGGCCGCAGCCTCTTCGGAAAACACGCTGGGAAGCTTGCTGCGGCCAGCGTTGTGCAGTGCGTGGTCCGGATGCGATGCATCGTTGAGCGACGGCCCTTTGGGCACAGCCGCTGCGGGTTCATGACCCTGCACACGCCACGCCGCCAGGGCGGCAGCGGTGTGGCGACCGACGATGCCGTCGGCGGACAGTCCCTGGTTGAGGGTCTGCTGCAAGGCTCACCGTCGACGATGACATCCCGGCGCCCCTCAGGTGACGCGGATCACTCCAGGACGGTGCAATCGGCGCGCCGCACTTCCTCGACGAAGGTGCGCATCTTGTAACCGTCCTTGATGCCCGGCTCCAGTTCGATACCGCTGGAGACGTCCACGCCCCACGGCAGCGTCGCCAGCACGGCGTCGTAGACGTTTTCCGGGTTCAGGCCACCGGCCAGCAGGAACGGCCGATGCAATCCGGTCGGGACGCGGCCCCAGTCGAACGCCACGCCGGTGCCGCCACCACCACCCGGCGCGTGGCTGTCGAACAGGAAGCCGGCAGCGCTGGGATAACGCAGTTGCAGGGTGCGGGCATTGACCTCTTCGCGCCCCCCCATGGCAATCGCCTTCAGGTACGGCATGTTGAAGCTGCGGCAGAAGCTCTCGTCCTCCTCGCCATGGAACTGCAGCAGCGTCGGTCGTACCGTGCGCAGCACCTCGCGCACTTCTTCCTTGCTGTTGTTGCGGAACAGCGCAACCACGTCGACCATCGGCGCGATTGCCTGGCGCATCGCGCGCGCCTCGGCAGGCGCGACCCGGCGGCTGCTCTCGCGGGCAAAGATGAAACCCACTGCGTCCACGCCCAGCTCACCGGCCAGACGGACATCGCCGGCGCGGGTCATTCCACAGAACTTGATGCGTGTACGGTAGTAGGAACGGCTCATAGCGTGACCTCGGCGGGCAGATGCCAGTTGTCGGGGTACAGGGGCCCAAGGAACACCAGGCCCTGCGGCGGTGCGGTGGGACCAGCTACGGTGCGGTCGCGCCCAGCCAGCAGTTCGGCGATCCATTCCACCGGTTTTTCGCCGCTGCCCACCAGGATCAACGATCCGACGATATTGCGGACCATGTGATGAAGAAATGCATTGCCACGCACTGCGACTTCGATCACTTCGCCCTGGCGGCTGACCTGCAATGACTGCAGCTCACGCCGGGCATGCAGCGCCTGGCACTGCACCGAACGGAACGCGCTGAAATCGTTCTCGCCGAGCAGGGCCTGGCCGGCGGCGTGCATCAGGGTCTCGTCCAGCGCGCGGCGCTCCCAGCTCAGGGTCTGCCGGTCCAGCGCGGGCCGCACCTCGCGGTTGAGCAGCCGATAGCGGTAGCGGCGCGCACGTGCCGAGAAGCGCGCATGAAAATCATCGGTCACCGGCACGCACCAGCGCACCGCGATCGAACGCGGCAGGCGGGTGGTGGTGCCGAGCATCCAGGCGCGCGGGTCACGCACCACGTCAGTGTCGAAATGCACGACCTGGCACTGGCCGTGCACACCGGCATCGGTGCGGCCGGCGCAGACCACCTGCAGCGGCGCATCCGCCACCGATGACAAGGCCTGCTCGAGGCTGGCCTGCACGCTGGGACCACCCTCGCCCAGGTTCTGCCAGCCCCTGAAATCGCTGCCGTCGTACTCGACGCCAAGCGCATAACGCATGTGCTACCTCGATGTTGCGGGTGGGGCGGCGCTCAGGCCGGATCGCGTTCGGACCAGACCGCCAGTTCGTTGCCACCGGGCTCGACGAACTGGAAGCGGCTGCCACCGGGGAAGGAAAACACCGGGCGTACGATCTGGCCGCCGGCGTCGTGCACGGCGGCCTCGACCGGAGCCAGATCGTCGGCATACAGCACCAGCAGCGGTGCACCGCTGTCGTCGGCCCGCTGCGGCTGGCCACGGAAGAAGCCGCCCTGCAGGCGGCCATCGTCGAAAGCCGTGTAGTCGCTGCCGTAGTCGACGAATGACCAGCCGAAAGCCGTTTCGAAAAAGGCACGGCTGGCGGCCGGGTCGCTGGAGGCGAATTCAACGTAGTCGATACGGCGCTCGCGGCTCATGGCAGGGTCCTTGTCGGCGGGTTCGGTCACGGCAGGCGGGCAAGCAGTTCGCGGGCCTGCGTCTGGCTGTGCAGGTCACCGCCCTCGGCCACTTCCAGCAACAAGGTGCGCGCCGTCTGCGCGTCACCCAGATCGAGGTAGGCAATGGCCAGTTCCAGGCGCTCCTGGCCGGCACGTGGCGACCAGCCCGCGTCATCGGCAGGCGCGGGTGCGCTCGACGCGGTGTCGTCGGAATGAGCAGCCTCGGTGCTGACACGGTCGATGCCGTCGATGGCTTCGGGACCTGCGGCATCCGCCGGAGACGGGTTCTCATGCGCGTCGGCCGGCAGATCGAACACACCGCGGAACTGCGGCTGCCGTTCGGCATGCAGTGCGTAGTCGGGCACCACCACTTCGGCCGGCACCTGCGGTACAACGCGATCGTCCTGCAGCGGCTCGGCCGGGACCACCTCGTCGCCGGTGGTTGCGGGATCGTCCCAGCGCGGCAGATCGGTCACCGCTTCGGGCAATGCCACCGCGTCCTGGTCGCGCAGCGTGTCGGCCTCCTGGTCGGCCCGCACCGCGTGCTCAGCGGTGGGTTCGGCGACCACCACGTCGTGCACTTCGGTTCCGGTCGCCCACGCAGGCATCGCCGGTTCCTGGCGGCCGTTGCCGGCATCAGGCGACGACCACGAGGACTGCTCGGCCAGCGCATCCAGCGCGGCACCTGCCGGCACCGCTGCGGCCAGGCCGGCGGCATCGTCTTCCTCACGCAGCGGAGGCAACGGCGACGGCTTGCGGCGACGCAGCAGCCAGGCCGCCCCCGCCACCAGCAGCAGTACCGGCAGCCCCAGCCAGTACCACGGTGTCGCCGCATCACGAGCACCCGGCGCCTGCGCCAGGCGCTGCTGCGCAGCGGCCAGGTCGTTGTCCTTCATCGCGATCAGCGACTGCTGCTGTTCCCTGAGTTTCTCCAGGTCGGCCACGCGCTGCTTCAGCTCGCCGATCTCGGCATCACGGGTGGCGATGTCCTCACGCGCCTGGCGCAGTTGTTCGTTGCCCAGCATGTCGCCCTCGCTGCCGGCAGCTGTGCCGGTGGTTGTGCCCGCGTGCGCGGCGTCTGACGCCAGCGCCGGAGCGATCTCAAGCCGTGGCCCGTTGGCCGCAGCCGGGGAAGAAGCGTTCGTGGCTGCCGCCCTGGCAACTGGTGCGAGCATGCCCGCCGGTTGCGGCACGGTACGCGCCTGACGCCATTGCGCGGCGTGCTCGCGCACCAGCGTCGCCGCTTCGGCGGCGTCGACCGCCGCAAGCGCATCGCTGCCCGGCATGCGCAGCACCGCGCCCTGCTTGAGCAGGTTGACGTTGCCACGGATGAAGGCTTCGGGATTGGCACGCAGCAGGGCGATCATCGCGCGGTCGCGACTGACCTGGTTGCCACGCGCCACCACCCTGGCGATCTGCGACAGGGTCTGACCGCGCTGTACGGTGACGCTGCCATCGGCCGCCGGTGCAGCGACCGGCGCGGAGGCCGCACGCGGGCGTGCCGCTGCAGGCGCCACCGCAGATGGCGGCGCAGCGGGCGCCTCTGCGGCTGGCACCGTTGCCAAAGCCGGTGCAGATTCGCGCACGATCGTATTGGAGAGCGTGCCTGCCGGCGCGACGATTTCCGGCTCGGCCACGGCCAGCGCACTGGGCGGCGCATCGACCAGCGCCGAGTACTCGCGCACCAGGCGGCCCTGGCCCCAGTCGGCTTCGATCAGGAAGCTCAGCGACGGCGTCTCCACCGGTGCCTGCGAGGTCACCCGCACCACCGCTCTGCCCTGCGTGTCGCGGGTCAGCTCGAACTGCAGTTCGCTGACCAGTCCGGTCGGCCGCTGCAGGCCGACACGCTCGAAAGTGACCGGCGAGGCCAAGGCCACCCGCAGGTTTTCCAGCTCGGACGGATCGGCCGAAACGACCGGGATTTCTGCCAGCAGGGGCTGGCCCGGCCTGGACAGGACGCGGATGTCGCCCAACCCCAGGGCGAGCGCCGAACTGCTGGCCAAGGCGAGCAGCGCTGCGGACAGATAGGTGAGCGGGCGCTTTGCGCCCCTGGCCCGTTTATTCATGGGCGACACTATAAAGCGTGCGGACCAAGGTCCGCACCCATGTAGAGCCGAGCCCATGCTCGGCTGCATGGCCTGAGCCGAGCGTAGGCTCGGCTCTACAGAAAAGGCCGGGCATTGCCCGGCCTCTCCATCAACGCTGCTCGGCGGCAACCAGCTCGGCCAGCTGTACGGCATTCAGGGCTGCGCCCTTGCGCACGTTGTCCGACACGATCCACAGGTTCAGGCCACGCGGGTGCGAGAGGTCCTCGCGGATGCGGCCGACGTACACCGCGTCGGTGCCTGAGGCGTGGGTGACCGGGGTCGGGTAACCACCGGCCTCGTGGCGATCCACCACTTCGATGCCCGGCGACTGCTCCAGCAGCGCGCGCGCTTCGGCGACCGTGACCTTGTCTCGGGTCTCGATCGCCACCGACTCGGAGTGGCCGTAGAACACCGGCACGCGCACCGCGGTCGGGTTCACCAGGATGCTGTCATCGCCGAGGATCTTGCGGGTCTCCCAGATCAGCTTCATTTCTTCCTTGGTGAAGCCGTTGTCCTGGAAGTCATCGATGTGCGGGATCAGGTTGAAGGCGATCTGCACCGGGAAACGCTGCGGATCGATCTCCTGGAAGCTGAGCAGCTGGCCGGTCTGCTTGCCCAGTTCCTCCATCGCCGAGCGGCCGCCGCCGGACACCGACTGGTAGGTGGACACATTGATGCGCTCGATGCCGTACTTGCGGTGCAGCGGTGCCAGCGCCACCAGCATCTGCATGGTCGAGCAGTTCGGGTTGGCGATGATGCCGCGCGGACGGTTGGCGACCTGTTCCGGGTTGACCTCGGACACCACCAGCGGCACGTCATCGTCGTAACGGAAGGCCGAGGAGTTGTCGATCACCACCGCGCCTGCTGCGGCGAACTTCGGTGCGTATTCCTTGGACACGCTGCCACCGGCCGAGAACAGGGCGATCTCGACGCCGGTGGGATCGAAGGTGGCCAGGTCCTGGACCTTGACCTTCTGGCCATTGAACTCGATCTCGCCGCCGGCCGAACGCTCGGAGGCGAGAACGCTCAGGCTGCCGACCGGGAAATCACGCTCGGCCAGGATCGACAACATGGTCTCGCCGACGGCGCCGGTGGCACCGACGACGGCGACGTGGAAACTGCGCTGTGCATTGCTCATGGAGGAACTCTCACGAAAACGGGAATGGGGAAAAACACGCACGACAGCTGGGTTCGGGGAACCTCCTCAAGCGGGGCGCGCGGAGGTTCCCTATCGTTTCCCGGTTTTTTTGCCCAGCGTCACGCGCGCGGCCATCGCCGCATCAGCGTTGATCGCGCTCGGCATGCGCGACGGGCCGCCGTCCAGGCCGAGCCCAGCAACCAGGTTATCCACGGCCAGCTGTACCATCGCCGTGCGCGTGGCCAGCGAGGCGCTGCCGATATGCGGAGTGAGCACGACGTTGCGCAGCGCCAGCAGTTCCGGGCGTACCGTTGGCTCGCCTTCGTACACATCCAGGCCCGCCGCAGCCAGGCGACCGTTGGCCAGCGCGTCGGCCAGCGCGATCTCATCGACCAGGCCACCGCGGGCGATATTCACCAGCGTCGCCGACGGCTTCATCTTCGCCAGTGCGGCGGCATCGATCAGATGATGCGAAGCCGGTGTGTACGGCAGCACCAGCAGCAGGTGGTCGGACTGTGCCAGCAGCGTATCCAGATCCACATAGGTCGCGCCCAATTCCGCCTCGGTCGCCGCCGGCAGCTGCGAACGGTTGTGGTACAGCACCTTCATGCCGAAACCGTGCGCGCCGCGACGGGCGATGCCCTGGCCGATGCGGCCCATGCCAAGGATGCCCAACGTGCTGCCGTGGATATCGGCACCGAGCATGGTCTGGAACGACCACTGCTGCCACTGCCCTTCGCGCAGCCAGCGCTCGGACTCGGTAATGCGGCGCGCGGTGGCCATCAGCAGGGCGAAACCGAGATCGGCGGTGGTTTCGGTCAGGACGTCCGGCGTGTTGCTGGCCAGGATGCCGGTCGCGCTGAGCGCGTCCACATCCAGGTTGTTGTAGCCCACCCCGACATTGGCGATCACCTGCAGCTGCGCGGCGCCGGCCACCTGGGCCGCGCCGATGCGCTCGTTGAGCGTGATGATCGCGCCGTCGGCGCTGGCCAGTTGTTCGGCGATCTGGTCCGGCGCCCAGGCGGTGACGGTGTCGGTGCTGCGCAGCTGCACGCGATCGCGCAGCGGCGCGATGGCCGCGTCGATCAGCGGCTGGCTCACCCACACGATCGGCCGCGTGTCAGCCATCGATCTGCCCGGGAATGCGCGGGGTGACCGTGCCGACATCGCCGCACTGCGCGCGGTGGCGCAGCGCCTGGTCCATCAGCACCATCGCTACCATCGCCTCGGCGATCGGGGTGGCGCGGATGCCGACGCAGGGGTCGTGGCGGCCGGTGGTGACCACCTCGACCACGTTGCCGGACGTATCCAGCGACGGGCCCGGCAGGCGCAGGCTGGAGGTCGGCTTCAACGCGATCGAGGCGACCACCGGCTGGCCGGTGGAAATGCCACCGAGGATGCCACCCGCGTGATTGCTGGCGAAGCCCTGCGGGGTCAGCAGGTCGCGGTGTTCGGTGCCCTTCTGCGCGGCGCTGGCGAAACCGTCGCCGATCTCCACGCCCTTCACCGCGTTGATGCTCATCAGCGCGGCAGCCAGTTCACCGTCGAGTTTGCCGTAGATCGGCTCACCCCAGCCCGGCGGCACGTTGTCGGCGACCACGTCCACGCGCGCACCGACCGAATCTCCGGACTTGCGCAGCGCGTCCATGTACGCCTCCAGTTCGGGCACCTGTGCGGCGTGCGGCCAGAAGAACGGGTTGTCTTCCACCGCCGACCAGTCGAAACCGGCCGGGGTGATGTCGCCCAGCTGCGACAGGTAGCCGCGCACGGTCACGCCGAAGCGCTCGGCCAGCCACTTCTTGGCGACCACCCCGGCGGCTACGCGCATGGTGGTTTCGCGCGCCGAGGAACGGCCGCCACCGCGCGGGTCACGGATGCCGTACTTGTGCCAGTAGCTGTAGTCGGCATGGCCCGGCCGGAACTGCTGGCCGATGTTGGCGTAGTCCTTGCTGCGCTGGTCGGTGTTGCGGATCAGCAGCGCGATCGGGGTGCCGGTGGTCAGGCCCTCGTACACGCCAGAGAGGATCTCGACCTCGTCGGCCTCGCGCCGCGCGGAAGTGTGCCGGCTCTTGCCGGTGGCACGGCGCTGCAGGTCGTGGGCGAATTCGGCCGCGTCCAGTGCCAGCCCCGGAGGGCAGCCATCGATCACGCAGCCGATGGCCGGCCCGTGCGACTCGCCGAACGTGGTGACGGTGAACAGCTTGCCGAACGAATTGGAGCTCACGGGCGCTGCGCCGCCAGTTCGGTGATGCGTGCGCTGTGGGCGATCAGCTCGCGGCATTCGACCGCGAAGATACCCATCTGGCCGACCTTGAACTCGATCCAGGAAAAATCGACTTCCGGCAGCAGCTTGATCAGGTGCTGCTCGGATTCGCCCACTTCGCAGATCAGCAGGCCGTCCTCGCTCAGGTGCAGCGGCGCGTCACGCAGGATCTTCAGCACCAGGTCCAGGCCGTCGTCGCCGGCACGCAGGCCCATCTCCGGCTCGTAGGAGTATTCCTGCGGCAGGGCGTCGGTCTCGTCGTTGGTGACGTACGGGGGGTTGGTGACGATCAGGTCGTAGTGGCGGCCGGTCAGGCCGTTGAACAGGTCCGACTTGATCAGGGTGACGTTGTGCGCCTGCAGGCGTTCCTTGTTTTCCTCGGCCAGCGACAGTGCTTCGTCACTGAGGTCGACGCCATCCACTTCCCAGTTCGGGTAGTAGTGGCCCATGGCGATGGCGATGCAACCCGAACCGGTGCACAGGTCCAGCGCACGGCTGACATCGCGGCCGGCCAGCCACGGCTCGAAGCCGCATTCGATCAGTTCGGCGATCGGCGAACGCGGCACCAGCGCGCGCTTGTCGCTCTTGAAGCTCAGGCCGGCGAACCAGGCCTCACCGGTCAGGTAGGCGGCCGGGATGCGTTCATCGATGCGACGCTGGAACAGTTCCAGCACGCGCAGCTTTTCGGCCTGCAGCAGGCGCGCCTGGCCATAGGCCGGGCCCAGATCGTGCGGCAGGTGCAGGCTGTGCAGCACCAGCTGGGTGGCCTCGTCCAGCGCATTGTCGTAGCTGTGACCGAAGGTCAGCCCGGCTTCGTTGAAACGGCTGGTGCCGTAGCGGATCAGATCGATGATCGTGTGGAGTTCGGCGGCCGTTTCAGCGGTCATGGCGGTACTGCGGGCAAAGTGGGCCCCGATTATAGGGGCTGGCGCCCGCGGCAGCATCCGTTGCGGCGGAAACGATCCGGCCTCACCCGGTATGATGGAGCCCACTTCGCGCGGGGGCACCCATGTTCAATCGCAATGCCGGCATCATCCTGCTGATCGCCCTGGCGGCGGGCCTGGGCCTGCTGGCCGCCCAGCAGGTGTTTGCGCCGAAGCCGCCGGCCAATGCCCCGGCCACCGAAGCGATCACGCTGTACCCGCAGCCGCGCGAACTGCCCGACTTCAATCTGGCCCAGTCCGACGGCACCCGCCTGATACCGGGCGAGCTGAAGGGCCACTGGACGCTGGTGTTCCTGGGCTTCACCTTCTGCCCGGACGTCTGCCCGACCACCCTGGCCGAGCTGGCTGGCGCGCAGAACCAGTGGGAGGCCCTGCCCGACAGCCTGCGCCCGCGCGTGCTGTTCATCTCGGTCGACCCGGATCGTGACAGCGCCACCCGGCTCGGCGAATACGCGCACGGCTTCCACAAGGACACCCTGGCCGCCACCGCCGATATCCCGTCGCTGGAGCGCTTCGCCACCTCGCTCGGTTTCGTGTTCCAGAAGGTGCCGGGCAAGCACTTCGACGAGAACCCCGAGGATTACACCGTCGAGCATTCGGCCAGCCTGGCCGTGCTCGACCCGCAGGGCCGCCTTGCCGGCCTGGTACGCCCCCCGTTCAACGCGCCGGCGATCGCCCGCGACCTGCAGAAGCTGACCGAGAAAACCGCCCCATGAGCCTCACCACCGCCCTGACGTACGCCCTGCCCCACCGCCTGCTGTCTTCGATGGCGCGTTCGCTGGCGTACTCGGACGATCCGCGCGTGTCGCGCTGGCTGATCGACACGGTCACCCGCAAGTTCAACGTGAACCTGGACGAAGCGGCCAACCCGGACCCGCGCAGCTATGCGACCTTCAACCAGTTCTTCACCCGCGCGCTGAAGCCGGGCGCGCGCGTGGCCGACGCCGATCCGCGCAGCCTGGTGATGCCGGCCGACGGCCGCATCAGCCAGCTCGGCAGGATCGAGGCCGGCCGCATCTTCCAGGCCAAGGGCCAATCGTTCACCGCCGCCGAACTGCTGGGCAGTGACGAGGACGCCAAACCGTACAACGACGGCCTGTACGCGACCGTGTACCTGTCGCCGCGCGACTACCACCGCGTGCACATGCCGTGGACCGGCACCCTGCGCGAGACCGTGCACGTGCCGGGCCGCCTGTTCAGCGTCGGCCCGGCCGCAGTGAACGGCGTGCCGCGCCTGTTCGCCCGCAACGAGCGCCTGGTCTGCCACTTCGACACCAGCTTCGGCCCGATGGTCAGCGTGATGGTGGGTGCGTTGCTGGTATCGGGCGTCGAAACCGTGTGGAGCGGCGAGGAAATTCCGCATTATGGCGACCGCATCACGCGCAAGGACTACCGCGGCCAGGGCATCAGGCTGGAGCGCTTCGCCGAGATGGCGCGCTTCAACTACGGTTCGACCGTGATCGTGCTGCTGCCGCCGGGCGTGGCTGAGTTCGCCCCGCAGCTGGCCGCTGAAAGCCCGGTGCAGCTGGGCCAGGCGCTGGCGAAGCTGCGCTGAGGTACATGTAGAGCCGAGCCCATGCTCGGCTACTGGCTGCAACCGGCCATGCATTTCTGTGGGCAAAGGAAGCCGAGCATGGGCTCGGCTCTACAGCCAGAAGCGCGTTACTGCAGGACCGGGGCCGGACCGACGTCCATGCCGTCGTAGTCTTCCACGCCATTCTCTGCGGCCAGCGCTGCGAATTCCTGGTTGCGGCGGTCCAGCGAGGCTTCGTCGTGGATCTCCACGCGCTCTACATGCAGCACGTGGAACGGCGCGTCGCCCTCTTCCGGCTCCTGCTCGAACAATTCCACGAAGGTATAGCCCTCCGCCTGCAGGTGCTCTGCCAGCGCCTGCAGCGGCTCAGCGGTGGAGTGCACGAAGAAGTACCCCCACAGCAACGGGCCCTTGATGTCCCAGTCGGTGTTTTCGCGGAGGTTGGCGAACAGGTTGCGGGTGTCTTCGAGGTCCATTGCAGATTCCAGCGGTCGTGGGAATTACTTGTCGCAGCCCTGCAGCTTCAGCGTCTGGCCCTGGCGCAGGCTGTAGGCCGGGGCCTTCAGGCCGTTGGCGCGGGCCAGGGTCGGCACATCGCACTGGAACTTCGCGGCAATGGCGCCCAGGGTTTCACCCCGGCCCACCTTGTGGCTGCGCGGCGGCTTTGGCCGTGCGGCCGGGCGCGGCGCGGCCACCGGAGCGACCGGGGTGGTCGGCACGCTGGTGGAGGCTGCGGCGTCGGCCACCGGCACCACGCCGCCCACGGCCACGCTGCCGGTGTAGCCGGCGGCGGCCGGGCGCTTGATCGCCGCGTTCAGGTCGGCGGTGATCAGGGTACGGGCCAGGTCGGCACGCGGGCCGCTGACGCAGTTGCGCTGGTACAGGCCGGCGATGCGGGTGGTAGCGTTGATCAGCGTGCCGGCCGGAATCCAGCCGTCGGCTTCATAGCGCGGGTTGAGGTTGCGCAGCGCGCGCATGTAGCCATCGCGGGTGCCGTGGCTGCCCAGGCAGATGGTCAGTTCGTAGATGGTGGTGGACTTGGCCAGGCGCAGCGTGGCCGGCTGCGCGCTGATCTTCGGGAATTCCACGCCGTACTGCTGCGGGTGCAGGAAGATCCAGGCCGCCGCGATCACCATCGGCACATAGTCCTTGGTCTCGCCGGGGAACTGGTTGTAGACACTGTCGGTCCAGAAGCTCTGGCCCGCACTCTGCTTGAACACGCGCGCGGCACGGCCTTCACCACCGTTGTAGGCGGCCACCGACATTTCCACGTTGTTGTTCAGTTCGCGCAGGCGCTCGTTGAGATAGCTGGCGCTGGCCTCGGCGGCGCTGCGCGCGTCAAAGCGGGTGTCGAAGCCGGTGCCATCCGGGCCAAGGCCGAAGCGGCGGCCGGTAGCCGGCATGAACTGCATCAGGCCGGCGGCGCCGGCGCGCGAGGAGGCATGCACGCGGCCGTTGGACTCCTTGGCCATGATGCCGAACAGCAGCGCCTCGGGCAGGCCGCGCTTTTCCCACTCCGGCCACATCACCGCACGCAGGTTCTGGTAGTTCTCGTAGCTGGTCAGCAGCGCCGGGCGCATGTCGGTCAGCCAGCGGCGGATGCCCGCCTGCACGGCCGGGTTGTATTCGACCATGCTGTCGAAGGCGTGCCGCTTGTCGTTGAGCAGCGCAGCGGCGCGGGCCGCCTCCGGCACGTCGGCGGTAAGCGGGCCGATATGGTCGGGGTCGGCTTCCAGCCGGTCACCGCCCTCGTCGGCCACCTCATCGCTGCCCGCCGCATCGGCGTCGTGCTTGAGCAGGCGCTTGTAGCTGGCCAGCAGCGTGCCCATCTGGCAGCCCTTCTGCTTCACGCAGTCGTTGAGAACGTCTTCCATGTCCTCCAGCGCGGCGTCGGCCTCGTTGCTGCCCTTGGGGTCGGCATTGGCGACCAGCAGCAGCGCATCGCTGTAGCGCTTCTCGGCGACGGTCATGCGCTGCTGCAGCGCATCCACCTTCGCCTTGTCCCGGGCCGAGACCCGCTGCGCATGGGCGTCGGGCGCCAGGGAAACCAGGCCGGCCAGGGCCAGCAGCGGCCAACCGCGGGAAATCAGGACAGAAACGGGCATTGATGGCACTGTGTGCGAAACAGGCAGGCAGAGTAGCGGCGCCGCCAAGGTCGGGGCAAGCCGACCTTCGGACTGCCACTGCCGGCGGTTAACATTGGGCTATTCACCACAAGGGCTGGACCATGGATCCGATTCTGCTCGGCAAAGGCATCACCGACGATGTGGCCGTCACCCTGCTGCCGAAACTCGGCAACCGCCACGGCCTGGTGGCCGGCGCCACCGGCACCGGCAAGACCGTGACCCTGATGACCCTGGCCGAAGGCTTTTCGCGACTGGGCGTACCCGTATTCCTCGCCGACGTGAAGGGCGACGTGTCCGGCCTGGCCGTGCCGGGCACCGGCGCGGAGAACCTGCTCAAGCGCGCCGCCGAGATCGGCGTGGCCGACTACGCACCGGCCGCCAGCCCGACCATTTTCTGGGACCTGTACGGCAAGCTCGGGCATCCGGTGCGCACCACGGTCAGCGAGATGGGCCCGACCCTGCTGGCGCGCATCCTCGAGTTGAACGACACCCAGTCCGGCGTGCTCGACATCGTGTTCAAGCTGGCCGACGACCGTGGCCTGCTGCTGCTGGACATGGACGACCTGCGCGCCCTGCTTGGCCTGGTGGCCGAGGAGCGCAAGGACATCTCCACCGAGTACGGCCTGGTCAGCGCGCAGTCCATCGCTGCGATCCAGCGGTCGGTGCTGCGCCTGGCGCAGGATGGCGGCGAGAACTTCTTCGGTGAGCCGGCCCTGGAACTGGCCGACATCATGCGGGTCAATCACGACGGCCGCGGCATGATCGGCATCCTTGCCGCCGACCAGCTCGTGCTCAAGCCCAAGCTCTATTCCACCTTCCTGCTGTGGCTGCTGTCGGAGCTGTTCGAACAACTGCCGGAGGTGGGCGACCTGGACAAGCCGAAGCTGGTCTTCATCTTCGACGAGGCCCACCTGCTGTTCGACGACGCACCGCCGTCGCTGGTGCAGCGCATCGAGCAGGTGGTGCGCCTGATCCGCTCCAAGGGCGTGGGCGTGTACTTCTGCTCGCAGTTCCCCGACGACGTGCCGGGCAACATCCTCGGCCAGCTCGGCAACCGCGTGCAGCACGCGCTGCGGGCGTTCACCCCGCGCGACCAGAAAGCGGTGAAGACCGCGGCCGAGACGTTCGTGCCGAACCCGAAGCTGGACGTGGCCAAGGTACTGAGCCAGCTCGGCACCGGTGAGGCCTTGGTTTCCACGCTGCAGGACAAGGGCGTGCCGATGCCGGTGCAGCAGACGATGATCGCGCCGCCACGCTGCCGGATGGGGCCGATCACCGAAGCCGAGCGCGCCCAGGTGCGTGCCGGCAGCCCGGTCGGCAGTCGCTACGACACCGCGATCAACCGCGAATCGGCTGCCGAACTGCTGGCCCAGCGCGCACAGAAGAGCGTCGAGCAGGCGCAGGCGCCAGCCGCGCGCAGCCGCGAACAGGACGATGCGCAGGAAGGCGGTTTCGGCCAGGCGATCAAGGATGCGATTTTCGGCACCAAGCGCCGCCAGGGCATGATCGAGACCATGGCCAAGCAGACCACGCGCACGGTCGGCACCAAGCTGGGCAACCAGATCGTGCGCGGCCTGCTGGGCGGCATCTTCGGTGGCAAGCGCTGATCTGATCCGCCGCTGCTGGGGTCAGAGCCCTTCCCGCGGAAGCGGAGTCTGCCCCCCCCCTCCGCTCGTCCTCCGGAAAAGAAGTCGTATTGCATGTCGCGCTGGCGTCCCCCTGCAGAAAAGAGCACCGCCCTGATCACCGCCTCCGGCCACGCTCGGCTGAAGGCCGAACTGGATGACCTGTGGCGGGTACGGCGGCCCGAAGTGGTGAAAGCACTGGCCGCAGCCGCCGCAGAAGGCGACCGTTCGGAAAATGCCGAGTACACCTACCGCAAGAAGCAGCTGGGCGAGATCGACCGCCGCGTGCGCTACCTGACCAAGCGGCTGGAATCACTGCGCGTGGTCGACACTACGCCAACCGATCCGCTGGCGGTGTTCTTCGGCGCGTGGGTGGAGCTGGAGAACGTGGACAGTGGCGACACCAGCCGCTACCGCATTGTCGGCCCGGACGAGACCGACGCAGGCCAGGGCTGGATCAGCATCGACTCGCCGCTGGCGCGTGCGCTGCTGAAGAAGCGGCTGGATGACGAGTTTTCGGTGGAGCTGCCCGGCGGGCGGTTCACCTTTGCGGTGATCGGCGTGGAATACGAGACGGTGTAGAGTCGCCTGTCAGTCGACTACCGCGCGAAGCGCGGCACAAACCTCCACAGCGGGACGGCAAACGCACCGCGATCTTCATCGCGGTTGGTGACTCGCCAAAGCCATCTGTCAGGCGCTCACGGCCTCGGAACGAAGAGCAGTCGACTGACAGTCGACTCTACATGGCCCCGTGCAATGGCGGCGGGTATGCGCGGCCGGCACGCAGCGGGCGGAAGTAGTCGGCATTGCGATAGAAGGCGGCATCCTGTCCCTCGTGCCACCCCGGGATTCCAGCCAACGGCAGCGGACGCAGCTGCAAGGGATCGGTCACCGCCCTGCCCTCGGCGATGGCCACGGCCACCGCGTCAACGCAGGCCGCATCGGCATCGCTGTGCACCACCACGCACTTGCCCACCAGCAATCGCCCCGGCAGCAGTGCCTGTTCCATCAGCGCATGCCCGAATACCGCGGTGATGGCGATGTCATCGCTCTGCCAGTTCACCGGGTCAAACAACGCGGGCCAGTCGTGTGCATCCCAGGCAGCCCGCAGTGAGTCATCGCGCACGCGCACGATCACACCGGTTTCGTCGAACTGGGTCAACGCGGCCTGCGCGCGGTTGCGCTGGCCAGGCGGCATGGCCTCGATATGCCCGCACTGCTGCACATTGAGCGCATGCTTCAGCTGTGGGCATGAGGCCCAGACCAGCGCATTGAACAGGTCGTGCCAGTTGTCTGCGCGGGTGGCGATGCGCCCCTGCGCGATGCGGGCTTCGTAGTGCAGGCCATCGGCCAGCAGCGCGGCGTCCTGTTCAACCAGGCGCTTCCCGGGCAATGCCAGGCGCGCATCAAGTGCAGCGATGGACGGCCAGCGAGGGCCGAGCAGCAGATCCCGGAAATCCTGCAATCCGGCAAACAACGGATGCGCGAACACCTGCGGATCGACCGCCGCACGCGGCGGCGGCACGAAGCGCCGGACACCGCTGCCGTCACCGGCGGCGGCCGTTGCGATCACAGTACCTTGAGGTTGAACGCCGGGCGGGCATTGGCCGGCAGCGCATCGCCGTACAGGTCGTGCTCGTCGCTCTCGGTGATTTCCACGTCGACGAACTCGCCCACCCGCAGCGGCACCTGATCGGCGTTCTGGATATGCACCAGGCCGTCGATCTCCGGCGCATCGGCCCTGGAGCGGGCCACGGCGATATCGCCTTCGATGGCATCGACCAGGCACTGCTGCACGGTCCCGATCTTGGCTTCCAGGCGCGCGGCGGAAATCTGCGCCTGCTTCTCCATGAAACGGGCCAGGCGTTCCTGCTTTACTTCTTCCGGCACAGCGTCGGGCAGGTCATTGGCGGTGGCGCCCTCTACCGGCGAATAGGCGAACGCGCCCACGCGATCCAGCTGCGCTTCGTCCAGGAACGACAGCAGCTCTTCGAACTCGGCCTCTGTCTCGCCCGGGAAGCCGACGATGAAGGTGGAACGCACGGTGATGTCCGGCGCGATGCGGCGCCAGTTCTGCACGCGCTCCAGGGTCTTTTCGACTGCGCCGGGGCGCTTCATCAGGCGCAGGATGCGCGGGCTGGCATGCTGGAACGGGATGTCCAGGTACGGCAGGATGCGGTTCTCGGCCATCAGCGGCACCACCTCGTCCACGTGCGGATACGGGTAGACGTAGTGCATGCGCACCCACGCATCCAGCTCCGACAGGCCTTCGCACAGCGCCTTCAAACGGGTCTGGTAGGCCTTGTCGCGCCACATCTTTTCGGCGTACTTCACGTCCACGCCGTAGGCCGAGGTGTCCTGCGAAACCACCAGCAGCTCGCGCACGCCGCCACGCACCAGGCGCTCGGCTTCACGCAGCACCTCGTCGACCGGGCGCGAAACCAGCTTGCCGCGCATCGACGGAATGATGCAGAAGCTGCATTTGTGGTTGCAGCCCTCGGAAATCTTCAGGTACGCGTAGTGCCGCGGGGTCAGCTTGATACCGTAGTCGGGCACCAGGTCCACGAACGGATCGTGCTTGGGCGGCAGTGCTTCATGCACCGCTTCCATCACGCTCTGGTAGTCCTGCGGGCCGGACACCGCCAGCACGTTCGGGTAGGCCTCGCGGATCTGCTCCGGGCGCTTGCCCAGGCAGCCGGTGACGATGACCTTGCCGTTCTGGTTCATCGCCTCGCCGATCGCGTCCAGCGACTCGGTCACCGCAGAATCGATGAAGCCACAGGTGTTGACCACCACCACGTCGGCCGAATCGTAGGACGGGACGATGTCGTAGCCTTCCGAGCGGAGCTGGGTGAGGATGCGCTCGGAATCGACAAGGGCCTTCGGGCAGCCAAGGCTGACGAAGCCGACTTTGGGGTTCAGCTGGGACATGGAATCGCGGGACTCTGGGGGCCTGGGCCCCTGCCGGCATGGCAGGGGGTCCTGGGGGCCGGGGCCTGAAAGGGCGCCAGTATACCGGGGTTGGCGGCGGCGCTCTGAACGGCCAGCCGCCCCAGTGAGGATACCGGGCTGGCCTGATGGCTCGCCGCTGTCGTCCCGCGCCCTGAGACGCGCCCCGAGGAAGGGGCCGTCGTTCGGCCCCTTGTACCTCAGGAGCTGGACAATCGCTTGGCCATCGCCACAGCAAGCTCCAGCCTGCCTGTCGGAGCCTCGCGCCCGCCCGCGTCCAAGGCAGATGGGATGCCCACTACCGGGATCTCCCATGCGCAGATCTGATCGCATACGAGTTGCTTGTGCTGACAGATCGGGTGATCAGCACCGTTGTTTGCTACACACTCGGCCCAGCCCCTGGAGCACGCGGTGCACCTCGGATAAGGGTCCGCAGCCTTGGCAGGCCCCATCACCGCAAGCAATGAAATGCCCATTACTGCCATCACGATCATGCTCTTCATCAATCACTCCGTTAATTTGACGAAAAAACGCACGTGCGGCGCCAACTACGATCAAGCGCAGTGGTGCCCCGCCATCTAACCACCCTAGGCCATGGTTTCCAACCCTGCCCGCAGATGGCTGGAGACGCCAGGCAGCTGGAGATCACCGATCCGGCCCAACTGCCGACATGACGTGCACTGACGCGCACCGGATAATCGGGTTTCAGTTTCCAAAGCGAGTCAGCCGCGATGAACGAATGGATCACCCTGGATACGCACCACGGCGCGGTACGGGCCTGGCAGGCACTCCCCGAGGGCACCGCGCGAGGCGGGCTGGTGGTGGTGCAGGAGATTTTTGGCGCCAACCCGCACATCCGCGGCGTGGCCGAGCGCTTCGCCGCCGAGGGCTATGCGGTGCTGGCTCCTTCGTTCTTCGACCTGGTCGATGGACCCGATGCCGACCCGGATGCCCTGCCCTACGACGCCGACGGCGTGAAGCAGGGCCTGGAAAGGGTCAGCGCGCTGGGCATGGAGAAGGCGCTGGAAGTGGTCCGCGCGGCGGCCACCCGGCTGGCCCCCTACGGCAAGGTCGGCACCGTCGGCTACTGCTGGGGCGGCACGGTGGCGATGCTGTCGGCGCTGCGGCTCGGGCTGCCGTCGGTCAGCTACTACGGCGCACGCAACGTCCAGTTCCTCGATGAGACACCCAAGGCGCCGGTGATCTTCCACTTCGGCACCCAGGACAGGAGCATCCCGCCGGAGGCCGTCCAGGCCCACCGCGACAAGCTGCCGCAGATGGCCACTTTCGTCTATCCGGCCGACCACGCCTTCAACCGCGAGGTCGGACATGCGTATGATCCAGACAGCGCCGCCCTGGCGCTGCAACGCACCCTGGACTTCTTCTCGGAGCATCTTGGATGAGCGAATTCGAACTCGATTCACGCCTGGCCACCGATAGCGTGCTGGTGGCGGAAGGACCGTTGTCGCAAGTGCGGCTGATGAACGACGAACGATTCCCCTGGCTGGTGCTGGTACCACGCCTGGCCGGGGTGACCGAGTGGATCGAGCTGGACGGCGAGCAGCAGGACAAGCTGCGCACCGAGCTCAACCGCGCCTGCAAGGCCCTGAAGGGCCACGACGGCGTGGAGAAGATCAATATCGGCGCGCTGGGCAACATCGTGCGCCAGCTGCACTTCCATGTGATCGGCCGCCATGACGGCGATCCGGCCTGGCCCGGCCCGGTCTGGGGTAGCGGCCCGGCGCACCGCTACGAGCCTGCGGCGCTGGACCAGCATGTCGCCTACTGGAAGGAACGGCTAGGATATCCAGCCCGTTCCTGAGCCTTGCCCGACCCGATGCGATTCAACCTCGTTGCCGCCATCCTGCTGATCCTGATCGGCCTGTTCATGCTCGCCAGCAACCTCGGCTGGACGCACCTGAACCTGTCCAAGCTGCTGCTGACCTGGTGGCCGGTGGCACTGGTGGGCGTGGGCATTGCGATGCTGTTCGGTCGCGGCAAATGACGTAGCGCCGGGTCGTGCCCGGCGAACGCACCGCGTGGACCATGCGAAAACGCCGGGCACGGCCCGGCGCTTTCGTCATGCAATGACGCGGGCGATCAGGTCCGCGGCAGGGTCACGCCGGTCTGGCCCTGGTACTTGCCGCCACGATCGCGGTACGACGTCTCGCAGATGTCATCGGCCGCGGCCTGGAAGAACAGCATCTGCGCCACGCCTTCGTTGGCATAGATGCGGGCCGGCAGCGGCGTGGTGTTGCTGAATTCCAGGGTGACGTGGCCTTCCCACTCCGGTTCCAACGGGGTCACGTTGACGATGATGCCGCAGCGCGCGTAGGTGCTCTTGCCCAGGCACACCACCAGGGTGTCGCGCGGGATGCGGAAGTACTCCACGGTACGCGCCAGGGCGAAGCTGTTCGGCGGGATGATGCACTCATCGGCCGTGATGTCGACGAAGCTGCCCGAATCGAAATGCTTGGGATCGACAATCGTCGAGTTGATGTTGGTGAACACCTTGAACTCGCGCGAGCAACGGACGTCGTACCCGTAGCTGGAGGTGCCGTAGCTGACGATGCGCTCGCCATTGGCCTGCTTGACCTGCCCGGCCTCGAACGGCTCGATCATGCCGTGCTGCTCGGACATGCGGCGGATCCAACGGTCACTCTTGATGCTCATGCTTTGTCCTGGGTACGAGGGGGCGCGTGGATTCTAGCAGGGGGCCGGGCGTCGCCGGCGGCCCTGCCCTGGCACCTACAGCAGCGAAGAGAGAATCGGAATGGAGGCACGCGGGCGCTTGCCCACTTCCTCGATCAGGCGCTGGGCGGCATGGCGGTAGGCCTGGGCTGGCACCGAATCGGGCTGCGCCACGGTGATCGGAGTGCCAGCATCCCCCTGCTCGCGGATGCCGATCTGCAGCGGCAGCGAACCCAGCAACGGCACACCATACTGCGCGGCCATGCGCTCGCCGCCGCCCTCGCCGAACAGGTGCTCGACATGCCCGCAGCTGCTGCAGGTATGTACCGCCATATTCTCGACGATGCCCAGCACCGGCACCTCCACCTTCTCGAACATCTTCAGCGCCTTCTTCGCATCCAGCGTGGCGATGTCCTGCGGCGTGGTAACGATCACCGCACCGGCCAGCGGAATCTTCTGGGTCAGGGTCAGCTGGATGTCACCGGTGCCCGGCGGCAGGTCGATCAGCAGGAAATCCAGGTCATCCCACAGCGTGTCATTGAACAGCTGGGTCATCGCCGAGGTGGCCATCGGCCCACGCCAGATCATCGGCGTATCCTCTTCGATCAGGTAGCCGATCGACATGGTGTCCACGCCGAACGCGCGCAGCGGCTCGATGCTCTTGTTGTCAGGGCTTTCCGGACGACCGGACAGGCCCAGCATGGCCGGTACGCTCGGCCCATAGATGTCCGCGTCAAGCACGCCCACGCGTGCGCCAAGCTGCTGCAGCGCCACGGCCAGATTGACTGCGGTGGTCGACTTGCCGACGCCGCCCTTGCCCGAACCAACCGCGATCACGTTGCGGATGCGGGCATGCGGCGTGAGTCCCTTCTGGACCTGGCTTGCATGGGGACGGCGGGGAGAACTGTTCACAACGAGCACCGGCGGGTCAGGGGGAATAACCCAACATCATACAAGCTGGACACAAGCTGACTGAAATTCAGGATTGCTACAGATTCGTGCACAGGTTGTTAAGTTCATGTTACGTTCGCTAAGCACTGGTTTTGGGCTGCGTCGCTGTTTCATTGCACGCACGATGGCGCATGCGCAGTGCCGTATTTGTATTTGCTCTTTGAACGGAACTACATGAAAGACCTTCGCAATTCCGCACGTCGCAACACCCTCGCCGTCGCCTTGATTTCCGCCCTGGTCGCCGCCTCGCCGGCAATGGCCCAGGACAAGGCCACCAACCTGGACAAGATCACCGTCACCGGTTCGCTGATCCCGCAGACCCAGGTTGAGACCCAGACCCCGGTCATGACCATCAGCGCTGAAGCCATCCAGTCGCGCGGCTTCAACAGCGTCGCCGAAGTGCTGCAGCAGTCTTCGCTGACCACCGGCGGCATCCAGGGTGGCCAGACCTCCGCCTCGTTCACCCAAGGCGCTGAAGCCGCTGGCATGTTCGGCCTGAATCCGGGGTACACCAAGTACCTGATCAACGGCCGCCCGATGATGTCCTACCCGGCGCTGTACAACGGCGGCGACGCGTTCAACAACATCAGCGGCATTCCGATCGACATCGTCGAGCGCATCGAAGTCCTGCCGGGCGGCCAGTCCTCCCTGTACGGTTCGGACGCGATCGCCGGCGTGGTCAACATCATCCTGAAGGACCACATGGAAGGCGGCAGCCTGTCCGTGCGTGGCGGCACCTCCACCGAAGGCGGTGGCAGCAGCTTCCGCATCAGTGGCGCGCACGGCTTCTCGGCGCTGGACGACCGCTTCAATGCGCTGGTCAACGTGCAGATCGAAAGCAGCAACCCGATCTGGGGCTACCAGCGTGACCTGACCAAGCAGAACAACACCCACGGCTATACCGCACAGCTGCCGTCGAACGACTTCGCCGTCATCGACGCCAAGACCAATGCGCTGTACATGATGGACCCGGGCAACTGCGCCAATGTCGCCGGCCAGTTCGGCGGCACCACCGTGCTGGCCAACCGCCCGACCGGCCAGTCCTGCGGCTCGGTGTTCGGCGCCGGTTACAAGACCCTGAAGAACGGCAAGGACAGCGGCCAGTTCTATTCGTCGATGACCTTCGACGTGAACGACAACTTCCAGCTGTTCGCCGACGTGCTGTACAGCAAGGAAAAGACCGAGTACACCTCGGGCTCGAACTACCTGTGGTGGGGCACCAAGAGCACCATGGGCGGCTTCTACGACCAGGCGTCAGGCAAGCTGGTCAACCTGCAGCGCGCCTTCGCTCCGGAAGACATCGGCGGCGAAGGCTACAAGAGCATCCTGAACAACGACAAGAGCCGTGCCTATCAGGTCACCCTGGGCGGCAAGGGCGCAGTGGGCAACTGGGACTACAGCCTGAGCTTCACCCGCGGCGAATATCGCCTGGATGAAAGCAAGTTCCAGCGCTTCGGCAATGCCATCAACAGCTACTTCGCCGACAAGGTGCTCGGCCCGCAGCTGGGCACCAAGGATGGCTTCGGCATCTACAACACCAACTGGGGCGCGTTCTACTCGCCGATCTCGCCGGAAGATTTCGCTGGCTTCACCGGTTACACCACCAACCACAGCCGCACCTGGCAGAACCTGGCTCGCGCGCAGGTCACCAACGGTTCGCTGTTCTCGCTGCCGGGTGGCGATGCGGGCCTGGCCGTGGTCGTCGAAGGCGGCAGCGAAGGCTGGGACTACAGCCCCGACCAGCGCCTGCTGGACGGCGACGTGTGGGGCTCGTCGGCTGTTGCCGGCAACGGCCATCGCAGCAACTATGCGGTGACCAGCGAACTGCGCATGCCGCTGCTGGAGTCGCTGACGGTGACCGCTTCCGGTCGCTATGACGCCTTCAAGATCGCCGACAACACCGTCGACAAGGCCACCTACAGCGTGGGCGTGGAGTTCCGTCCGATCGAAAGCCTGCTGTTCCGCGGCAAGTACGGCACCGCCTTCCGCGCGCCGACCCTGCCCGACGCCTTCCAGGGTCGCAGCGGCTACTATGCTGCCAACTCGACCGACTACTACCGTTGCGGCGAGCTGGGCTACACCCCGGGCAACACCGACGCCTGCCGCTACGCCGACAGCGTCTCGGTCTATTCCGAGCGTGCCGGCAACCCGGACCTGGAGCCGATCACCGCCGACGTCTGGAACGCGGGTATCGTCTGGGCACCGATGGCAAACCTGTCGATCTCGGCCGACTACTACAACTGGAAGATCGAGAACGAAGTCGATACGGCCAGCACCGACCAGCTGCTGCTGGCCGAGTACTACTGCCGCAACGGCCTGCCGAATGGCTCCTCGGCCACCTGCCAGAACGTGGCCGACTGGGTCGTGCGCGATTCGGCCGGCAACCTGAGCTCGCTGTACACCCCGAAGATGAACGTGGCCCGGCAGAACCTGCAGGCCGTGACCGTCGGCTTCAAGTACCTGCAGGACATCGGCCGCTTCGGTTCGCTGCAGTTCTCGGGCAACTACACCAACATGCTGAAGCGTGAAGTGCAGGCGCAGCCGGGTGAGGACTTCCAGGACCTGCTGGGCAACCCGAAGTCGATGTGGAACTACGACAGCTACGCCAAGGTCCGTTCCGACGCGTCGGTGGCCTGGTCGCTGGACAAGTGGACCACCACGCTGTACGCGAACTACATCGGCCACACCCCGAACTACCTGGCAGGCCTGAACGGCTACGAGTACACCCACGCCGCATCGGGCTACAAGGCAGGCAAGTGGGGTTCGTACACCACCTACAACCTGAGCGTGAACTACCGTGCGCAGGATGACCTGACCCTGTCGCTGATGGTCAACAACGTGTTCAACAAGATGCCCGAACAGCAGGCCCACAGCTACCAGGGCACCTCCGGCACGCCGTTCAACAACTACCTGTACAACGTCTACGGTCGCACCGTGTACGTGCAGGCCAAGTACGACTTCGGCAAGTAATCCCGTCGTTTTCCGGGTTTGATTCCGGACCAGGCCCCGCTTCGGCGGGGCCTTTTTTTTGGATCGATATTCAGCGCGGAACAGCGACTTCCGCCGCCAGCCAGCATTTATTTACTCATCATTCATTCCGCCAGATTCGGCAAAGTCCACTGATTAATGCAACCAATTGTTTTGTAAAAGAAAAATATTATTCAAGGTCAGCCCCAGCTCAACACATTACAAAGTCGCGCAAATCAGGTTAAGCGTGTGTTACGTTCGAAAAACGCCGCCATTCTGGTTTTGAAGGCTGCTGAACCATCCATGAGTTCCCAGGAAAGGGAAAACGCGTTTCTCACGACCACACGGAGTACCGCATGTCTCGTAATGGCTTCCCGCGTCACCCACTCACCCGCGCCGTCCTCAGCGGCCTGATCCTGGCCGGCAGCAGCGCGATCGCGCTCGCCCAGGAAAACACGCCCACCGATCTCGGACGCGTAACCGTCACCGGCTCACTGATCCCGCAGACACAGATCGAGAACCACACGCCGGTCCTGACTGTTACCGCCGAGGACATCCAGACCCGCGGCTTCACCAGCGTGGCCGAAGTACTGCAGCAGAATTCGCTGACCACTGGCGGGCTGCAGGGCGGCCAGACCTCAGCTTCGTTCACCCAGGGCGCCGAAGCCTCAGGCATGTTCGGCCTCAGCCCGAGCTACACCAAGTACCTGATCAACGGGCGGCCGATGCTGTCCTACCCCGCTCTCTACAACGGCAGCGACACCTTCAACAATCTCAGCGGCATCCCGATCGACATCGTCGAGCGCATCGAGATTCTGCCGGGCGGCCAATCGTCGCTGTACGGCTCGGACGCGATCGCCGGCGTGGTCAACATCATCCTCAAGGACCACATGGACGGCGGCGTACTGAACGTGCGTGGCGGCGCCTACACCGAGGGTGGCGGCAACGATTTCCGAGTCAGTGGCGCGCATGGCTTCAACGCCTTCGATGACCGTTTCCATGCGCTGGTCAACGTGCAGTACGAGAAGAGCAGTCCGATCTGGGGTTACCAGCGCGACCTGACCAAGCAGAACAACACCCGTGGCTACACGCCACAGGTTCCGACCAACGACTTCCTGGTCTACCTGCCGGACCAGCAGAACGCCTACGTGATGATGGATCCAAGCCGCTGTGCCAACGTGGCCAGCCAGTTCGGCGGCACCACCGTACTGGGCACGCGCGCGGTCGGTGAATCTTGCGGCTCGCCCTTCAGCGCTGGCTACAAGACGCTGAAGAACGGCAAGGAAAGCAGCCAGATCTATTCGTCGATGTCCTTTGATGTCAACGACAACTTCCAGCTGTTCGCCGATGCGCTGTACAGCCTGGAGGAGGTCCAGTACAACGCCGGTTCGGGCTACGCGTTCTGGGGCAGTGATGTCGGCTTCGGTGCGTTCGTCGACCAGGCCAGCGGCGAATACATGAACCTGCAGCGCGCGTTCGCGCCGGAGGACATCGGTCCCGCCGGCTACCGTGACACCATGAGCACTGATCGCAACAAGGCCTACCAGGTCACGTTGGGAGGGCGTGGCAACTTCGGCAACTGGGATTACAGCGCCAGCTTCAGCCGAGGTGAGTACAAGCTGACCGAGCGCAGCTTTGCGCGCTGGGCGAACGAGATCGACAGCTACTTCGAAGACCGCGTGCTGGGCCCGGTACTGGGCATCACCGACGACGGCTACAACATCTACAGCCCCAATTGGAGCGCGTTCTATTCGCCGCTGCCGGCCGGTGATTTCCAGACCTTCACCGGCTTCACCTACAACAAGAGCCGCACCTGGCAGAACCTGGGCCGCGCGCAGATCACCAACGGTTCGCTGTTCAAGCTGCCTGGTGGTGATGCCGGACTGGCCGTGGTGGCCGAAGCCGGCAGCGAAGGCTGGTCGTACACCCCTGACCAGCGCCTGCTGGACGGTAGCGTGTGGGGCACAACCTCGGTGGCCGGTGCCGGCCATCGCAGCAACTACGCGGTGACCAGCGAGCTGCGCATGCCGCTGCTGGAGTCGCTGACCGTGACCGCCTCCGGACGTTACGACGCGTTCAGGATCGCCGAAAAGACCGTCGACAAATCGACCTACAGCATCGGTATCGAGTTCCGCCCGATCGAAAGCCTGCTGTTCCGTGGCAAGTACGGCACCGCCTTCCGCGCGCCCAGCCTGTCCGACGCGTTCCAGGGGCGCAGTGGGTACTACGCCAATGGTTCGATCGACTACTTCCGCTGTGGACAGCTCGGCTTCAACCCCAGCGACACGGTGGGTTGTCCCTATGCCAATGAATCGGTGTTCGGCGAGCAGTCAGGCAACCCGGAGCTGGAAGCGATCACCGCCGACGTCTGGAATGCCGGCATCGTGTGGGCGCCGATCAACAACCTGTCGGTGTCGGTGGACTACTACAACTGGAAGATCAAGAACGAGGTCAATACGCTCAGCTCCGACCAGTTGCTGCTGGCCGAGTACTACTGCCGTAATGGCCAGACCAACAACACCTCGGCCAGTTGCCAGAACGTAAACGACTGGATCACCCGCGATGGCGCCGGCAAGCTGGAACAGATCTACACGCCCAAGATGAACATCGCCAGCCAGAACCTGCAGGCGGTAACGGCCAGCTTCAAGTACGTGCAGGACATCGGCCGCTTCGGCGCGCTGCAGTTCTCCAGCAACTACACCAACATGATCAAGCGCGAGCTGCAGCCGCAACCGGGCGATGAGTATCTGGACCTGCTGCGCGACCCGTACGCGATGTGGAACTATGACCAGTACGCCAAGGTGCGTGCCGACGGTGCGGTGGGCTGGGCGAAGGACAAGTGGACTACCACGTTGTACTTCAACTACATCGGCAAGACGCCAAACCGCATGGCGTACCTGGGCAAGGGCTACGACTACGTGCATCCGTCCGGCTACCAGGCCGGCAAGTGGGGCTCATACACCACCTACAACCTGAGCGTGAACTATCAGGCGATGGACAACCTGACGCTGTCGATGATGGTCAACAACGTGTTCAACAAGATGCCCGACGGTCAGGCACACAGTTACGCCGGCAACGTCGGCGCTCCCTATAACAGCAGCATCTACAACCCTTACGGCCGCGCCGTCTACGTGCAGGCCAGGTACGAGTTCGGCGGGAAGTAAGCAGCACACGTCTGTTGGACCAACGGCCCCGCTTCGGCGGGGCCTTTTTTTAACAAATGTTGCACGAATCCACATCCACACCATTTGTTAATATTTCATTAGCATGCCGGCCGTTACGTAAGCTATTGATTTATATATTGAATGTAAAAGTGAACAACACCGTTCCGCAGCGCAACATTTTGAAACATTCCCAAACAAGCAGCCTTAGCTTTTGATTTAAAAGAACTTTTTCAGAGAAAGCCAGCCTGTTGTTGTGACTGGACTATTTTGTCTACGTGAACGCCGTGTTACGGTCCAGCTGAATGGATTGCAACTGAACAAATCATGAAAGCTGTCAGGGAGGACGTCAGCCAGCCGACAACGCTTATACGGGGATCCATCATGTCTTGCCATCGCTCCACGCCGCTGCGCCACCCACTGACCCTCGCCCTGCTTGGCACCCTGCTCGCCTCCGGTACCGCGCTGGCGCAAAGCGGCAACGCACCGACCCAGCTTGACCGCGTCACCGTCACCGGCTCGCTGATTCCACAGACCGAAATCGAGAACCACACGCCGGTCCTGACCGTCACCGCCGAGGACATCCAGACCCGCGGCTTCACCAGTGTGGCCGACGTACTGCAGCAGTCCTCACTGTCCACGGGCGGCCTCCAGGGCGGCCAGACCTCGGCCTCGTTCACCCAGGGCGCCGAAGCGGCCGGCATGTTCGGCCTCAGCCCGGGCTACACCAAGTACCTCATCAATGGCCGCCCGATGCTTTCGTATCCAGCGCTGTACAACGGCGGCGATACGTTCAACAACATCAGCGGCATTCCCATCGACATCGTGGAGCGCATCGAGATCCTGCCGGGTGGCCAGTCCTCCCTGTATGGCTCGGATGCGATTGCCGGCGTGGTCAACATCATCCTCAAGGAACGCATGGACGGCGGCGTTCTCAACGTCCGTGGCGGCGCCTACAGCGAAGGCGGTGGCAACAGTTTCCGCCTGAGCGGCGCACACGGGTTCAATGGCGTCGATGACCGCTTCCACGCGCTGGTCAACGTGCAGTACGAAAAGACCAGCCCGATCTGGGGTTACCAGCGCGACCTGACCAAGGTCAACAATCCAGACGGCTACAGCCCGCAGTACGTTTCCAACGATTTCCTGGTGCTGCTGCCGGCCGCCAACAACCGCTACGCCATGATGGACCCGAACCTCTGCGCCAACGTGGCGGGCCAGTTCGACGGTACCACCGTACTGGGCACCCGCCCGACCGGCCAGGCATGCGGCTCGGTGTACGGCACCGGCTACAAGACCATCAAGAACGGCAAGGAAAGCGCACAGATCTACAGCTCTGCCACCTTTGACCTCAATGACAACCTGCAGCTGTTTGGCGATGCGCTGTACAGCCTGGAAGAGGTCAAGTATGCGACCGGCTCCAACTACACCTGGTGGGGCACCTCGTCCGGCTGGGGTCGCTTCTACGACCAGGCCAGCGGCCAGTACATGAACCTGCAGCGCGTGTTCGCCCCGGAAGACATCGGCGGCGCCGGCTACCGCGACATCATGAACACCGACCGCAACAAGGCCTACCAGGTGACACTGGGCGGCCGCGGCACGGCCGGCAACTGGGACTACAGCGTCAGCTTCACCCGTGGCGAGTACAAGCTGACCGAGCGCAACTTCGTGCGCTGGAACGATCCGATCAACGACTACTTCGAGCAGCGTGTGCTGGGCCCGGTGCTGGGTACCACCAGCACTGGCTACAACATCTACAGCCCGAACTGGGAAGCGTTCTATGCGCCACTGCCGGCAGGTGATTTCCAGACGTTCACCGGCTACAGCTACAGCCAGAGCCGTACCTGGCAGAACCTGGCCCGGGCCCAGGTCACCAACGGGTCGCTGTTCAAGCTGCCCGGTGGCGACGCCGGCCTGGCGGTGGTGGTTGAGGGTGGCAGCGAAGGTTGGGACTACACTCCCGATCCGGGCCTGATGGATGGCAGCGTCTGGGGCACCACGGCGGTCTCCGGCGCCGGCCACCGCAGCAATTACGCCGTGACAGGCGAACTGCGCCTGCCGCTGCATGACATGCTGACCGTGACCGGATCCGGCCGCTACGACGCCTTCAAGATCGGCAGCAACACCGTCGACAAGTCCACCTACAGCATCGGCATCGAGTTCCGCCCGATCGAGAGCCTGCTGTTCCGTGGCAAGTACGGGACGGCCTTCCGCGCGCCGACCCTGTCCGATGCCTTCCAGGGCCGCAGTGGCTACTATGCCAACGGCTCCACCGACTACTACCGTTGCGGCCAGTTGGGGTATGCCCCGAGCAACACCGCTGGCTGCCCGTATGACAGCGTATCGGTGTTCGGTACGCGTTCGGGCAACCCGGACCTGGAGCCTATCACCGCCGACGTCTGGAACGCGGGCGTGGTGTGGGCTCCGATCAATAACCTCTCGCTGTCGGTTGACTACTACAACTGGAAAATCAAGAACGAGGTCGACACGCTCAGTTCGGACCAGTTGCTGCTGGCCGAGTACTACTGCCGTAACGACCAGGCCAACAACACCTCTGCAAGCTGCCAGAACGTCAACGACTGGATCACCCGTGATGCATCCGGCGTGCTGGACGAGATCTACACCCCGAAGATGAATGTTGCGCGCCAGAACCTGGAAGCTTTGACCGCCAGCTTCAAGTACGTGCACGACATGGGTCGCTTCGGTTCGTTGCAGTTCTCGGGCAACTACACCGACATGCTCAAGCGCGAGCTGCAGCCGCAGCCGGGCGATGAGTTCCTGGACCTGCTGCGTGACCCCTACGCGATGTGGGTGTACGACTCTTACGCAAAGGTGCGCGCGGACGGCTCGATCGGCTGGGCCAAGGACAAGTGGACCACTACCCTGTATGCCAACTACATCGGCAAGACGCCGAACTACATGGCATACCTGGGCAATGGCTACGACTATGTGCACAGCTCCGGCTACAAGGCGGGCAAGTGGGGCTCCTACACCACCTACAACCTGAGCGTGAACTATCGCGCGCTGGACAACCTGACCCTGTCGCTGATGGTCAACAACGTCTTCAACAGGATGCCGGACAACCAGCGCTTCAGCTTCGCCGGCACCAGTGGCCAGCCGTACAACAATTACCTGTACAACGCCTACGGGCGAGCCATCTACGTGCAGGCCAAGTACGAGTTCGGTGGCCGCTGATCCGCTGACGCCACTTGTGCTGCAGAAGGCCCCGCTCCGGCGGGGCCTTCTGCTTTGGAACGCAACCAGGGCCGGCCAGAGTTGTAGATTTCACGCCAAGTTGACGAACCGGGCGCCCTCGTTCATCTTCAGGTCATCTTCCAGTCAAACTGCCAAGGATGCCCTGTACATGAAAGCCACACGCCTCTTCGCCCATGTGGGCGCTGCTGCTACGCTGCTGGGCCTGGCCGTGGGCCAGGCGCTGGCTACACCGCTGCCGGTCGACGACTTCGCCAAGATTCCCGCCATCCAATCGGTCACCATGAGCCCCGATGGCAAACAGCTGGTTGCGATCATCGCTGCCCCGGGAAGCAACAACGGTGACACCGCGCTCGCCAACTGGAACCTGGACAATCTCGGCGCAGGCCCGGTGGCCATCACGCCCTCCGGCGACCGCATGAAGTTCATCGCCGCCAGCGCATTGAAGGCCGGCCGCAGCCTTGTCATCGGCCGCCAGGAACTTACCGCGCAGCTGGCCGGTTGTGGAGAAGGCAACTCGGTGGGAAACACCAAGACTTTCCTATCGAAGGCTTACCTGACCGACACTTCCCAGACCAAGTTCGACGAAGCATTCGCCGACAATTCACGCAAGCTTGGCATCAGCGAACAGACACAACGCTGCCTGGAACTGGCGGGAACTGCATCACTGGTTCACTCGCTCCCAATGGACCCTGACAAGGTCATCATTTCACAGATCAATCAGTCAACGTTCTCGGCAGGCTACTACCTGTTCAATCTCAAGACCGGACAGACCGAGCTGCTCTTCCGTGGCGACGCGCGCTCGACGCCCGGGTTGTTCCATCCCCGCAGCGGCGAACTCCTGACAAGGACCCAGATCGAACCGGCCGGGTCGAGCGAGTACGAACAGCAGATCCTGATCAAGGACAAGGCAAGCGGAAAGTTCGAGAAGCACGATGCGCTGACAACCAAGCTCAGCGAACGCTACACGATGGACGTGGCCGGCATCGATGACCAGACCGGCAAGCTCTACATCCTCACCGACAGATTTTCCGAGCAGGTGCAGGCCCGCCTGTACGACCCAGCAACCCGGACCTTCGACAAGGAGCCGCTGGCCGCCCACCCGCAGTATCCGATCAGCGGCCTCATCCTCGGCAGCAAACCCAGCAACTTCAATCAGGTTCTGGGCTTCTATGTGGATGGGCCGCGGCGCGAAGCGATCTATGTCGACCCGCAGATGAAGGCCCTCTTCGACGGCCTCAAACAGGCCTATCCGGGGAAGTACGTCGCCATCACCGGCTACAACGACGATCTCTCCCGCGTGCTCTTTACCACCAACAGTGCCGACACGCCGACGACCTATCACATACTCAGCGACCGCAAACAGGTGACCACCCTGGGCAGTGAGCGACCCTGGATCGATGGCAGGCAGATCGGCCAGCAACGCTGGGTCACCTATACCGCCCGCGACGGACGAAAGATTCCCGCCATCCTTGATCTGCCCGCGGGCTGGAAGGAAGGGGGAGAACCACTTCCAGCGCTCGTGCACCCGCACGGTGGCCCATGGGCTCGTGACTATGCCGGCTGGGATGCATCTGGCTGGGTGCCTTACTTCACCTCGCGTGGCTACGCTGTCATCCGCCCCCAGTATCGAGGCTCAACCGGCTTTGGACGCGACCACTGGCTCGCGGGTGACAGGCAGTGGGGGCTGACCATGCAGGACGACAATGACGATGCGGCTGCGTGGCTGGTGCAGCAGGGCATCGCCGCAAAGGACCGCCTGGCCATCTTCGGGTACTCCTATGGCGGCTTCGCAGCCGCTGCAGCCACGGTCCGCAGCCCCTCGCCTTTCCAGTGTGCCATTGCCGGAGCGCCCGTCACCGATCTCGGCAGAGTCGGCATGTCATGGAGCGAGAACCGCCTGCAGCGCATCCTGCAGGGGCAGACCGTCAAGGGAATGGACCCGATACAGAACACGGCCAAGGCGACCATCCCGGTACTGCTTTACGTCGGAGATCGTGACGTACGCACTCCGGCGTTCCACGCCCGATCGTTCTACAACGCAGTTCAAGGCAAGGTTCCGGCGAAGTTCGAGTTGATCGCCGACATGCCGCACAGCATGCCGTGGTACCCGAGCCACTACCGGGCCACGCTGCCGCTGATGGCCGACTTCCTGGCCAAGGACTGCGGCCCAGGCGGCCTGTAGGCCGCCCAGGGAGGCACCCTGCCGTCGTCCACGCAGCTGGGGAGCTCTGCAGCTCCCCACCGGTACATGAATACGCCTTTAGCAAAAGCGCGTTACATACGGGGAATGTTCATGTTGCATTTACTTTACGCCGTACATACACTCCGTTAACCGAAGCATAACAAGTGGGGATCCGACACAATGCGCAAGACCAACCGCCTTATTACGCCCAGCCGCCTGCCGCTCGCCCTGGCAGTGATTGCCTGCCTGCAGGCAGCCCCGGTGCTGGCCCAGGAATCCACCCGCGAGGAAGCAGCGGCGTCAAGTGCTTCGACGTCTGACAAGAAGGCCACTGATCTTGACAAGGTTACGGTCACCGGCTCCCTGATCCGTCGCGCGGACTATGAAACCACCTCGCCGGTGTTCACCATCGACACCGAGCGCAATGCCGCCCAGGGCCAGACCAGCGTCAGTGAATTCCTGCAGAAGTCGGCGATCGGCGCCGCCGAAACGCAGATCACCAATCAGTTCGGCGGCTTCACCACCAATGGTGGTACCGGCGTACAGACGTTCTCGCTACGCGGCCTGGGTGCCAATCGCACGCTTATCCTGCTTGATGGCCAGCGTCCGGGCCCGGCCGGTACCCGCGGCGCGGTCGGCGCGTTCGACCTGAACGTGCTGCCCACCGCCGTCCTGCAGCGTGCCGAGATCGTGAAGGACGGTTCGTCCTCCATCTATGGCTCCGATGCCGTCGCCGGCGTGGTCAATCTGATCACCAAGAAGAACTTCGACCGTCCCGAGCTGACCGTCAGCGGTCGCGTTCCGACCGAAGGCGGCGGTGAAGTATTCTCGGCGTCGCTGGCCAACGGCTGGAACTTCGACAATGGCAGCATCGTCGCCGCCGTGGAATGGTACCGCCAGAACGAACTGACCCGCGGTGACCGCGATTTCTTCAAGTGCGCCGAAGATATCGTCTGGGACGACAAGGGCAACCGCATCGACCGCGTCGACCGCTCCATCCTGGCCGGCACCAACCTGGCCAACTGCCAGAACATGCTGCACAACGTCATCGACGTCGGTTCCGTCCGTTACGTGCCGAGCACCGATGGCAGCACGGTTGGCCCGTTCCCGGGCTATCGTCCGCGCGCCAACCAGACCTATGCCAACGGCAACCCCGTGGCGACGTATCAGGAGCCGTACAACTTCCAGGCTTACGGCCAAGCCCAGATCATCAACCGCCAAGAGCGCAAGACGGTCTACTTTGCCACTGACTTCGGCTTTGATTCGTTCAACTGGAAGACCCAGTTCCTCTACAACAACCGCACCACGGACAACTTCTCGTGGCGCCAGTTCTTCCCGACAGTGCTGATCCCCGGCACCACCACCCGCGCTCAGCCGGTGCTGCCGTTCAAGTCTGCTTCCGAGACCGAAGTTGATTACTACTACTTCGCCAACAAGTTCGATGGCGGCTTCGGCAGCAGCACCTGGGGCTGGGAAGTCAATGCCAACTACAGCCACTCCAGTGGCAAGTACAGCAACCTTGGCATCCGCAACTCGATCAGCGGCGACATCGGCCGTCCGGGTACCGGCACTGCAGCTGCGAACTACTTCGACCCGGGCTATCTGAATGGCTCGAAGGTCGACGAGCTGGTCTCGATCCTCGGCGTCTGGGCCAAGGGCAAGACCACCTACGATCAGACCACGGTCAACGCCGTGTTCAGCGGTGAGCTGTTCGATCTTCCGGCCGGTGCCGTGGCTTCCGCAGTCGGTGTGGAGTACCGCAACTACAAGATCGACGACCAGCCGGGTGCCGATTTTGCCGACATCTGGGGTTCGACCACCGCCGGTCGCACCAAGGGCGACGAGAAGGTGAAGGAAGCGTTCGTCGAACTGGATGTGCCGGTCTTCAAGGGAGTTCCGGGCATCGAGTCGCTGTCGCTGAACGGCTCGGCCCGCGTCTTCAAGTACGACACGGTGTCCGGTTCGGACAAGGTGTGGAAGTTCGGTGTCAACTGGCAGATCATCCCGTCGCTGCGCCTGCGCGGCACCATCGGTACCTCCTACCGTGCACCGGGCCTGTATGAGCTGTACCTTGGCAATCAGACCGGCTTCCAGGCGCAGACCGCGATCGATCCCTGCATCCGCTGGGCTGAAGGCAACAACAGCAACGCTGCTGCCAACTGCGCCGCTGCCGGTATCCCGGGCGACTACACCGCCGCAGGCAACAGCAGCGCCACCGTCTTCACTCGTGGCGGCGCTGGCGGCGACCTGAAGCCGGAGACCTCGCGTGCACGCAGCATCGGCCTGGTGTTCACCCCGGAATTTGCTGACCTGAGCGTTGCGATCGACTACTTCGACTACGAAGTCAGCGACCAGATCACCGCGCTGAGTGCAGCGTCCATCCTGGAAGGCTGCTACGAGTCGACCACCTATCCGAACCGCTACTGCGACCTGATGCGTCGTAATCCGAATTCGGGTACCAACGCGAACATGATCACCGAGGTGTATGCGCAGTACCTGAACATCAACCGCCAGCGCACCCGCGGCTGGGATCTGACCCTGAACTGGGAACACGAGTTCAGCTTCGGCAAGTTCTCGCTGGACTCGCAGGTCACCTACACGGTTGAAGACACCGCCGAGCTGTTCGACAGCGCAGCGGCCAGCGGCCTGTCCTCGTCGGACCAGCTGGGTGATTTCGGTCGCCCGGACCTGGTCGGCAACCTGGGCCTGAGCCTGGAGCGTGGCGACTGGACCTACAACTGGATGACCCAGTACATCGCGTCGACCAAGGACCCGGACCTGCTGGAGACGTTCACCTATCAGGGCCGTCCGAATTCCTACCGCGACATCACCGCTGGCAGCCGCTGGTATCACACCGCCTCGGTGAGCTACGAGCAGGCCGATTGGCAGATTCTGGTGGGCGTCTCCAACGTGTTCGATGCCAAGCCGCCGCTGATCTCCAGCAGCGTCTACTCTTCGCGCTACGGCAACACCCACCCGTTCGCCACCCAGTACGACTACTACGGTCGCACCCCGTTCGTGCGCCTGAAGTACAAGTTCTGATCCACCGCTGACCGCAACACCCGACAGACCCGGCTTTTGCCGGGTCTGTCTTTTCCGGGCCACCAAGCGGCCCCCTTGCACCCGGCCATGACCTTCGACACCCTTGCAGGTCTGGCCGGCGGCGTATCGTTCGGCCCACGGCCGTCCCACGGCCTTTCCCTGACTCACTCGGCCTGGAGGCCATCAAAGTGACCCGTACTCCCAAGATCGTGCTGCTGACCCTGGCCGTTTCGGCCGCGCTGGTCGGCTGCGGCAAGACTGAAACCCCGGCCAAGGACGCCACCGCCTCCACGCCGGCCGCGGCCGAAGCCACCAACTACACGCTGGACGAAAGCAAGCTGCCGGCCTACAACGCTTTCCAGCCCAGCGATCTGGATACCACCAAGGACGCCTGCGGCGCCTTCGGCGACTATGTGAACAGCAAGTGGCTGGCCGCCAATGAAATTCCGGGCGACCGCACCAGCTGGGGTGCGTTCACCATCCTCGACGAGCGCTCGGTGGCCGTGCAGCACCAGCTGGCCGAACAGGTGGCGCAGGTCAAGAATCCGAACCACATCGAGAAAATCGTCGGCGACCTGTGGGCCACCGGCATGGACGAGGCCAAGATCAATGCCCAGGGCATCGAGCCGCTGAAGGCCGACCTGGCCGCCATCGACGGCCTGCAGGACAAGGCGGCCATCGCCGATTACCTGCGCACCAGCGCGGCCAGGGGCGACAACGTCCTGTTCGGCTTCGGTGCCGAAGCCGACTTCAAGAACTCGGCCGTGAACATGGCCTACGCCAGCCAGGGCGGCCTGGGCCTGCCGGACAGCACCTATTACACCGACGCCAAGAATGCCGACAAGCTGAAGGCCTACCAGGCGCACGTCGCCAAGGTGCTGGAGCTGTCCGGTGTCGCCGCTGCCGACGCCGCCAAGCAGGCCGAGGACGTGGTCAAGTTCGAGACCCGCCTGGCCAAGGCCTCCAAGTCGCGCGTGGAGCTGTCGCGCAACGTCGAGCTGTACTACAACCCGGTCACCCTGGCCGATGCCGACAAGCTGACCCCGAACTTCAGCTGGACCGAGTTCTTCAAATCGCAGGGCGTGGCCGCGCCGGAGAAGTTCTCGCTGGCCATGCCGGCCTTCCATGAGGAAGTGAGCAAGGCGCTGGGCGATACCGACCCGTCGGTGTGGCGCGCCTACCTGCGCTTCCACACCGTGGACAGCGCCTCGCCGTACCTGGCCGATGCCTTCGTGCAGGAAAACTACGAGTTCTACGGCAAGACCCTCAACGGCCAGAAGGAACAGAAGCCGCGCTGGAAGCGCGTGCTGGGCACCATCGAAAACGATGCGGGTGAAGCCTTCGGCCAGCTGTACGTGAAGGTTGCCTTCTCGCCGGAAGCCAAGGCGAAGATGGAAGAACTGGTGAAGAACCTGGCCGCCGCGCTGAAGGAGCGCATCCAGGGCTTGAGCTGGATGAGCGAGGAGACCAAGGCCAAGGCCATCGCCAAGTGGGAAACCTTCACCCCGAAGATCGGCTACCCGGACAAGTGGCGTGACTGGTCGGGCCTGCAGACCCAGCGCGACAGCTTCCTGGGCAACGTGCGCGCGGCCAACGAGTTCAACTACAAGTTCAACCTGTCCAAGATCGGCAAGCCGGTGGACAAGACCGAGTGGGGCATGACCCCGCAGACGGTCAATGCCTACTACAACCCGCTGCAGAACGAGATCGTGTTCCCGGCCGCCATCCTGCAGCCGCCGTTCTTCGACCCGAAGGCCGACGACGCATTGAACTACGGCGGCATCGGCGCGGTGATCGGCCACGAAATGACCCATGGTTACGACGACCAGGGCGCGCGCTTCGGGCCGACCGGCAACATGGAAGACTGGTGGACCGCCGCTGACAAGAAGAACTTCGAAGGCCTGACCGGCAAGCTGGTCAAGCAGTTCGACCAGTACAAGGTCGACGGCCAGGCGGTGAACGGCCACCTGACCCTGGGTGAGAACATCGCCGACCTGGGCGGCCTTGCTACCGCCTACGATGCCCTGCAGAAGGCCAGCGCCGGCAAGGAAGACCCGAAGGTGGACGGCTTCACCCGCGACCAGCGCTTCTTCTTCAACTGGGCCACCGTGTGGCGCACCAAGTACACCCCGGAGAACGCCAAGGTCCGCCTGGCGACCGACCCGCACGCCCCGGCACAGTTCCGCGCCATGGGTGCACCGTCGAACCTGCCGACCTTCGCGGCCGCGTTCCAGTGCAAGGCCGGTTCGCCGATGGCCCGCACCGGCGAGCAGCAGGTGGTGATCTGGTAAGTCCTGGCTGACGCTGTTGCAGACCTGCAAAGGCCCGGGAATTCCCGGGCCTTTGTTTTTCCGGGGTGTCTTTCATCCACGCATGGCGTGGATCTACTGATCCCGGCGCTCCCCGGTAGCTGCCGACCTTGGTCGGCGAATGCACCGCGACGCGTGCATCCCGCGCCCATGCCTGGCTTGCTATAGTGCGCGCGCCCTCAATCCATCACGGATTCGTTCCACATGCCCAACTTCCGTCCGCTTGCCATCGCCCTGGGCATCTGCCTGGCGACCCTGGTCCCGACTCACGATGCGTTCGCCGCCAAGAAGAAGGCCGCACGCGCTCCGGCCGTCAGCGCCCAGTGCAGCGACTTCTACGACGCCACCAATGCAGGCTGGCTGAAGGCCAACCCGGTGCCGCAGACCGGCGCCGTCACCGCGCTGGGACAGCTGGTTGACCGCAGCCGCCAGCAGCAGCGTGAACTGCTCGACGCCGCGATGAAGTCGCCGCAGGGCAATGTGCAGAAGCTGCTGGGCGACTTCTGGGCCAGTGGCCTGGACGAAGCCGCCGTGGAAGCAGACGGCTCCAATCCGATTGCGCCGCTGCTGACCCGCATCAACGCCATCAAGAAGGCCAAGGATGTGCCGGCCTCGATCGCCGCGCTGCACCAGGTCGGCATCCCGGTGGCCTTCAACTTCGGCCCGGACGTCGACCTGAAGGCGCTGGATCGTCACATCGGCTACTTCATGCAGGGCGGCATGGGCCTGCCGGATCCGGCGTTCTATACCCGCACCGACGCCGACACCGTGGCGCTGATGGGCCGCTACCGCAACTACGTCAAGCAGATCCTGGCGCTGACCGGTACCCCGGCCGCCAAGCTGGATGCCGAGTCGCAGGCGGTGATCGCGCTGGAAACCGAACTGGCACGCAATGCGCAGTCGCTGGCCGGCATCAACAACCCGTTCAACAACTACGCGCCCATCTCCACCAAGGAGCTCAACAGCCGCTACCGCAACCTGCAGCTGGATGCCTTCCTGAAGGCACAGGGCGTGGACGATGACCTGGTCTCGCTGGCCGACCCGGGCCTGTTCAAGCAGCTCGATGGCATGGTCACCAAGCTCAAGCCGGAGCAGTGGAAGGCGTACCTGCGCTGGCGCGTGGGCGACTCGATGGCGCCGTACCTGTCCAAGGCCTACCGCGACGCCGAGTTCGAATTCCGTGGCCGTGTGCTGCGTGGCCAGACCCTGCCGCCGCAGCGCTGGGAATCCGTGCTGGATGCAATCAATGTGGCCGCCGGCCCGATGGTCGGCCGCGAGTACGCCGCCCGCTACCTGTCGGCCGAAGATCGTCGCCAGGCCGCATGGATCGTCGACAAGGTGCGCGAAGTACAGATCGAGGCGGTAAAGAACAGCAGCTGGATGAGTGCCGAAGCCAAGACCGAAGCGCAGGCCAAGCTGGCTGCGCTGAAGATCGAGATCGGCACTCCACTGCGCGACCTGGACTACAGCGTGCAGCCGATGGGCCGCGGCTCGTTCGGTGGCAATATGCTGATCGCGTCGACCTGGCGCCATCGCGAGGAAATGAAGCGCATCGGCAAGGGCAACGCCGACCGTCGCTGGGACGTGCTGCCGCAGCAGCCGTCGCTGGCCTATGACCTGGCGCAGAACCGCCTGATCGTCACCGCCGCGATCCTGCAGGGCCCGGTGTTCAACGCCAAGGCCGACGCCGCCGACAAGTTCGGCAGCTTCGGTGGTCTGGTCGGCCATGAACTGACCCGTGCGATCGATGCCAAGGGCGCGCTGGTCGATGCCAAGGGTGAGCTGCGCAGCTGGTGGACTCCGGCCGACAAGACCGCCTGGACCCTGCTCGGCAATCGCGTGGCAGCGCAGTACAGCGCCTACGACTTCCCGGGCGTGAAGGGTGCCAAGGTCAACGGCACGCTCACCCAGGAAGAGAACCTGGCCGACATCGCCGGCCTGGAACTGGCCTGGGCCGCATACACCGCGCAGGAGCCGAAGGCCAAGCCGGCACAGCAGCAGGGCTTCTTCCGCGCCTGGTCGACGTTGTGGGCGCAGCAGCTGTCGCCGAACGAGGCCGCGCGCCGCCTGACCGCCGACATCCGCGCGCCGGGCCTGTGGCGCAGCAACGGCACGCTGGCGAACCTGCCGGCGTTCGGTGCTACCTTCAGTTGCAAGGCCGGGCAGCCGATGCAGCGCAGCGAAGCCGACCAGATCAAGGTCTGGCGCTGAGGTCTGATGGTTTGTTATTGATGAAAGGGCGCCTCCGGCGCCCTTTCTTTTGCGGAAACGGAGGGAAAAAGGCCCTGACGGATCAGGGCCAAACCAACCCTTGCGGCGAGAGAGAACCGCTGTTCGCGCAGGTCAGAAGTCGTATGAGGCGCTCAGGCGCACTGTCCGCGGTGGTGTGAAGTAGCTGCCCATACCGTAGATGTTGGAGACCGTGTCGGGTCCGGTCTGGTACTTGGCAGTGGACTGCAGCTGGCGCCGCTGGTTGAGCACGTTGAAGATGTTCAGTCCCAGGCCAAGCCGGTTGTCAGCAAACCCGGGGCGATACATCACGCCCATGTCCAGCTGCGCCGTCCACGGCTGCCGGCCCGCGTCGCCGGGACGCGAAGGCTTGCCATTGCAGTAGTGGTAGGCCGAGCCGTAGCCATTGAGTGGATCGGTCTGATCACTGCCGTAGTAGCCCAGACAGCTTTTCGGCATGCCCGACATCACCCGAACCGTGGCAGAGGCTGTCCATTCGTCATCGATCTGGTAGGCACCGAACGCCTTGAACTGGTGCCGGCGATCATTGGCGAGGTAGCCGCCGGCGTACTCCATCAACGCCGCCGCATCCCAGTCTTGGGTCTTGGACACATCGCTCTGGCCGATATCCGATCTCACCTGCCCTTCGGTGTTGCCGAAGCTACGCGACCAGGTGTAGTCCAGGCGGCCGGACCAGCCGTCGGACATCGGACGTTCGATGAACAGATCCAGTGCCACGTACTGGCGCTTCGCCTTCTTGCCGTCGTAGCCCCAGTCTGTCGAACTCATGCTGACCGGCGTGTAGCCGGAGCCATCACGGTGCCGTAGCTGGAAAGTGTTGGTGGCACCCGGATTGAAGATCACGCAACCGGGCAGATCGAAAGTGTCGGCATCCAGACCCATGCCTGCAAGTCTGTCGACGAAGCGGTCTGAATCGCAGGTATCGTCAATGGCCGACTGCAGCTTGCGGTAGGTGACCTTGGCACCGCTGTTCCAACGGCTGCCCAGGGTTTTCTCGAAGCCCAGGATCAGCTCGTCCTGGTACTGCGACTTCAGGTCGGTCGGCGCGACGGCCAGCGGATCGGGCGCCTGCCCGTACTCGCCGTTGGCCGACACCGGACCCGGCCCCAGTGGTGTGAGGCCGGTCGGGTTGCCGTTGGCGTCGATGCCGGTATAGGCGAAGTATTCGCGCGTGTAGGTCGATGCGGAGGCGCCGCGGATAGCCACGCTGTTGGGCAGCGCCAGGTAGTAGCGGCCCAGGTTGGCAAACAGCTTCAACGAAGCATCGCCGAATACATCCCAGCTGGCGCCCAGGCGTGGCGCCCACTGGTCGCCGCTCTCCACGTAGGCGCGGCCGTCGCTGTTGAAGTTGGTGAAGCGGTCGTTGCGAAGGCCAAGCGTCAGCAGCCAATCGGGTGTCAGCTGCCAGCGGTCTTCCAGGTAGTAGGCCCGCTGCTTCACCGACATGCTGGTGGTAGTGGAGAAAATGTACTTCTGCACGAAATAGCCCTCGCCCCCCGGCGGGGCGATGCCGAAGCCCGGGCTGGGCGATGCGCCCGGATTGCCACGCGAATAGATCCAGGCATGACCGGGGCCTGTCATGGACTGCCCTTCGTTGTTGGCCCGGTAGGTCATGTTGTCGACGCCGGCAGTCAACTCGTGGTTGCCGATGCGGTATTGCAGGTCCATGCGCAGCCCGTGGGTCGTGCTGCCCGCATCAGGTGCCTTGCTGTAGAGATCGGGCTGATCGTTGCGGATCGGCGTGCCACCGTTCAACGAGGGATCCTGGTTGCCGGCACCACTGATATAGGGGTTGCCCGAGTCCAGCGGATTGAATTCAAGGTTGCTGGTACGCGCGCGCCCCCACACGGCACTGAAAGTCAATGCATCGTTGAGGTAACCGGTGTACTTGAAGATATCGACGTCGGTACTGGACTTGACCAGGTTGGGGAACGTACCGGTGCGATCCCCCTCGGACAGTGTCTTGTAGTCGAACTCCCGGTAGTAGCCAGCGGTACGATCTGTGTCCTGGAAGCGGGTGTACTCCAGCGTATTGCCGTCGTTGATGTTCCAATCGATCTTGCCGTAGAACTTCGGCGTGTCAACGCGGTAGTGGTTGCGCACCTGCTGCGCGGCGGCTTCGTTGGCGGTTGCAACGCCTTCGCGACGGTTCGATTCGGCAGCAAGGTGGATGAACAGCCTGTCTTCGATCAACGGGCCACTGGCATAGCCGCTGTAGGTCGTCGTGGTTGCCTTGTCACCGCGCCGGTAGCGGTACAACGTGCCCGGCTTGGACGGATTCTCGAAGGCATATCCTTCAGGAAGGGTCATGTCCGGGTAGTTCACCGATGCCGGAGACTCGGCCAGCCCGGCCGGCGACCAGGTGACCTGCGCACCGAACCGCCACGCGTTGGTGCCACGCTTGCCTACCTGATTGATGACACCACCGGTGGAACGGCCATACGCCGCGCCGTAGCCGCCGGTGAAAGTTTCCTGCTGGTCGATGGAGCCGTACGGCAGGCTGATGCCGCCCAGATAGTTGAGCGGGTTGGTGACGTTGAAGCCGTTGAGGTAGTACGCATTCTCGGTGACGCTGGCGCCGCCAAACGACAGCACCGAGCGCGAGCCATTGCTGAAGGAGCCACTACCAGCGACCACGCCCGGCGCCAGCAGCGCGATGGATTCAGCGCTTCGCCCCAGCGGCAACACATCCAGCTGCTCGGAGGTGATGACCGACTTAGAGACGGTGTGGGTCACATCGATCTTCGGCATGTGGGCGACCGTGACATTGACCGCATCAAGCGTGGTCGCCGGGCCTTGTGCGGCGAAGCTCACTTCGGTACCGCTGCCCACGCGCAGCTGCACATCATCGCGCTGTTCGATGATGCGCCCGTCGCGCTGCAGGCTGATGCTGTAGCGCCCCACCGGCAACGCACCGAAGCTGTAGTGCCCCTGGGCGTCGATGACTGCCCTGCGCTTGAGGCCACTGTCGCTCTGCGCAACGACGGTCGCGCCTTCGGAGCCGCTAGCATTGCCGTACAGCGTGCCGGTCGTGCTCTGCGCGGCAACGCTGCCAACGATGGAAAACAATATTGCCGAAAGTGCGCTGCGCTTTAGCACGCGATGTATGGATGCAACTGCCATGAATTCCTCTCCGTTGATGGAACTACCGGGGAGTTATAGGCACGGGTCTGCCGCGCAAGGCAGTGCTGCAACCGGCGATGAATCGGGTGGAATACGCCACGATGCAAGCCTCGACGCGGCCCATGGTTCAATCCATGCACTTGAAAAGCCTGGATATTCAGTGGACCAAGCAACGACAGGTACGGATGCACGACGCACGCCACGACAGACAACATACGTCACGCCAGAGTGCTGACGCACAACATGCAGCGTCCAAAGCGACAGCATGTCGTTCCGATTCCGACACACCCACTGCAGACATGCTCGCCTGCGTCACCCGTCACGCAGGCTGCAGCGTGCCCCGGTAAGGCACGATGCACCTGACCAGCGGCGCGCCGATTTTCTACATCGAACACGAACTGCCCGTCCACGTCGTACTCGAAGCTGATGTCGCCAGGCAGCAGTGCGCGTGGCAGCGCGATGCCCAGCAGCGGCCAGCATCGTGGCATCAACTGCAGGCGCCCCCACCCACCACCAGCGCAAGGCCGACCGAGACCGCGCCGAAACGCTCGACCAGCGGCGCGTCACCACGACCACGGCCCTTGGTCTGCAGGGTCGGGCCGCTCGGCCTGCAGCGCCGGCGCCAGAGTACGCCAGGCCACCAACAGCTCCAGCTCCGGCAGGTCCGTCAGCAGGTGGATCAGCCGCCCACCAAGCACCCCAATCCATCCAGGATCAGGGGCTGCACGCTTCGTCCTTCGTGCTGCCGTTGACGGGAACTGCTTTCCCCTGCGCTGCAGCACGATGCCGCATTAACACCAGGCGTGCTATCGCTGCGCCTTCGTCCGCTGCGGAGCCCGACCATGGCACACAAGAACACCATCTGCGTGTGGTACGACAAGGAAGCGCTGGAGGCCGCCACCTTCTATGCCAACACCTTTCCCGACAGCGCGGTGACCGCTGTCCACCACGCCCCGGGCGACTACCCGGACGGCAAGGAGGGCAACATACTGACCGTTGAATTCACCGTCTGCGGTATTCCCTGCGTCGGCCTCAACGGCGGCACCGCGTTCAAGCACAGCGAAGCATTTTCTTTCCAGATCCAGACCGAGGACCAAGCCGAGACCGACCGCCTGTGGAACGCGATCGTCGGCAACGGTGGACAGGAGAGCCAGTGCGGTTGGTGCAAGGACCGATGGGGCGTTTCCTGGCAGATCAGCCCACGCATGCTGATCGAAGCGGTGACCAGCCAGGACAAGGCACTGGCCAAGCGCGCCTTCAACGCGATGATGCCGATGAAGAAGATCGACATCGCCACCATCGAAGCGGCAATCAAAAAAGGGGACGGAGGGGATTAAGTCGTTATTCCCCATTGTCTGTGACCCAATGCGAATTGCGACTTAATTCCCTCCGTCCCCTTTTCCCGAGGTGCTGATGTCCTGGGATGCGATCATCATCGGTGGTGGCCACAACGGCCTGGTCTGCGCGGCCTATCTGGCGAAGACCGGGAAGAAAGTGCTGGTCCTTGAACGGCGCGGTGTGCTCGGCGGCGCTGCGGTCACCGAGGAGTTCCATCCCGGCTTCCGCAACTCTGTGGCGTCGTACACGGTATCGCTGTTGCAACCGAAGGTGATCGACGACCTGCAACTGCATGCGCATGGGCTGCGCATTGTCGCGCGCCCGGTCAACAACTTCCTGCCATTGCCCGACGACCGCTACCTGTTGTCGGCACCTGGCCGCGCCCAGGCCGAAGTCGCGAAATTCTCCGAACGCGATGCGCAGGCGCTGCCAGCGTATGAAGCACGCCTGGGGATCTTCGCCGACGTACTGCGCGCATGGGCCCTGCGCGCGCCGCCGGACCTGGGTGTAGCAGGCGGTTGGCGTGCGCTGCCCGCGCTCTGGCAGATGGGCCGCCTCGGCCGCGAACTGGCAACGCTGGATGCTTCGCTACGCCAGGAACTGCTGGACCTGTTCACGCTGTCGGCGGCCGAGTACCTGGACCGCTGGTTCGAGAGCGAGCCGATCAAGGCCCTGTTCGGCTTTGATGGCATTGTCGGCAACTATGCAAGCCCGTATACACCGGGCAGCGCCTACGTACTGCTGCACCATGTGTTCGGCCAGTGCAATGGCGTGAAAGGTGCGTGGGGCCATGCGATCGGCGGGATGGGCGCAATCAGCCAGGCCATCGCCGCCGCTGCACGCGCGGCTGGCGCGGAACTGCACGTGGACGCCGGCGTGCGACGCGTACTGGTTGAACACGGCAGTGCCGTGGGAGTGGAACTGGCCAACGGTGAAATCCTGCGTGCACGCGCGGTGATCGCCAACGTCAACCCGAAGCTGTTGTACGAGCAGATGCTGGCCCCGGCACAGGTACCAGACGCGACCCGCGAACGCATGGCGAACTGGCGCTGCGGTTCCGGCACGTTCCGGATGAACGTGGCGCTGTCGCGGCTGCCGGACTTCCGCGCCCTGCCCGGGCCAGGCGATCACCTCAGCGCCGGCATCATCATGGCGCCCAGCCTGGAGTACATGGACCGCGCCTGGCTGGATGCGCGACGCGACGGCTGGTCGCGCGAACCGATTGTGGAGATGCTGATTCCCAGCACGCTGGACGCTTCGCTGGCGCCGCCCGGCCGGCATGTGGCCAGTCTGTTCTGCCAGCACGTGGCACCGGTGCTGTCCGATGGACGTCACTGGGATGATCACCGTGACACGGTGGCCGATCTGATGATCGCGACCGTCGACCGGTATGCACCGGGCTTCGCCGACAGCGTGCTTGGCCGACAGGTGCTGTCACCGCTGGATCTGGAGCGCACCTTCGGCTTGATCGGCGGCGACATCTTTCACGGAGCGCTCAGTGCCAACCAGTTGTTCTCGGCACGGCCGATGGTTGGCCAGGCTGGCTATCGTGGCGCCCTGCCCGGCCTGTATCTGTGCGGGTCGGGAACACATCCCGGGGGCGGCGTGACCGGTGCGCCGGGGCACAACGCGGCACAGGTAGTGCTGCAGGATCTCTAGAGCCGTGCCGACCAACGGTCGGCACCTACCGCGTCAGATGATCCTGGCCAAGGTGTGCCAACCGAGGTTGGCACCTACCCGCGTGAAGCGAGGCGCATCGCGCCTCACTTCACGCTGCGCAGATGGTTCGGGCGCTTCGGCGGGCCGGGCGGGCGACGCTTGTTGAACGGCGGCTGCCCGCGCCAGTAGCGGATCAGCAACCACCCGAACAGCATGCCGCCCAGGTGCGCGAAGTGGGCCACGCCTGGCTGCCAGCCGGTCATGCCCAGCACCAGTTCGCCCACACCGAACAGGATCACGAAGGTGCGTGCCTTCATCGGGATCGGCGGGAACAGCAGCATCACCCGCTGGTTCGGGAACAGCATGCCGTAGGCCAGCAGCAGGCCGAACACGCCGCCGGAGGCGCCCAGCACCGTGGCCGGATTCTCCAGCAGCGTTCCCACCAGCAGCTGGCAGACACCGGCACCGGCCACGCAGACCAGGTAGTACAGCAGGAAGCGCTTCTCGCCCCAGGTCTGCTCCAGTGGTGCGCCGAACATGAAGACCGCCAGCATGTTGAAGAACAGATGGCCGAAGCTGCCATGCAGGAAGCCATAGGTCAGCAGCTGCCAGGGCTGGAAGTTGCCGCCTGGCGAGAACGCATCGAAGCCCTGCTGCAGCGGTTGCAGCATGAACGGCTCGAAGGTCTGCATGCCGAGCAGGAACGGCTGCTGCAGCAGGAACAGGATCGCGTTGGCGATCAGCAGGGCCTTGGTGACGGTAGGCAGTCGCGGGAACATGGGAGCACCGGCATGGAACGGCCTCCATCATAGCCGCAGCACCGTGTGATGTTGGCGCGCCCCCGGGATGCCCTGTTCAGTCGCCAGCGATGCTCAGCCGGGCCCCCCACACAGCAGCATCCAGCGCCGCCGCCGGATCGGCCGCCGGCATCCGCACCCGGCCGTTTTCCACCTGCACGCCCTCGGCACGCAAGCGCTGCGACTGCTCGCGCCAGCCGGCCGAGCCTTCTGCCATGGCGATGCGGCCATCCGAACGCAGCACGCGGTGCCAGGGCAGGCCCGGGTCGTCGTTCTGGCCCAGAATGCGCGCGGTCAGGCGTGCACGCCCGGGCAGGCCCGCGCGCATCGCCACCTGGCCGTAGCCCATCACCTGCCCCGCCGGGATCGCGCGGATCACCGCCAGGATGCGCGCCCGCGCCTGCTCCGGGGTCAGCGTCGCAGGCGGGTCACCAGCAGAACGCCGATCAGCACCAGTACGGTGCCGGCGATCTGCGCCGGCCCCATCGGTTCGTCGAGCAGCCATAGGCTCATCACGATGGTGGAAACAGGGCCCAGCATACCGACCTGCGCGGCAAGCGAGGAACCCACGCGCTGCACCGCCAACATGATCGCCAGCACCGGCAGCACCGTACAGACAGTGGCATTGACCAGCGACAGCCACTGTACCGGCGCCGGTGCCTGCCACAGCAGTGGCAGCGGATGGGTCACCGCGAAATGCAGCAGCACCAGCACGCTGGCCACGCAGCTGGCATAGGCGGTCAGCCGCACTGCACCGATGCGCGCGACCACCTGCCCGCTGCCGAACAGGTACAGCGCGTAGCTGAGCGCACTGCCCAGCACCAGCAGGCTGCCGACGATGATCTGGCCGCCCTCGCGCTGCAGGTCGTGCCCGAAGGCCAGCAGCACGCCGAGGTAACTCAGCACCAGCGCGCCGATCTGCCAGCGTCCCGGCCGCTGGCGCGCCAGCAGCACGTTGATCAGCAGCACCAGGGTCGGGTTCAAGTACAGGATCAGCCGCTCCAGGGTCACACTGATGTACTGCAGGCCCTGGAAGTCGAGCAGGCTGGACAGGTAATAGCCGGTGAAGCCCAGCCACAGCACGCGGGCGCGATCAGCCCAGGACAGCGGCTCGGCCCGGCGCGCGGCCCACAGGGCCATCAGTACGAACAGCGGCAGCGCCATCAGCATGCGCAACGCGAGCAGCGTGGTGGCATCGACGCCATGGCGCAGGCCGAGCTTGACGATGATCGCCTTGCCCGACGCGGCAATGGCGCCGATCGCGGCGAGGCCGATGCCGCCCAGCGCAATGCGCGGGGAAGCAGTGGCGATGCGGGAAGCGGGAGTGGACATCAGGAGGACGGCGGGCCGCGCAGGGCGGCCCGGTAAGACGTGGGGACGCCCATTGTCGCATGGGGGCGCCCGCTGCCCTGTAGAGCCGAGCCCGCGCTCGGCTTCGCCAGGCCGGGGCGAAAGGCAGCCGAGCAGGGCTCGGCGCCACAACGGCCCGGCTCAGCGCATCAGCACCACTTCTTCGGCCGAGGTCGGGTGGATCGCCACAGTGTCGTCGAACTGGGCCTTGGTCGCGCCCATCTTCACCGCCACAGCAAAGCCCTGCAGGATCTCGTCGGCCGCTTCGCCCAGCAGGTGGATGCCCACCACGCGTTCTTCCGGGCCGGCACAGACCATCTTGAACAGGCTGCGCTGGGGGCCGTTGGCCAGCGCCTGCAGCATCGGGCGAAAGCGGCTGTGGTAGACGCTCACCTGGTCGAAACGCCGGCGCGCTTCCTCCTCGCTCATGCCCACCGCGCCCAGCGGCGGATGCGAGAACACCACGCTGGCCACGTTCTCGTAATCCATCTTCGACTGCGGGCGGCCCCCGAACAGCCGGTCCATCAGCCGCCGCGACGCGGCCACCGCCACCGGGGTCAGGCCGACCTTGCCGGCGATGTCGCCGACCGCATGCACGCTCGGCACACGGGTGGTCTGCCACTCGTCCACCTGCACCTGCTCGTGCTCGCCGATGTCGATGCCGAGCGCTTCCAGACCCAGGCCACGGCTGTTGCCGCGGCGGCCGGCAGCGAAGAACACCGCATCGAACACGCTGTCGAGCGGGCCATCATGGCCGAATGCACGTACGCGCTCACCATCGCGCTGCAGTTCGCGCAGGCGATAGCCGAAATGGATGCGCACGCCCTGCTGCTTCAGGTTCTCGGCCAGCTGATCGGTCAGCTCGTAGTCGAAGCGATCCAGCAGCCGCTGACCGCGCACCAGCAGGCTCACCCTGCTGCCCAGTGCCTGCAGCAGGCCAGCCAGCTCCACCGCGATGTAACCGCCACCGATGATCGCCACCTCGGCCGGTGCCGCGCGCAGATCGAAGAAATCATCGGAAACCAGGCCCAGTTCCGCGCCGGGAATGTCCGGGCGCAGCGGGTGCGCGCCGGTGGCGATCAGGATGTGTTCGGCGCTGTAGCGCACGCCATCGCTGCAGGCCACGGTGTGCGCATCGAGCAGATGGCCGCGCGCCGGAATGCGCACCACGCCGGTTTCGTCCAGGCGCTTGTGGTAGCTGGTATGGATATTGCTGATGTAGGCCTGGCGATGTATCACCAGTTCCTTCCACGACAGCGCCGGGCGCGCTTGGACATCGAAGCCCATCGCACTGGCCAGGCCGATGCGCTCATGCAGGTCAGCTGCCAGCCACATGGCCTTCTTCGGCACGCAACCGACGTTGACGCAGGTCCCACCCAGTTCGCCCGGCTCCAGCAGCGCCACGCGCTTGCCGTGCTGCGCGGCGCGGATCGCACCGGCCAGGCCGGCGGAGCCGCCGCCGAGGACGATCAGGTCGTAGTCATAGGGTGCAGTGCTCATCGGAATCGCTCGGGTCGGTAGGGGGCAGGGTCGATCACCGGCGTACGGACGCAGACGAGATCGGCGATCAGCTGGCCGTTGCCGGCGCTCATGCTGATGCCGAGCATGCCATGCCCAGCTGCAAGCCAGACGTGAGGATGCGCGCCCTGCATCGATCAGCCCTGCCCGGCTCCACGCCGCATCGGTGGCCACTGGCGGTAGGTCATTGCACGCCATAGCCATTCCACCGGACCAAAGCGGAAGCGCGCCAGCCACGCGTGCGAAACAGCCACCTGCGCTGCGAATACCAGCAGCGCGAACAGCAACTGCACGCTGCGCGGCATCCGCTCGAACCCGCCCAGGCCATAGTGGTAGAACAGCCAGGTACACAGCAACGACTGGGCCAGGTAGTGGGTCAATGCCATGCGCCCCACCGGCGCCAGCCATCCCAGCCGCGCGCGCCAACGCACGATCCACGCCAGGTAACCCAGGCACATCGGCAGCCCGCCGATCGTCACCAGTGCCATCGCTGCGGTCACCGGCAGGTCGTAGGCGCCCGGTGCCAGATACGGCTTCCAGGCAACGCCGAGCAGCGTGACCGCCAGGCCCAGCGGCAGCGCCACCCAACGCAACAGCACGTACAGCCGTGGGAAGCGCTCGGGTGATACCAGTGCACCGCTGCTGGCGAACCAGCTGCCGATCAGGAACATGCCCAGCACTTCCGGACCGGTAATCAGCAGCGCGCCCATCGACGATCCGAACTCGTGCAGGCGCTGCGCGGTGGCCTGCATCCAGCTGCCGTGCCCGTACACCAGGCGCTGCTGCGCGATGGCCTGCTGTGCTTCGGCAAGCATCTTCTGCATGTCTTCGGCCGAAGCCATCGACACCATCGCACCCACCAGCAACATCATCGCTACACCGCCGAGGTAGACGATCACGCCCATCCACGGCAGCCAGCTGCGCGGCGCCTCGCGGCAGGCCAGCAACGGCAAGGAGACCAGTGCATACATCACCAGGATGTCGCCGGACCAGACCAGCAGTGCATGGCACAGGCCGATCAGCAGCAGGCCGGCGCTGCGGCGCAGGTAGAACGGGGTGAAGTCGCGCCCGGCCACCTCGGCGCGTTGCGCCATCACCGCAAAGCCGGCACCGAACAGCAGCGAGAACAGGGTGAAGAACTTGCCCTGCACGAACACATAGACGAAGGCGTCGGCCCAGTGATCGATGCCCCGCCAGTGCACGTCAATGCCGGTGAAGGCCAGGTCCAGCGGACCGCTGAAGGCCTCGATGTTCATCAGCAGGATGCCCAGCAGCGCGGCACCACGCAGCACGTCCAGCACGGCGATGCGTTCGCCGGAAGCCACCGGCTGCAGGGAAGGAGAGACAGCGTTCACGGGGCGTCCGTCAGGCAGGTCCGCCATTATGCCGCCGGCCCGCGCGCCATGGATGGCCGCGCCATGTTCCAGAAACGCAACGGCCCGCCGAAGCGGGCCGTCGCATCCATCACGATCGCGCTGCGATCAGTGCTGGTGACCACCGTCGCCGTGGACGTGGCCGTGGTCGAGCTCTTCCTTGCCGGCTTCGCGCACATCGACGATTTCCACGTCGAAGTGCAGGTCCTTGCCGGCCATCGGGTGGTTCAGGTCGACGTCCACGACGCTCATGCCGACCTTCTGCACGGTCACCGCACGCGGGCCGAAGTTGGTCTGCAGCACCACCTGCTGGCCCGGGGCCAGCTTGGTGTTGCCGAAGTGCTTCTTCGGCACGCGCTGGGACAGGCCCTCGCGGCGCTCGCCGTAGGCATCGGCCGCCTTGACGTCGACGCTGAAGGTCGCGCCGGCTTCCTTGTCCATCATGGCGTTTTCCAGGCCCGGGATGATGTTGCCATGGCCGATCAGGATCGCCAGCGGCTCGCCGCGGTCCTTGGACGATTCAATCGGCTCCTGGCCGACTTCGGAAACGGTGTAGTGGAAGCGGACAACGCGGTCTTTTTCGATCTTCATGCGCAACTCTGTCTGGATCTGCCGGAGGCAGGCGGGTTGGGGCGGGTTGTCGCCCGACGGGGACGCCGCCATCATGACGGCCATTCCAAGGTGGCGCATTATCCGGAGATCATGCACATCACGCCAGTTTCGTCCGGCCCGCGCCGGTTTCTCGCCCCGGCCCTGCTGCTGGCCCTGCCCGTGTTGATGACCGCCTGTGGCGGCGGCAAGGCCACCCGCCCGGCGCCGCCCCCGCCGACGGCGAACTGGCCCAAGACCGTGCCGGACAACCCCGAGGCCGCCAACTCGGTGCTGATGCGGGCCATCAGCCTGGTCGGCACGCCCTACCGCTATGGCGGCAACACCCCGGACTCGGGCTTCGACTGCAGCGGGCTGGTCGCCTATGTCTATCGCGAGATGCTGGACCTGCGGTTGCCGCGCACCTCGCGCGACTTGGCGGCGGTACAGGGCCCCAGGATCGATCCGCAACGCCTGGCCACCGGCGACCTGGTGTTCTTCGGCAGCCGCGGCAGCGTCACCCACGTGGGCATCTATGTAGGTGAAGGGCGTTTTGTGCACGCGCCGAGTACCGGCGGTACGGTTCGCCTGGACTCGCTCAGTGGCCCCTACTGGAAAGACCACTACACGGGCGCGAAACGTGTCCTTCGCTAAGCTGAACAGGCGATATGTCTAAAACTGTGACATACGTCACTATATAAATAACGATTTTATAACGGAATTTTTAACTTATCCGCGCTTTTACAGGGCATGATGCCCCATCGTTTTTTTCCTGTGACCGACGCGTGACGACTGACGACCTGAAAAGCGAAGGCCAGACTTCCGTATCTTCACGTAGTGCCCGCCCGCTGTTGCTTGGCCTGGCACTGTGCCTGACCAGCCTTCCGGCCTGGTCGCAGACTGCTCCAAACCGTTCCGATGTGACCCCGGCCCCGGTGGCCGAGAGCACCGCCCGACCGGCCGCCAAGGCCGAGGCTGCCGCTCCGCAGCGCAGCCGCGTCGATGCCGCCGCCAGTGCCACGCTGGCCGCCCTGCTGCCGCACCTGGCCGCCAACGACACCATTCCGCTGATGGATCGCTCGGCCGTGGTGGCCGGTGACCTCAGCCGCCTGCTCGCCAACTACGACACCAGCAGCGCCGCCAATGGCAGCGTCGTCGGCACCGCTGCCGACAACGGCAAGGTGCAGTCGCTGCTGCGCCGCGCGATGACCCTGCTGGGCACCCCGTACCGTTGGGGTGGCAGCAACCCGGACAGCGGTTTCGACTGCAGCGGCCTGGTCGGCTATGTGTTCCGTTCGGCGCTGGGCATCGAGTTGCCGCGCGTCTCGCGCGAGATGGCGCACGATGACAACGCCGAACTGATCAACGACCGCACCGCGCTGGCGGCGGGCGACCTGGTCTTCTTCGGCCGCAAGGGCCGCGTCGACCACGTCGGCATCTATGTCGGCGACGGCCGCTTCCTGCACGCCCCCAGCTCGGGCAAGGATGTGCGCGTGGACACCCTGCTCAGTGGCTACTGGGGCAACAAGTTCATGCAGGCCCGCCGGGTGGATCTCTGACCCGCTGGCGCTACAGCGCCGCCTGATGCGAGAAGCCGCTGCCCTGCAGCGGCTTTTTTGTTGGGCCCGTAATGGTGGGTGGCTGCCGACCTTGGTCGCCACCGGCTCCATCCATGCATGGTGTGGATCAAGCGGAGGCCGCCTTGGCCGACACCGCCTCGGCCATCCCCAAACAAAAGGCCCGCCGGTCAGGGCGGGCCTTTCAATTCAGCACACCACCTCAGGCGCGTGGTGGTGTCGGGTCGGGATCATCCACGCCCACGTTGCTGGACGGGTTGTCGTACACCGCCTGGTCAAGCAGCCCGGTCTCCTTGGCCACGATCACCGGTACCAGCATCTGGCCCGTCACGTTCGTCATCGTGCGCATCATGTCCAGGATGCGATCAATGGCATACAGGTAGCCGATGGTCTCCAGCGGCAGGTTGGCCGCACTCAGCACCACCGTGGCCATGATCACCGCAGTACCCGGCACGCCGGCGGTACCGAAGCTGCCCAGCACCGAGGCGATCAGCACCACCACGTACTGCTCCGGAGTCAGCGGCACACCGCTGTACTGCGCGATGAACACCGCGCACAGCGCCGGGTAGATCGCGCCGCAGCCGTCCATCTTGATGCTGGCGCCCAGCGGCACCGCAAACGAACCGTAATCCTTGTTCACGCCCAGGTTGTGGGTGATCGAACGCAGTGCCACCGGCATCGCCGCGAAGCTGGACGAGCTGACGAACGCAACCTGCATGCCCGGCGCCGCACCACGGAAGAACTTCAGCGGGTTCAGTCCATGCGCCAGCAGCAGTGCGCTGTAGACCACCACGATGTGCAGGGCGCAGGCCACGTACAGCGCCAGCACGAAATGCCCCAGCGGCAGCAGCTTCTCGAACCCGTAGCTGCCGACCAGACCGGCGATCAGGCCAAAGGTGCCGATCGGGGTGACTTCCAGCACGAAGCGGGTCACCTGGATCATGATGTCGCTCATCTGGCCGACCAGCTTGCGCGCCTCGGTCACCTTCTCGCCGAGCTTGACGATGGCGAAGCCGACCAGGCCAGCGAAGAAGATGACTGGCAGGATCGAGCCACGGCCGGCGGCCAGCACGGTTTCGCCGGCCGCGTTGACCTTGGTGCCGATACCGGACAGCGCGTAGAAGACATTGGCCGGCACCACGTCCAGCAGCACCTGCACCACGCTGGGGACCTCGCGCGGCACGTAGTTGCTGGCCATGGTCAGCTGCAGGCCACCGGCGCCGGGCTGCAGCACGGTACCCACGCCCAGGCCGACGCATACCGCCAACGCGGCGGTGATCACGAACCACAGGAAGGTGCGGCCACTGAGCGCGGCGACCGACTTCTGCCCGTGCAGCGATGAGATAGCGTTGATGACCGCGAAGAACACCAGCGGCACGGCGATCATCTTGATCAGGGTGACATACAGCTCACCCAGCGGGCCAAACCACGTTTCTGCGGCCGGGCCAAGCGCCCAGCCGGCCAGCGCACCGAGCACGAAGCCACCGACCACGCGCTGCCAGAATGGAATCCGCAGCCAGGCAGAGACCAGCTTCATAGGCAATCCAGAGGGAAGGAAGGGATGCTGGCACGATAGTCCAAAGCGGCCTGCGGAACGACCGCCGGGCCGGCAAATCAGTGTGTCATCGGCGTGCCTTGCGAGGGCGGGCATAATGAACGTCCCGTTACAGTTTGTGAGATCCCAGCGTCCATGCGCCGTTCCGTCTCCCTGTTGGCCGCCTGCGCCACCACCCTGCTGCTGGGCGCCTGCGCCAGCACCACCCCCGCCTCTGCCCCGGCCGGCCTGAAGGTCGCCGTCGATCCCGTCGCCCACCCGGCCGGCGAAACCCCGCAGTGGTGGTACCGCAGCGGCGCTGCCCAGGCCGCCGCCAACGGCGCGATGTCCGGCAAGGCCAAGAACGTCATCCTGTTCCTCGGCGACGGCATGAGCCTGACCACCGTGGCCGCCTCGCGCATCTACGAGGGCCAGCGCAAGGGGGGCTCCGGTGAAGAGAACCTGCTGTCCTGGGAGCGCTTCCCGGCCACGGCCTTCAGCAAGACCTACAACACCGATTCGCAGACCCCGGATTCGGCCGGCACCATGACCGCCATCACCACCGGTGTGAAGACCCACATGGGTGCGATCGGCGTCAGCGCCGGCAGCCGCACCGACTGTGCCGACAGCCTGTCCAAGGGCCTGCTGACCTGGCTTCAGCTGGCCGACAGCGCCGGCCTGGCCACCGGCGTGGTGTCCACCGCGCGCCTAACCCATGCCACCCCGGCCGCGACCTACGCGCACTCGCCCGAGCGCAACTGGGAAAACGATACCGACCTGACTGAAGCGGCGAAGGCGGCCGGCTGCAAGGACATCGCCCAGCAGCTGCTGTCGACTTCGCGCTACGGGCGCGGCCCGCTGGTCGCCCTCGGCGGCGGGCGCGGGGAATTCACCACCGTGGAAGAGCGCGACCCGGAGTACGACGACAAGGTCGGCCAGCGACTGGATGGGCGCAGCCTGGTGCAGGAATGGCAGCAGGCCCATCCGCACGGCGCCTACGTGTGGAACAGCAAGCAGCTGGCCGCCGCCGCCAACGCACCGGCGATCCTCGGCCTGTTTGAACCGGACCACATGCGCTACGAGTACGAGCGCCCGCAGGATCCGGGCGGTGAGCCGAGCCTGGCCGAACTGACCGCAGCGGCGATCAAGAATCTGTCGAGGCACCCGGAAGGCTACGTGCTGATGATCGAAGGCGCACGCATCGATCACGCCAACCACAGCGGCAACGCCTACCGTGCACTGACCGAAACCGTGGCGCTGTCCGATGCGGTGCGCGTGGCCAGCGAGCTGACCTCGGCCGACGACACCCTGATCATCGTTACCGCCGACCACTCGCACACGCTGAACTTCGTCGGCTACCCGGCGCGCGGCAACCCGATCCTGGGCAAGGTGAAGGACAAGGGCGGCGAAGATGGCGCCGGCAAGCTGGACTACGCACTGGACGGCACCGGCCAGCCGTACACCACGCTGAGCTACGCCAATGGCCCGGGCCACACCGGCAGCAGCAACCAGCAGCCGGCCGGCCCGAAGCGCTATCCGCACAACCCGAGCAGCTTCGAACCGGCCAACGGCCGCCCGAACCTGCGCGAGGTCGACACCGAGCATCCGGACTACATGCAGGAAGCGCTGGTGCCGATGAAGTCCGAATCGCACGGTGGCGAGGACGTCGGCATCTGGGCACGCGGCCCGGGCAGCAAGGCGATCCGCGGCACGCTGGAACAGAACGCGATCTATCACATGATCGTGCAGGCCACCCCGGCCCTGCGCGAGCGCCTGTGCCAGGCCGGCACCTGCGATGACAAGGGCGTGCCGGTGCAGCTGCCGGCACCGACCGCGTTCGAGCGCAAGGCCGAGGCCAAGTGATCGCACGGCAGGCCCGCCCTGACGCTGCCAGCGGCTGCTTCGCGCGGTCGCTGGCCCTGCTTGGCATGCTGGTCAGCGCCACTGCAGCGGCACAGGCACCGGCATGCAAGCTGCTGACCGACGAACACGGGTTGTGGCCGCTGCCCAACTGCGAGGTGATCGATCACCGGCCGAAGATCAGTACCGAGACGTTGAAGGGCCTGAACTACGACGACCACGGTCTGGCGGTGGTGTACGCCGACCAGGGTTTCCACTACGTCGACCGCAAGGGCCGCAGCCTGCCGGTGCTGACCTGGGACAACGGCCCGGAGACGCCGCAGGAAGGCCTGTTGCGCGGCCGCGTAGGCAACCGCGTGGGTTACTTCGACCTGACGTTCCGCCAGGTGGTACCCGGCACGTTCGATTTCGCATGGCCGTTCCAGGACGGCGTCGCCGAGGTCTGCAATGGTTGCCGTCGTGGTACGCCGGATGCCGATGGCCACACGCCGATGGAAGGCGGAGAGTGGTTCCGCATCGACCGTTCGGGCCGTCGGGTGAAGTAGGTTTTCGGCAGGGCTGCGCCCTGCACCTGCAGACGCAACGGCAACGGCAACGGCCGGAAGCAACAGCAACAGCGTGCATTCCATGGGATGGCGGGGCACTGTGGGTGTGCGGGGACGGCGCGAGTACGTCCATGTAGCCTTGGTCGCCGCATCCATGCGGCTCACACCCCGCAAACCCACAGTGCCCAGCCTTCGACAGTTTTCCGGCGGCTGTTGGTAGGTGTCGACCTTGGTCGACACATCTGTCAGATATCGAATGAGTCATCCACGCATGGCGTGAATCTACTGTGTCCACCAAGGTCGACACCTACCAAAGTGGTGCAAGACGCCGTTCCGACAGATCGCGGCAATCTGTCGAAGGCGGGGTGGGTCCGGTTGCGGGGGCGTGAGCCGCATGGGCCCGAGGCATGCCTCGGGCGGGTTGGGCAGGACGCCCAACCCCGGTCTTGCCGTGTGCGCAGGACTGCGCACACGTGCAAGCGGCGACCGAGCTTACATGGGTGAGGGCGCTTTGCTTGCGAAGCACTGCTTCGCAAGCGCCCGAACGCACAGCCGCCAGCGGCTGGGCCGGGCCCCGGAGGGGGACTTGCAGCGGCCCCCGCAACCGGACCTACCCCGCCTCCCCTCAGGAGGCCAGCTTCTGCTGTTGCTGTTGCTGTTGCTCTGGATCGTAGCGGGTGCAGGGCGCAGCCCTGCCGAGCAACCCTATACTTGCCGCCGTGACCGCCTTCCCTGCCCTCGTTCCGCTGGATGTGCCGCTGCTGGTGGGCTACAGCGGCGGTGTCGACTCGACCGTGCTGCTGCACTGGCTGTGGCGCTGCGCTCAGCTTTCCGGCACGGCACTGCGTGCGGTGCACGTGCACCATGGCCTGCAACCGGCCGCCGATGACTGGGTGCTGCATTGCCAGCAGCAATGCGCAGCACTGGGCATCGAACTGGCCGTGCATCGCGTGCAGATCGACAACCGCGCAGGCCTCGGCCTTGAGGGCGCAGCGCGGCATGCCCGGCGTGCGGCGTTCGCGGCCGAGCTGCGCGACGGCGAAACGCTGGCACTTGCGCAGCACCAGGACGACCAGGCCGAGACCTTCCTGCTGCGCGCGCTGCGCGGTTCAGGCGTCGACGGCCTTGCAGCGATGTCTGCACACAGCCATCTTGGCGAACATCCCCTGTGGCGACCACTGCTGTCGACGTCGCGCGACGCGCTGCTCCACTACGCCCGGCAGCACGCGCTTCAATGGATCGAAGACCCCAGCAACGCGGAAGACCACGCCGATCGCAACTTCCTGCGCCTGCAGGTGTTGCCGTTGCTGCGCCAGCGCTGGCCGCACGCGGCGTCGGCATTGGCCGGCAGCGCGACGCATTGCCGGCAGACCCGCGAACTGCTGGACGAGGAAGACGCCGAGCTGATCGCACATCTGGAAGTGGCACCGCGCGTGCTGTCATTGGAACTTCTGCGCCAAGTGTCGCCGGGCCGCGCCGCACGCGTGCTGCGCGTCTGGGTGCTGGGCCATGCTGCAGCACCGTTGCCGGCCACGGTGCTGAAACAGGCGCTGGACGAACTGCTGCCGGCCGGCAACGATCGCCAGGCACGTGTGCGCTGGCACGATCACGCGATCCAGCAATGGCGCGACCATGCCTACCTGCTGCCAGCCCGGCTACCTGCGCTCCCCCCCGCGTGGCAGGCCGAATGGGACGGACGCGCGCCATTGGCGCTGCCCGATGGCGGACAACTGCGCCTGCAGGGCGCCCCGGCCTTCGAACGCCCATTGCAGGTACGTGCGCGCGCGGGCGGTGAGCGCATCCTGCTACCCGGTCGCCAGCATTCGCACGCGCTGAAGGACTGCCTGCAACGTGAGCGTCTTGCCCCGTGGCGCCGCGCGCAGCTGCCGTTGATCTTCGATGGCCCGCAGTTGCTGGCCGCCGCCGACGTGGTCATCGCCGCGCCCCTGCAGGCCTGGTTGCAGGCGAACGGGGCACAGCTGCGTTGGCATCCCGGCGGCTGGTGAATTGACCCCCGCGCGCGGCCCGTCCACACTTGCCGCATGGCCAAGAAGTCCCCCGAAAACGCCTCCCCGGTCGCCCAGTTCGAGCAGTCGCTTGAATCGCTGGAACAGCTGGTGGAGCAGATGGAAACCGGCGAGCTGAGCCTGGAAGCCTCGCTCAGTGCTTACGAACGTGGCGTCGGTCTGTATCGCCAGTGCCAGCAGGCGCTGGAACAGGCCGAACTGCGCGTGCGCCTGCTCAGCGATCCGGCGCAGCCGGAAGCATCCGAGCCGTTCGATCCGCCCAGCCATGACGGCTGAAGCCCTGTTCGCGCGCTGGCGCGACCGCATCGAGAGCCAGCTCGACGCCGCCCTGCCCTCGCCCGCCGAGGCCCCGCAACGCCTGCACCAGGCGATGCGCTACTCGGTGCTGGGTGGCGGCAAGCGCATGCGGCCGCTGCTGGTGTACGCCAGTGGCCACCTGTTCGGCGCGCAACTGGAGCACCTGGACGCGGCGGCGATGTCCGTCGAGCTCATCCACGCCTATTCGCTGGTACATGACGACCTGCCGGCGATGGACGACGATGCCCTGCGCCGCGGCAAGCCGACCACCCACATCGCCTTCGACGAAGCTACCGCCATCCTCGCCGGTGACGCCCTGCAGACCCGTGCCTTTGGCCTGCTGGCCGATGCGCCGCTGACGGCCACGCTGCGCGTGGCCTGCCTGCAGACCCTGGCCCACGCGTCCGGTGCCTCCGGCATGTGCGGCGGCCAGGCGCTGGACATCGATGCCACCGGCCAGCAACAGACCCTGGCGGCACTGACCCGCATGCATGCACTGAAGACCGGCGCACTGATCCGCGCGGCGGTGCGCATGGGTGCGCTGTGCGGCCAGGCCCACGAACCGCAGCTGGCCCAGCTCGACAGTTTCGCCGATGCACTCGGCCTGGCCTTCCAGGTCCGCGATGACATCCTGGATGTGGAAGCCAGTTCTGAACAACTGGGCAAGACCGCCGGCAAGGACCAGGCACAGGAAAAGAGCACCTTCCCGGCGCTGCTGGGCATGGACGGCGCCAAAGCACAGCTGCGCGAACTGGCAGCGCGCATGCAGGCAACCCTGGCCGGCCATGGCGAGGAAGCCGATCCGCTGCGCGCGCTGGCAACGCTGGCGGTGGAGCGCAATCACTGATTGCTGGCGGCGACGCTGCCGCACTGCGCTCACCGCGCTTGGCCCGGCAGGAGCGCCAAACAACAACGCCCGGCAATGCCGGGCGTTGCATGTATCCGCGTGCGGACGAACTTACTTGATCAGGCGCAGCGCGAACGGGTAGCGGTACGCCTCGCCGTTGTTGGCCTTGACGGCGGCAATGATGCAGAACACCAGGCTGACCAGACCAACGATCGGCATCAGGATCGCGCCGATGACGACGATGGTCAGGATCATGCAGATGACCATGGCGATGGCCACGGTGATCTGGAAGTTCAGCGCTTCCTTGGCCTGGTCGGTCACAAAGGCCTTGCCCGCATCATCCTTGTTGATCAACCAGATGATCAGCGCGCCGATGAAGCCGGTGAAGATGCCCAGCAGGTGCGCAGCCAGCGCCATCGTGCGCTGGTCGGCCGGGGCCTCGGTGGTCGCCGGCGGCGGCGGGACGTTATCGAATTCGCTCACGACAAAACTCCTTTTCATTGGGTGGTCTTGACCCACCAGCACCAAGCTGGCTGCGTCAGGCGGGCATAGCTTACGCCATCGACGCCATCAATCATTACCGGCAATGGTCATCCGCCCCACCAGGATCGAGCCGGTGCGGATGTGCGAGCGCGGGTCAACATCACTGCCCACCGCTTCGATGCTGCTGAACATCTCGCGCAGGTTGCCGGCGATGGTGATGCCATCCACCGGATACTGGATCTCGCCATTCTCGACCCGGAAGCCACCGGCGCCCCGCGAATAGTCGCCGGTCACCCCGTTGACGCCCTGCCCCATCAGCTCGGTCACCAGCAGGCCATTGCCCATCTGCCGGGCGATGTCCTGCAGCGCGCCAGCATTGGCGGCCAACTGCAGGTTGTGCACGCCACCGGCATTGGCGGTGGTCTGCAGGCCCAGCTTGCGTGCCGAGTAGCTGCCCAGCACGTAGCGCTGCAGGACGCCGTCACGGACCAGCGCCGAAGCTCGGGTGGACACGCCATCGCCATCGAAGGCGGCCGAACGCAGGCCACGGCGCAGATGAGGCAGTTCCTCGATCTGCATCCAGCCGGGGAACAACTGCAGGCCGACGCTGTCCAGCAGGAAGCTGGCCTGGCGGTACAGGGCACCGCCGGACACCGCCGACAACAGGTGGCCGACCAGGCTGCGCGCCACTTCCGGGGCGAACAACACCGGCATGCTGCCGGTGGCCATCGAGCGAGGCTGCAGGCGAGCGACGGTGCGCTCGGCAGCACGACGACCGACCAGGCCCACCTCCTCCAGATCCTCGCGGGCCAGCGCACTGGTGTACCAGCCATCGCGCTGCATGCCATCGCCCTGGCCGGCAATCAGCGCACAGCCCACCGAATGATGGGTGCCGCGCTCACGGCCGATGAAACCATGCGAATTGGCATAGACCGACAGGCTCTGCATGCTTGACACCGAAGCGCCGTCGGAATTGCGGATCTGCGCATCGGCCTCGCGGCCTGCGTTCTCACAGGCCAGGGCCAGGTCCACCGCCTCGTCGGCCTGCAGCGCCCACGGGTGCCAGGCATCCAGATTCGGGAAGTCGGTGGCCATCAACGCGGCCTCGGCCAAGCCGGCAGCCGGGTCATCTTCGGTATGCCGGGCGATCGCACAGGCCTGTTCGACCGTGGCGGCAAGGCTGGCCTCGTTCAGGTCGCCAGTGCTGGCACTGCCCTTGCGTTGCCCGAAATAGACGGTGACGGCGATACCGCGGTCACGGGTGGACTGCACGGTCTCAACCTCGCCAAGGCGGACATTGACCTCCAGGCCACGATCCTCGCTGCAGCTGACCTCGGCCTGGCTGGCGCCCAGCGCGCGGGCACGGTCGAGCAGCTGCTGGGAGAGGTCGGCCAGCCGTTCCAGCCGGGCCGCGCTGTCGTCGCCGACGGCCACTTCAGGGGCGATCACGTTCAATGCTTTATCCTGTACGGGTTGGGCCCGGCATCACGCCGGGCGACTTTTTTGAAATCAGGTATGGACGATGCGCGGACGCGACGAAGAAACCGGTGAATTCCACGACAAGAGCCGCAGCCAGAACCGGCGCGACGCGCTCGACGTCCTGGCCCTGGGCGAGAAGCTGGTGTCGTTGACCCCGGCCCAGCTGGCGCGCCTGCCGATCCCGGAAGACCTGCTGCCGCATATCGCCGAGTGCAAGCGCATCACCGCCCACATCGCCCACAAGCGCCAGCTGGCGTTCCTGGCCAAGCACATGCGGCGCGAAGAAGAGGCCACGCTGGATGCGATCCGCGACGCGCTGGACGCCAACAGCGAGACCGGCCGCCGCGAAGTGGCAATGATGCATCGCGTTGAGGGCTGGCGCGACCGCCTGCTGGCCGAGGGTGACAAGGCACTGGCGGCCCTTCTCGACGATTATCCGCAGGCCGATCGCCAGCAGCTGCGCACGCTGGTGCGCAACGCGCAGGCCGAAAAGGCCAGGAACAAGCCGCCGCGCGCCTACCGTGAGATTTTCCAGGTGCTGCGCGGCCTGATGCTGCCGGCCGCGCTGGGCCTGAAGACGGCGGGCGACGAAGACGCCGGCCACGTCGAGACCGACGAAGCCGACGAGGACTGAGTCCGCGCCGGTCGGGGCGGTGGCGCTGGCCATCGCCCGGCTCAGGCCTGGGTACCGCCGACGGTGATGCCCTCGATCAGCAGCGAGGGCTGGCCGACACCCACGGGCACGCTCTGCCCGTCCTTGCCGCAGACGCCCACGCCCTCGTCCAAGGCCAGGTCATTGCCGACCATGCGCACCTTCTGCATGGTTTCCGGACCGTTCCCGATCAGGGTCGCGCCCTTCACCGGCGTGGTGACGCGGCCATCCTCGATCAGGTAGGCCTCGGTCGCCGAGAACACGTACTTGCCGCTGGTGATGTCGACCTGGCCGCCGCCGAAGTTGACCGCGTACAGACCCTTCTTCACCGAACGGATCATCTCCTGCGGGTCGTGCTGGCCGGCACGCATGTAGGTGTTGGTCATGCGCGGCATGGTCATGTGCGCGAATGATTCGCGGCGGCCATTGCCGGTAGGCGCCACGCCCATCAGGCGCGCATTGAGGCTGTCCTGCATGTAGCCGACCAGGATGCCGTCCTCGATCAGCGTGGTGCACTGGCTGGGATGGCCCTCGTCGTCGATGTTCAACGAACCGCGGCGTCCGTCCAGCGTGCCGTCATCGACGATGGTCACGCCCGGGGCGGCAACGCGCTCACCGATGCGGCCCGCGTAGACGCTGGTGCCCTTGCGGTTGAAGTCGCCTTCCAACCCGTGGCCAACCGCTTCATGCAGCAGCACGCCCGGCCAGCCCGGACCGAGCACCACCGGCATCACCCCGGCCGGAGCCGGAACGGCGTCCAGGTTCACCAGCGCCTGGCGCAGCGCCTCGCGGGCGAAGGCCTCGGGGCGCCCGTCCGCAAACAGTTCTTCATACCCGTAGCGGCCACCGCCGCCTGCATAGCCGGACTCGCGGCGACCGTGGTGCTCGACGATCACCTGTACGTTCAGGCGCACCAGCGGCCGCACATCAGCACCCAGCACACCGTCGCTGCGTGCGATCAGCACCGTGTCGACGCCGCCGGACAGGCTCACCATCACCTGCTTCACGCGCGGATCGGCGGCACGCAGGTAGCCATCCAGGCGCTTGAGCACCTCGACCTTGGCCTCGTTGCCGATACCATCGATCGGGTCCAGCGCCGGGTACAGCGCGCGCGCGTTGCCACGCAGTAGCGATCGCCCGGATTGGGCACCGCCTTCGCGTGAGATCGCACGTGCCGACTGCGCCGCCGCCAGCAGCGCGTCGGCGTGGATGTCATCGGAATAGGCGAAGCCGGTCTTTTCGCCGGAAATTGCCCGCACGCCCACGCCCTGTTCGATGGAATGGGCGCCATCCTTGACGATGCCGTCTTCCACGCTCCAGCTCTCGCGGCGGGCATGCTGGAAGTAAAGATCACCGAAGTCCACACCGGGGCCAAGCAACTGGCCGAAGGTGCGCTCCAGGCCAGCGGTATCCAGGCCGCCGGGGCGCAGCAGGCGGTCTTGGGCAAGCGTCAGGGCGATGTCAGTCATGGTTCTCGATCTGGGGATGCGGGGGCGCTCAGGCAAGCCCCGTGAACAGGAAGGCCGCGCTCACCGCGGGCGCGGCAGGCCGGTGACGGTCGGTGGAATGGCCGGCGCCGGTGCCGGCGCGGGTGGTGGAGCCTTGTCGCGGCTGCGTTCGATCACTTCCACCTTGGGCTCCTTCCATGGACCGGTCACCTTGTAGGTACGGGCGCCAATCTCGCCCAACGGCTTGGACAATACCGCATTGGTGGCCGCGCCCAACGCCGCTCCCACCGGGCCACCGGCCACTGCCCCCACCACGGTCAGCAGATTGCCGGCACGCGGGTTGACGTCGATGGTCTGGTCGAACTGCTGGTTGCACAGGTCGGCCTGGCCGCGGATGGTGATGTTGGCTGCCGGGCCTTCGATCAGCACCTTGTCGGTGCGCGCCATGCCCTGGCCGAACTGCATGCTGCCGTCGATCTGGTTGAACGCGAAGCCCTTGGAGAAGAAGTCGCGGAAGTCGAACATCAGGCGCCGCGGCAGCTGGGTCACGCTGAGCAGGCCCAGCACGCGGCCAGCACCCGGCTCCAGCTCCAGCAGCTGGCCGTTGCGTGCGTGCAGGTCCAGGCGGCCCTGCAGGTTGCCCAGCTGGAAGTCCGACGGCCCCCCGCTCCAGGTGGCCTGCAGCTGGGCCTGGCCGGAGCCACCACGCAGCTGGCCGCCGTAGTCCAGGTTCTGCATCAGTCCGCCCAGATCCTCGCTGCGCACCTGGGCGGTCAGCTCGGTGCGGGCTCCGCCGGCACGGCCCAGCCAGCGACCGCTGATGTCGATCTCCTGGTCCGGCGCGCGGAAGCGCAGCTCGTCCACGTTCAGGCCATTGGCCAACGGTCGTGTGCGCAGCACCGCCTGGCCCAGCACCACCTTGCCGAACTTGAGGTCGGCGATGTCCAGCGCGAACGGCGGCAGCTTGGCCGGGTCCATATCGTTGGCGCCGGCCTGGACCCGGGCCGGTGCGGCCGGTGCATCCGGAGCTGCCGGCAGCGATTGCCAGTGCACACGGTCGAGCTGGCCGCTGATGGTGCCGCCGTCAGCATTGGGGACAGTCAGGCGCCCGGCCAGCGACGGGCCCGCCAGGCGCACGTCCAGCGCCTGCGCGCCCGGATGCAGCTGCAACCGGGTCTGCTCGAAAACGCCACCGATCAGCTTCAATTGACCGACCTGCACGTCCACCGCACGCAGCGGCATCGTGTTGTCATCGCTGCCGCCCCGCGCCAGGCCGATCCACTCCAATGCGTCCAAGGTCGGGCTGCGGCCGTTGACGGTCAATCCGCTGGGCGGCGGCTCGCGATCGACATGGTCGCTGCCCAGCGTCACCTGCACGCCGGTCTGGTTGTTGTGGCTGCGCGCGGCCAGCGCCAGGCGCTGGCCGAACGCCACATCGATGCGGCCGGCACCCATCGGCAGCTGTGCGGCCACGGTGGTCGCCAGCGGCTCGGCAGCCGGTTTGTCCAGCGGCGCCGGCAGATCCAGCCGGGTGCCGACCAGATCGGAGCTCAAGCGCAGCTCGCTGGGCGGCGCAGGAGCACCTGGCGCCACCTTGGGCAGGTTGACCGCGATGGTCCACGGCGAGGTCCCGGTGATGTAGGGCTTGAGCCAGGCCATCTCCGGTGCGCGGTCGATCAGCACGCCGGCGTCAAGCGTGGCCGACAGCTTCGATTCGAAGGCCAGTCTGCTGTCGTGCACGTAGCCACCAGCACGCAGGCTCAGGCGGCCGTCCTGGCCGAGGTGGCGCACCGACAGTTCCTCGGCATCGAAACCGCCATTGCTGTAGCGCGCCTGCCCGTGCATGTTGTCGAAGGCGAGCTGGAAACGCTTGTCGACCAGCTTCACGCCGGCCAGGTCAACCGTCCCCTGCAGATGGCCACCGCCTTCATCGTGGTGCAGCGGTTGCAGCAGATCGAAGGTCACATGCGCCGGGCCCGCTGCGGTGAGGTTGTCCAGGGTATCGCCATAGTCCTTGTGCAGCGGGCTCTGCCGCAGCATGGCCAGCAGTCTGCCGGCCTCGCTCTGTGCATCGGCGCGCACGTACAGTGGCTGCTGCCCGAAATCCTGGATGCCCGCCTCGAACTTCTGCACCGCCACGCCGGCCAGGTCGCCGCGCCCATGCATGTCGAAGCCGGGGCCGATGAAGGCGATATCGGCATCGACCTGGCTCATCAGCGGCCAATCATGCTGGAAGCGGATGTCGCCATTGGTGATGTGGCCGGTGGCCTCGAAGCGGCCATCGTTGTTGTCGAACGGCCAGTCGTCCAGGTCACCGGTGACCAGGCCGACGCCGCCACGTACCTGGCCGCCGGCCAGTGCCATGTCCAGCCAGTCGGTGGCGCCCTTGCTCATCTTGGAGTGGATCCAGAAGCGCTTGGCCGCCGTCATCGGCACGTCGTCCAGCTTGGCGGCCAGCTGCAGCCACGGCCGCGTACCGTCGCCCTGGAACCACACACCGCCGCGCACGTCGGCCGCATAGTCGGTACCTTCCACACGCATCGCCGGCGTCCCGATCCGCCAACCACCGCCCTCGTCGCGCCAGCCCACGATCTGCCCGGCCAGCTGCAGGTCGTGGCGCACGCCGAAACCGGTGGGCCAATCGAACTGCAGCTGCCGTTGCGGCTGCAGCTGCAGGCTGAAGCCGTTGGCATCGCCTTCGAAACGCCCGCCAAGGCCGCGCAGCCCCGGTGAATTGCCGACGCTTGCAAAGCCCAGCGACTGCAGTTCACCCTGCGCCCACAATGGGCCATCGCGTTCGCCGGCCAGCTGCAACGCGCGCACGTCCAGCTGTGGCCTGGACAGGAACAGCCAGCGACGCAGGCCCGGCTCAAGGCGATCGCTCAGGGCCAGCGCACGCAGCGCGATGCCGGCCTGCACTTCACCGGAACGCACCCGCAGCTGTTTGCCGACCTGCAGCTGCAGGCCATCGAGGCGCTGCTCGCCGTCTTCATTCTTCAGCCGCAGCCGCGGTACCTGCAGCGCCCAGCCCTCGGCCTGGCGCTGCCAGCGCAGGCGGGCCTGCAGTCGCTGCAGCTGCAGCTGCGGCGCCGCCATGCCGGGTATCGGTGCGCCATCGATGCGCACGTCGCGCAGGTCCGAATCCGTGGTCACCGCCACCGGCACGAAATCGCGCAGGGTCAACCACAGGTTGAGTTCGCCCTTGCCCTCGCGCAGGCGCACACCGCCGGCCGCCAACAGCGGAGACCAGGCATGGAAATCGACCGGATCGGCGCCCAGCCAGGCCTCGCCGTTGCCACGCGTGCGGTCCACATCCAGCACCGCAGTCAATGGCAGCGCTTCGGCCTGGGCCCAGGCGCGCACGCCCACGCGCAGGCGATCGCCATTGACCCGCAGGCGCAGGTCGATGCGCGGCAGCGTGGTGTCGATGCCCAACGTCGGCGAGTGCACGCCCAGGCGCCCCCCGATCACCTGCAGCTCGCCCAGCCGGCGCAGCGCATCCAGCGGATCTCCACCGTCGGCGGACTGTGGCAGCCCACGCACCGACCAGCGACCGCTTGCATCCTGCTGCAGATCCAGCGCCAGCCCACGCAGGCGCAACTCGGTCAGCGAACGGCCAGGCAACAGGCCGCTGTACATCGATACCAGCACCTCGGCCTCGCCAATGGCCAGGCCGCGGCCCGCGCCGATATGCAGGCCTTTGAGCTGCAGCAACGGGCCACGACGGGTCCAGGCCGTCTGCAGCTGGTCGAAACGCACCGGCTGGCCGGCACGTTCGCTCAGCCAGGCCGCAATCCTGTCGGGGTGGCGCTCGGCCAGCGGCAGCAGCTGGCTGAGGGTGCCCACCAGCAGTGCCAGCCCGACCAGGCCCACCGCGCAGGCGGCAATGAGATGACGGCGGATCCTTCGCAGTCGCAGGCGCGGCGGCGCGCTCATCGGCCACCGCCGGCCTGCAGCCGGCGAGGATCAGAGCAGAACGACATCGAACTGCTCCTGCAGGTATTGCTCGTCCGCCTGGAAGCGGATGCTCTTGCCGAGGAATTCCTCCAGCTCGGCCACCGCCGCCGATTCCTCGTCGGTGATGCGCGCGACCACCTTGGTCGAGGCGATCACCAGCAGGCGCGCGGCGTCGAACTGGCGCACCGCGCGGGTGATCTCGCGGAAGATCTCGTAGGTCACCGTCTCGGTGGTCTTGATGCTGCCGCGGCCGCTGCACTGCGGGCAGGTTTCCGACAGCTGGCGCTCCAGGCTTTCCACCGTGCGCTTGCGGGTCATCTCCACCAGGCCCAGCGGCGAGAAGTCATAGACTGTTGTCTTGGCATGGTCGCGCGCAAGCGCCTTTTCCAGCGTGCGCAGCACCTGGCGGCGGTGCTCGGCATCATCCATGTCGATGAAGTCGATGATGATGATGCCGCCCAGGTTGCGCAGCCGCAGCTGCCGCGCCACCGCCTGCGCAGCCTCCAGGTTGGTGCGGAACACCGTTTCTTCCAGGTTGCGCTGGCCGAGGAACGAACCGGTATTGACGTCGATGGTGGTCATCGCCTCGGTCTGGTCGATGACCAGGTAGCCACCGGATTTCAACGGCACCTGCTTGTCCAGCGCGCGGCCGATCTCGTCCTCCACCCCGAACATGTCGAAGATCGGGCGATCGCCGGAATACAGCTCCAGCTTCTCGGCCAGCACCGGCATGTACTTGGCGACGAAGGCCTGCAGCTGGCCGAAGGTCTCCTTCGAGTCCACCTTCACCTTGTCCACATCCTTGCGGATCAGGTCGCGCACCGAACGCAGCGGCAGGCTCAGGTCTTCATAGATGATGCTGCACGAGGGCGCTTCGCGGCCACGACGCTCGACCACGTTCCACACGCGCGACAGGTAGGCGATGTCCTCGGCGATGGCCTCGGCCGGCTGGCCTTCGGCGTTGGTGCGCACGATGTAGCCGTAGCCGCCGTGCTGCGCCGACAGCTCGGTCACCAGCGCCTTCAGTCGGGCGCGCTCGGCTTCGTCCTCGATGCGCGCCGACACGCCCACCACCTTGGACTGCGGCAGCAGCACCATGTAGCGCGAGGGAATGCTGATCTGCGTGGTCAGGCGTGCGCCCTTGGTGCCGATCGGGTCCTTCACCACCTGCACGACGATGTCCTGGCCGTCACGCAGCAGCTCGACAATCGGCACGCTGGCCGGCGGCGGCAGGGTGGTGTTCTCGGTATCGGCACTGGCCACCGGCGCCGGCCGCACCACGTCATTGGCGTGCAGGAACGCGGCGCGCTCCAGCCCGACTTCGACGAAGGCGGCCTGCATGCCGGGCATGACCCGCTGCACCTTGCCCTTGTAGATGTTGCCGACCACACCCCGGCGCCAGCCACGCTCGATGTGCAGTTCCTGCAGCATGCCATTTTCGATCACCGCGACCCGGGTCTCGCGCGGGGTCACGTTGACCAGGATTTCCTCAGACATCTGCAGCCTCCCTGGCGGCATCGGCGGTGGGGGCCGGCACGCCGCAGCGCGCCAGCAAACGATCGGTGTGCAGCAACGGCAGCCCCATGACGCCGGAGTAGCTGCCGGACAGGTGCTCGATCCAGCGCTCGGCCCCGCCCTGGATGGCGTAGGCACCGGCTTTGTCCAGCGGTTCGCCGGTGGCGACATAGGCGGCGATGTCGGCAGCGTCGATCGGGGCGAAGGTCACTTCGGAAATGACCAGTTCGCTGTCCAGCCCGTCCGCGCCGACCACCACTACGGCCGTCATCACCTGGTGGGTACGCCCGGCAAGACGCGCCAGCATCCCCCGGGCATCGGCAGCGTCGGCGGGCTTTCCAAACACCTCGCCATGCAGCACCACCTCGGTGTCCGAACCAAGCACCCGCGCCTGCGGGTCATTGGCCAGCACCCGGGCCAGGCCGGCGCGCGCCTTGTCGGCGGCGACCCGGCAGACGTACTGTTCGGCGCTTTCAGCGGGCGCACGCTGCTCGACGACCTCCAGATCCAATGCCTGGAAGGGGCGTCCGAGTCGGGCCAGCAGCTGGTTGCGTCGGGGGGAGCGGGAAGCTAGGTAGAGCATCGGCACAGCATAACCTGAGGCCGCCACCTGAATCGTCGGCAACCCGTCCCGGAACGCGTTCAACCCCGAACGGACTCACAACGCGTTCATCGCTACGACACCACCCTCAACGGCACAACAAGGAGATCCCATGCGCCTGACTGCCACCCCGCTGCTGCTCGCCCTGTCCCTCGCCCTTGGAACCTCGATGACCGCCCATGCCGCTCCGTCCTCGCCATCGATCGCCGCACCGGCCGAGGGCACGCTGCTGAACATCTCGGCCAATGCCGAGGCCACCCGCGTGCCTGACGTGGCCACGCTGTCGGCCGGCGTGGTGAGCCAGGCTGCCGATGGCAACAGCGCCATGCGCCAGAACGCCCAGCAGATGGACAAGGTGCTGGCCGCGATCAAGGCCGCCGGCATCGCCGAGCGCGACGTGCAGACCAGCGGCGTCAGCCTCAACCCGCAGTACCGCTACGCCGACAACGAAGCGCCGAAGATCACCGGTTACCAGGCCAGCAACACGGTCAGCCTCAAGGTGCGCGACATCGCCAAGCTCGGCAAGGTGCTGGACGCGCTGGCCGCGCAGGGCGCCAACCAGATCAACGGCCCGAGCTTCGAGATCGACCAGCCGGAACCAGTGTATGACGAAGCCCGCCTGGCTGCGCTGACGAAGGCCCAGGCCCGCGCCCAGACCTATGCCAAGTCACTGGGCCTGCAGGTGCGCCGCATCGTCAGCATCTCCGAGAACAGCAATGGCGGTTTCCGCCCGATGCCGATGATGCGCACCATGGCGGCCGGTGCGGCGATGGACAAGGCCACCCCGGTCGCGCCGGGTGAATCCACCGTATCGGTCAACCTGGACGTGGTGTTCGAACTGGGTCGCTGAGCCGTTGGTCATTGCCGACAGAGGCGGGTTCCCCAGGGGACCCGCCCTTTTTTCGTGCATTCCGACGGCAGTGGCTGAAGGCCAGCCCAACACGGGTGCCCCTGCCTCTATGCAGTGGTCGCCCGGGCGCGCTACTGATGCACTGCCAGCCGCGTGCGGCAACCCCGCCACGGGCCCTGGTGCGTTGAGGACTTCGTCACTGGCATGGAGGTGGACCATGGTTCGTACGTATCCCGTTGCATCCCTGCACTTCGACCCCGCCCGCGTTGCCGCCTGGAGCGCGGCGATCGCCCTGCACCTGCTGGCCTTCCTGTTGCTGCTCATCCCTGCGACCTACCAGGCCGTGCAGGCCCCGCGTGAAAAGACCACGGTCAGGCTGATCGAGAAGATCCCGCCAACGCCGCCGCCCCCGGTGCTGGAACCGCCCAGGGAGGTCGCCCGGGTCGTACCGAAGCCACAGACGCAGCCGGCCGCGCCGCCGCTTCCAGCTCCTACCGCAACCGTGGAAGAAGCCCAGGGCATCGCGCTGCCGGCCGCCGAACCGGCCCCGCCCCAGCTTGCACCGAGCATCGATGCCTCCGCACCACTGGCCGGCGCCCAGCTGCAGTACCGCAGCGCCCCGCCGCCGGCCTATCCGCTGGCGGCATTGCGCAACCGCGAACAGGGCACTGTGCTGTTGCGGGTAGAGGTGGACACCCGCGGGCAGCCGACGGGGGTCAGCATCGAGCGCAGCAGCGGTTCGCGCAGCCTGGACCAGGCCGCGCGCCTGCAGGTGCTCCGGCACTGGCGCTTCGAGCCGGCCCAGCGTGATGGCGTGGCGGTACCGGCCATCGGCATGGTGCCGGTGCAGTTCTCGCTGCCGGAGTGAAGTGATCGCCGGCCCGGCCACCTGCCGGGCCGGCGCTTCCCTGCACGTGCCAACGGACGGAACCGGATCAACCGTTACCGATTAAGCAAAAATTCACGACTTCGTCACCTACCGGAAACCTAGATTGATCCGTCCCGGAATCTTCCGGAGACAGCCCTCAACGCTACGGTTTTCCAGTTAGGAGAGAAGCTGTGAAACACCTGATCCAACGGCCCGCCAGCCGCCGCCGCAGCACTCTGGCATCGTCCATCACCCATATCCTTACCGGCAGCACCCTGTTGCTGGTTGGCGCCGCGGCTTCCACCTCCGCCTTCGCGCAGGATAAGGCCACCAACCTGGACCGCATCACGGTCACCGGTTCGAACATTCCGCGCACCAACACTGAAACGCCGTCGCCGGTGCAGGTAGTAACCCGCCAGGAAATCGACCGCACCGGCAAGACCACGGTTGCCGAATACCTGCAGACCCTGACCGCTGATGGCTCCGGCTCCATCCCCAAGACCTTCGGCAACGGCTTTGCCGGTGGTGGCGCCGGCATTTCGCTGCGCGGCCTGGGCGCGGGCTCGACCCTGGTCCTGTTGAACGGCCGCCGCATGGCCACCTACGGCCTGGCCGACGACGGCCAGAAGGTCTTCACCGACCTGAGCACCATTCCGCTCGATGCCGTCGAGCGCGTGGAAGTGCTCAAGGACGGCGCCTCGGCAATCTATGGCTCCGATGCCATCGCCGGCGTGGTCAACATCATCCTGCGCAGCGACTTCCAGGGCGCCATCCTGCGTGGCTCCTATGGCCTGTCCGGTGACAGCGATGGCGACGCGAAGAAGGCGACCCTGACCGCCGGCACCGGCGACCTGGCCACTGACGGCTGGAATGCCTTCTTCAGCCTGGACGTCGGCAAGACCGACGCGATCAAGATCAGCGATCGCAAGAACCGCAAGTGGATCGGCACCGGCGACATCCGTCCTTGGGGCTATGGCAACAATGCCCAGTTCCTCGGCGGCGCCTACCTCAATGGCCGCACCAGCGGAGGCGTCGGTCCGAATGGCTCGGTGTATGACGACCGCAATGTCACGGCGACCAATCCGGCAAGGCTCGTGCCACTGCCCGGCTGCCAAGGCCTGACCACCATCCCGGGCCAGACCGACGCGTCAGTGGCGGCCCAGGGCTGCCTGTGGGATCCGGCGCAGCAGTTCCGTGATCTCACGCCTGAAGAGAAGTACGTCAACGTGTTCGGCCGCGCCAGCTTCGCCTTCGGCGAAGGCGGCGAGGTCTACACCGAGATCGGCTACTCGAAGAAGGAAACGATCTTCAGCAACACACCGTCCGGCGTCTCCGGCAGCTGGGGCTATCCCCTTGGCCCGCGCAATGCCAGCAGCGGCCCGGGCGCCGTGGTGCTGTCGCCGACCCATCCCGACAATCCGATCCAGGGCCAGGCCTCGCGCCTGCGCTACTCGGCCTGGGATGTCGGTCCGCGCGTGACCAACAACACCAATGAGTTCAACCGCTTCCTGGTCGGCGTCAAGGGCAACTGGGGTGACTGGAGCTACGACACCGCCTACCTGCACTCCGGTACCGATCTGGTGAACAAGCGCACCGGGTTCCTGCGCTACAGCGCTGTACAGTGCGCGCTGGGCAACCCGAACTGTGCCGGCGGCGTGTGGCGTATTGGCGACAATGCCAACCTCAACTCGCAGGCGCTGTACGACTTCATCTCGCCGACCATCAGCGCACGCGCCAAGTCCAGCCTGGACATGTTCGACTTCACCGTGTCGCGCAGCCTGATGGACCTGAAAGGTGGTCCGCTGGGCCTGGCAATCGGTACCGAGTGGCGCAAGACCAGCAACAGCCTGACCCCGCAGACTTACACCGACCAGGGTGACATCATCGGCCTGGGCTATTCGGCCTATGACGGTACGCAGAATGTCTACGCCGGCTACGTCGAACTGTCGGCACCGGTGCTGGAGCAACTGGAACTTTCCGGCGCGCTGCGTTACGACAAGTACGAAAGCGGCGAAGGCAAGGCCACGCCGAAGCTGGGCATCAAGTGGACCCCAGCCGACTGGATCGCTCTGCGTGCCAGCTACGCCGAAGGCTTCCGCGCCCCCAACCCGGCCGAGAACGGCGATGGTGGCCTGGCCGCCTTCTCCAACGCCCGCGATCCGGTGCGCTGCGCCGTCAGCCCGCCGGCCGATGTCGGCACCAACTGCAGCTCGCGCCCGGTCGCGATCATCACCCGCCCCAACAAGGACCTGAAGCCGGAAGAGTCCAAGAGCTACTCGGTGGGCATCGTGCTGCAGCCGACCTCCACCACTTCGATGACCGTGGATGCCTGGCAGATCAAGCGCACCAACGAAATCGCCCAAGGCTCCACGGCCGATGCCATCGCCGCCGGCAACGTGCTGCGTGACATCGACCTGATCAACGGCATCGCTGGCACCGGCAGCATCCTGGCGGTCAACACCGCGTACATCAATGCGGCATCCACGCGCGTGCGCGGTATCGATACCGATATCCGCCAGACCTTCGATATCGGCCCGGGCCAGCTGGAAATGGACCTGCAGTGGAGCCATGTGCTGAAGTACGAGCGCACCGACTCCGACGAGACCTTCGACTATGCAGGCACCCACGGCAACTGCGACGTGACCAACTGCATCGGTACGCCAAAGGATCGGATCAACTTCGGTACCACCTGGCGTCAGGGGCCGTGGAGCGTGAGCGGCGTCGCCAACTACATCTCCAAGATGGACAACAAGGATTTCCGTGGTCCGGAGGGTTCGTACCAGTTCTCCTACGCCGACGGTACCGACGTCACCAAGATCTCCTCGTTCACCACCTTCGATCTGTCCGGCCGCTGGAACATCACCGAAGCCTTCGAACTGAACGCCTCGGTGCAGAACGTGTTCGATCGCATTGCTCCGCTCGATCCGACCACCTACGGTGGCGTGAACTACAACCCGCTGCACTTCAGCGGCGCCATCGGTCGCTACTTCACCGTCGGCGCCAAGTACACCTTCAAGTAATACCGTTCAACGCATCAACTTCGGAGGCCCGGGCAGCAGCCCGGGCCTTCGTCGTTGCACGCCTTGCATGCACGTTCACAGGCACGTGGCTACCGTGTGCAAGCGGCACTACCGCCGCAGGGGATCACCATGGCCACGACATCGCAACGCCTGGGCCTGCCCGCGTTGACTGCACTGGTAGTTGGCTCGATGGTAGGCGCCGGCATCTTCTCATTGCCGCAGAACGTGGCGCGCAGCGCCGGGCCGGCCGCCGCGCTGATCGGCTGGGCGGTCAGTGGCGCCGGCATGCTGATGCTGGCCTTCGTGTTCCAGGCCCTGGCCAACCGCCGGCCGGATCTTGATACCGGCATCTACGCATACGCGCGTGAGGGCTTCGGCAACTACATCGGGTTCTCTGCGGCCTGGGGCTACTGGGTCGCCTCGGTGCTTGGCAATGCCAGCTTCTTCGTGCTGATCTTCAGCGGCCTCGGCCATTTCCTGCCAGTGTTCGGCGAAGGCAACACGCCTGCCGCCGTGGCGGCGTCGTCAGTGCTGCTGTGGACCGTGCACCTGCTGGTGCTGCGTGGCCTGCGTACGGCGGCCATTGTCAATGGCCTGGTGACGGTGGCCAAGCTGCTGCCGATCACGCTGTTCCTGATCCTGGCAGCAGGTGCGTTCCGCATGGAGGTGTTCCGTGCCGATTTCCTTGGCACACCCGCGCTCGGCGATCTCGGCCAGCAGCTGCGCGGCATGATGCTGGTGACCGTGTGGGTATTCATCGGCATCGAGGGCGCCAGCATCTATTCACGGCGTGCGGCGCGCCGCGCCGACGTTGGCCGCGCCACGGTGATCGGTTTCCTGGGGGTCTGGCTGCTGCTGGTGCTGGTCAGCCTGCTGTCGATGGGCGTGCTGTCGCAGGCCGAACTGGCCGGGCTGCCCAATCCGTCGATGGCCTATGTGCTGCGCGCCATCGTCGGCGAATGGGGCGCGACGGTGATCATCATCGGTTCGATCATCTCCGTCCTCGGTGCATTGCTGGCCTGGGTGCTGCTGTGCGCCGAAGTGCTCTATGCCGCCGCGGGCGACGGCACCATGCCCGCCTTCCTCGGCCGCGAGAACGCGCGTGGTGTGCCGGCCAATGCACTGTGGTTGAGCAATGGCCTGATCCAGTTGTTCCTGCTGCTGGTGCTGGTCAGTTCGGGCAGCTACACCGGGCTGGTGCTGCTCGCTGCGTCGATGAGCCTGGTGCCCTACTTCCTGTCCACCGCGTTCGGCGTGCAACTGGCCTGGCGCGGACAGTCCTACGCGGGTGAGCCACGCGTGCGCTGGCGCGATTTCGTGGTCGCGCTGCTGGCCAGCGCCTACGCGCTGTGGCTGGTGTATGCCGGCGGCCTGAACAACCTGCTGCTGTCGGTGCTGCTGTACGTGCCCGGCGTTGTTCTGTTTGCGCAGACCCGGCGCCAGCGCGGCGAGCCGGTTTTCACGCGCTGGGAGTGGGCGCTGTTCGGCGCGATCCTGGCAGTAGCAATCGCCACGCTGGTAGCGTTCTGGAAGGGCCGGATCACGCTGTAGCGGCGAGCGCATGCCCGGCTTGGAGGATGCAGCCGAGCATGGGCTCGCCGCCACAACACGGCAAAAAAAAACCTCCATCTCGCGATGCAGGTTTCTCAAGGTGGCGCCCGAAGTTGGACTCGAACCAACGACCCCCTGATTAACAGTCAAGTGCTCTAACCGGCTGAGCTATTCGGGCAGACGACTAGTATAACCACTCTTCACGCGCGATGGTAGGGGTGATTGGCAATCATTGCGGCAGCCCGATACAGCTGCTCGGCCACCACCAGCCGCACCAGCATGTGCGGCAGCGTCAATGGTCCAATCGACCACTTCTCATCGGCCAACGCGGATACTTCCGGCGAATGCCCTTCCGGGCCACCGATCAGGAACGCCAGGTCCCTGCCCTGCCCGCGCCAATGCTCCAGGCGTTGTGCCAGCTGTTCGGAGCTGAGCTGGCGGCCCGGCACATCCAGCGCCACCACATAAGCGTTCTTCGGCAGCGCAGCGATTACCCGCCTGCCTTCATCCTCCGTGGCGCGGCGCGGATCGCGGCCCTTGCCGCGCAGGCCAGGCTCGATTTCGACCAGCTCGAACGGCAGCCAGTGCGACAGCCGCTTCTGGTACTCGGCGAAGCCCTGCGCGACCCAGCTGGGGGCGCGTTCACCGGTGGCGATCAGGCGGGCTTTCATCAGCGGTCCTCCAAAACGTCGACGGCGCCATCGGCGCCGTCGAAGGGATGCATCATCGTGTGGCTCAGGCCACTTCGTCGTCGCTGGACGGCGGCTGGTCGCCGACGGTCCACAGGCGCTCGAGGGCGTAGAACTCACGCACGCGCGGCAGCATCACGTGGACGATCACGTCGCCCAGGTCGACCAGCACCCACTCGGCCTCGCGCTCGCCTTCCACGCCCAGTGGCATCACGTCCAGGTTCTTGGCGAAGCGCACGACTTCATCGGCAATCGACTTGACGTGGCGGGTCGAGGTGCCCGAAACGACGATCATGTAATCGGCAACGCTGGACCGGCCGCGCACGTCGATCTCGACCAGGTCCTTGGCCTTCAGGTCTTCGGTGGCTTGGCGGACGCTGGCCAGCAGTTCCGGCACGGACGGCGGCGGGCTGGGAAGATCGACCTTGATGGTCTGGGGCTGGGTCTGGTTGCTCAAAGTGGATCGACTCGATAAACGTGGGGCGATTATACGGGGATGGCGCGGCCGCGCCATTCACGCCGTGGCCGGGCGGTACAGCCCGTGTGCAGCGACATAGTCGGCCACGGCCGGTGGCAGCAGTGCGCGCCAGGGGCCGCCAGCGGCAATCTGCGAGCGCACGGCGCTGGCTGATTCCTCGCGCAGCGGGTGGTGCAGGCGCAGGACGCGCCCGGCCGGGCTGGCGAACAGGGCCTGCTCATTGTCGGCCCAGCGCCCTTGCAGGGCACGCCCCAGCTCGCCATCGATCGACGCCTGCAACGGGCTGCCCGGCCGTTCGGCCACCACGAAGTGGGCCAGGTCGAACAGGGCCTCCCATTCGTGCCAGCCGGACAGGCCCAGCAGGCTGTCGGCGCCCACCAGCCAGGCCAGCGGCCGGCTCGGGCCCAGCTCGCCACGCAGCTCGCGCAGGGTGTCGACGGTGTACGACGGACGACCGGGGCAGCGGGCGGCACGATCCAGTTCGCGGCGGTCCAACAACAGCCCCGGCTCGTCGCCGATGGCCAGCGACAACATCGTGCAGCGCTGCTCAGCGGTGGCACCGGGCACCGCGCGGTGCGGCGGATCGGCGGCCGGCAGCAGGCGCACGGCGACCTGCAGTTCATCACGGGCCGCACGCGCGATCGCCAGGTGCCCCAGGTGCACCGGATCGAAGGTGCCCCCGTAATAGATCCGCAGGCTCATTGCTCAGGCCCGCGCCAACAGGCGCACGGCACGCGGTTCGGCCACCACCACCAGCAGGCGCTCCAGCGCCAGCCAGGCATCACCCTCGGCGCGGCCCTTGGCGATGCGGTCAACCAGCCCGGCTTCGGCCACGAAGCGTTCCCAACGCTTGCTTTCCGGATGCCGCTGCAGCGCGCGCTTGTACGGGGCCTGCCGCGATTCCCAGATACCGCGCGATTTCATTTCAGCCGCCAGGTTGCCGCCACGGGCCTGCACCCGGGCCAGGCCAGCGCCCGCCAGCAGCTCGCGGATCACCATCGGCATCAGCGCAGCCACCGCCTCGCCCTCGCCGCGCAGTCCGGCCAGCATGCGCAGCACCGCCGGCGGTTGGCCGGAAAAGGCCGCTTCCACCAGCCGGAACACGTCATAGCGGGCGGCATCGGCCACCAGCGACTCCATGCGCTCCACGTCCAGCGGCTGGCCATCGGCCAGCAACGCCAGCTTGTCGATTTCCTGGGCAGCAGCCAGCAGATTGCCTTCCACCCGCTCGGCCAGGCGCTGCACGGCGGCAGGATCGGCACGCAGTCCCTTGCCACGCAGGCGGCGCTCGATCCAGTCCGGCAATTCATGCGGCTTGACCGCCCAGGCCACCGACAGCACGCCGATGCGGTTGATCGCTTCGGCCCACTTGCCCTGGTGGGCCTTGCTCCATTCACTTGCGGTGATCATCAGCACCACGTCCGGCGCCGGGTTGGCACAGAACTGGCTGATCACTTCGGCCCCGTCCTTGCCAGGCTTGCCGCTGGGCAGGCGCACCTCAACCAGGCGGCGGGCACTGAACAGGCTGGGCGCGTTGAAGCTGGCGTCGAGCTGGTTCCAGTCGAAATCACGGCCATCGGCGTCGAACACTTCACGTTCGCCAATGCCGGCGGCGCGTGCGCGTGCGCGGATGGCGTCAGCTGCCTCCAGCACACGCAGGGTTTCCGGGCCGGCAATCAGGTAGACCGGCGCCAGCGCGGTATCAGCGCCCTGGCTGGCCAGCTGCTCCGGACGCAGTTCCATGGCCGCGGCTCAGTGCTTGGCTGCGGGGACCGGCTCGGCCGGTACCGCGCCTTCAATCGGCTTGGCTTTCGGCGCCGACAGGCTGCCGCCCTTCTCGAGCTCGGCACGCACCACGCTGTCGATGCGGCGGATGATCGAGGCGGACATTTCCCGGCGCAGCTCGTTGGCCAGGATCTCGCGTTCGGTGGTGGTACCGGTGGCGTCGGTCGGTGGCGACACGTAGTCACGCGAGAGCTCGATCACCTGCTGCGGCACCAGTTCGCTGCCATCCTCGCGACGGAAGATGAAGATCACCGCATAGCGCAGGCTGTACTCCTGGGCGCGGCCCTGCGAGTCGATGGCGATCGGCAGGTCGCCCCAGCGCTCGGACAGCACCTGCAACTGGGTACTGGGTTCGTTGCTGTCCTCATCAGCCAGCCTGGCACCGGAAGCCAGCAGGCTGCGGTTGAGCAGCTTGACCAGTTCACTGTACGGGGCGGTGGATACCACCTTCACCGGGGCGGTGTCGGTGGGCAGCATCAGCTTGTTGCGCAGATGGAAGCCGCAGCCGGCAAGGCCGAGGACAAGAACGAGGGCAAGCAGGATTCGGGTCATGGAGACAGTCTGGCGGAGCCGGGCGATCACGGCAACACACAGCGTGCCCGAAGCCGCGTGAATGCAGGGCCATCAAACGCCTGGCCCTGCACCGGAATGGCACCGGCCACCATACGGGTGGCCGGTGCGGGGTACATCAGGCGGCGACGATGTTCACGATCTTGCCGGGCACGATGATGATCTTGCGCACCGTCAGGCCTTCCAGGAACTTGGCCGCGTTGGGCTCGGCCAGCGCCAGTGCCTCCACCTGCTCGCGCGCGGCGTCGGCCGCCACGTCGATGGTGCCACGCAGCTTGCCGTTGACCTGCACCGCCAGGGTCAGCGCGTCGCGCACCAGCGCACTGGCATCGGCCTGCGGGAACGGCTGGTCTTCCAGCAGCGTCTCCGCGTGACCCAGCACCTGCCACAGGGCGTGGCTGGCATGCGGGGTGATCGGGTTCAGCAGCAGCACGATGGCCTGCAGCGCTTCCTGGCGCACCGCACGGCCCTGCTCACTGCCGTCCTCGAACTTGGCCAGTGCGTTCATCAACTCCATCACCGCAGCGATCGCGGTGTTGAAGCTGTGGCGGCGGCCGTAGTCGTCACCGACCTTGCCGATGGTTTCGTGGGTCTTGCGGCGCAGCGCCTTCTGGTTGGCGTCCAGTGCTGCAACATCCAGCGCCGGGGCGGCGCCGTCGGCGGCATGCTTCTGCACCTGGGCCCAGAGGCGGCGCAGGAAGCGGGCCATCCCGTCCACGCCGGCCTCGTTCCACTCCAGCGACTGCTCCGGCGGCGCGGCGAACATCGAGAACAGGCGCACGGTGTCGGCGCCGTACTTGCCGACCATCGCCTGCGGGTCCACGCCGTTGTTCTTCGACTTGGACATCTTCTCGGTGCCACCGACCACCACCGGCTGGCCGTCGGCGATCAGGGTGGCGCCGGTGATGCGGCCGCGCTCGTCGCGCTGCACTTCCACATCGGCCGGATTGATCCAGTCCTTCGAGCCGTCCGGGTTCGGGCGGTAATAGGTTTCGGCGATCACCATGCCCTGGCACAGCAGGTTGCGCGCCGGTTCGTTGCTGTCCACCATCCGCGCGTCGCGCAGCAGCTTGTGGTAGAAGCGGAAATACATCAGGTGCAGGATCGCGTGCTCGATGCCACCGATGTACTGGTCCACCGGCAGCCAGTAGTTGCCGCGCTTGTCGACAGCGTCACGGGCACCCGGCGAGGTGTAACGGGCGTAATACCAGCTCGACTCCATGAAGGTGTCGAAGGTATCGGTCTCGCGCTCGGCCGCACCGCCGCAGTCCGGGCAGGTGGTCTTGCGCCATTCCGGGTCGGTCTTGATCGGCGAACCGGTACCCGAGAACGCCACGTCCTCCGGCAGCACCACCGGCAGTTGTTCTTCCGGCACCGGCACCGCGCCGCACTTGGCGCAGTAGATCACCGGAATCGGGCAGCCCCAGTAGCGCTGGCGGCTCACGCCCCAGTCGCGCAGGCGGTAGTTGACGCGGCGCTGCCCCTGGGCCTTGCGCTCGAAGCGTTCGGCCAGCGCTTCGAACGCGCCCTGGAAGTCCAGGCCGTCGAATTCGGCCGAGTTGACCAGCTCGAAGGCACGGCTCTTGTCGCTGTACCAGTCCTGCCAACGGCTGCCGTCCCAGGTGCGCTCTTCGTCGGTGCGCGGATCCTTCAGCGCGATGACCTGCTTGATCGGCAGCCCGTACTTGTTGGCCACTTCATTGTCGCGCTGGTCATGGCCCGGCACCGCCATCACCGCGCCGGTGCCGTAGCCCATCAGCACGAAGTTGGCGACCCACACCGGGACCGGCTCGCCGGTCACCGGGTGCAGCGCGCGCAGGCCGGTATCCATGCCGCGCTTTTCCTGGGTTTCCAGCTCGGCTTCGGACACCCCCCCCTGCTTCAGGTCGACCAGCAGCGCGGCCAGTTCCGGATTGTTCTTCGCCGCGTGCAGCGCCAGCGGGTGTTCGGCGGCAATCGACACGAAGGTCACGCCCATCACCGTGTCCGGGCGGGTGGTGAACACACGCAGCGGGTCCAGCGCGCTGCCGTCGACATCGCGCACGTCGAACTGGATTTCCAGGCCTTCGGAACGGCCGATCCAGTTACGCTGCATGGTCTTGACCGATTCCGGCCAGCCGTCCAGCTCGTCCAGGCCATCCAGCAGCTCCTGGGCATAGTCGGTGATGCGCAGGAACCACTGCGGGATCTCGCGCTTCTCGACCAGGGCACCCGAGCGCCAGCCGCGGCCGTCGATGACCTGCTCGTTGGCCAGCACGGTCTGGTCGACCGGGTCCCAGTTCACCACCGCATTGCGGCGATAGGCCAGGCCCTTGCGCATCAGGCGGGTGAACATGCGCTGCTCGTGGACGTAATAGTCCGGGCGGCAGGTGGCGAACTCGCGCGACCAGTCGATGGCGTAGCCCAGCGACTTCAGCTGGCTGCGCATGTGGTCGATGTTCTTGTAGGTCCACGCCGCCGGCGCGGTCTTGTTCTTGATCGCGGCGTTTTCCGCCGGCAGGCCGAACGCGTCCCAGCCCATCGGCTGCAGCACGTTGTGGCCGGTCATGCGCTTGTAGCGGCTGATCACGTCGCCAATCGTGTAATTGCGCACGTGGCCCATGTGCAGCGCACCGGACGGGTACGGAAGCATCGACAGGCAGTAGTACTTCGGCTTGTCCGAAGTCTCGTCGACCTCGAAGGCACGGGTAGCGTCCCAGTATTGCTGGGCGGCGGATTCAACCTGCTGCGGGTCGTAGGCGTTGGTTTCAGCGCTGGTCATGGAACACGCGGATGCGGCGGCAAAGCGGTACAGCGTACCGCAGTGCGGCAAACGTCTCCAATCCTGCCCGCCGGAGGCAGGCGCCGCGACGCCCCGGGAGGCGTCTCAGCGTGGGCGCGACAGCGGCAGGGCCGCCCCCAGCCAGACTGCCCAGCACGCAAACGCCAGCCGTTGTGCCAGCGGCGCCGGCAGTACGCCCTGCAGGGCAAACGCGGCCAGCGCGGCCAGCATGCCGCAGCCCAGCGCCAGTACGCCCAGCGCGCGGCCATGCACCTGGCGCAGACCGGATACGGCCAGCAGCAGGGTTCCGGCGACAAAACCCAGCACCCAGATCATCCAGGCGCTGGCATGCAGTTGGCTGGCCGGCCCGTGCAGGTCATCCACATCCAGCGGCAGCAACCCCATCGCGGCGAAGGCCAACCCGGCCAGCAGCAGCATCTGGCTGCCCACCCGTGGCGCCCAGCCGGCGGTTGCCGGCAGCCCGCGGCGCAGGCACTCGGCCACGATCGCCGCCAGCAGGCCCGGCAGCACGAAGCCCAGCAGATTGAAGGCCAGCGCATGCGGCACCCCCTGCGCGCCCAGCAGTGCCACCGGATGACGGGCTTGTGCGTAGCCGTCCAGGCCGGCGCCGAAACCGATCACCGCCAGTACAAACAGCAGCGCGGCGACCAGGCCAGGCAGGCGCAGCAACGGTGACAGGGACGACATGCAGACTCCGGAAAGTACGGCGAGAGGAAGACTGCATTGTCAGGCATTTACCACAACCCGGGTTGAGACCGGCATCGATCGTCACCATAGAATCGGACTCCAGACGCCAAACGATGCCTCCCCCATGACCGAGACGACCTACGTATTCGACGCCACCACTGCGACCTTCGAGGCCGAAGTCCTGCAGAAGTCGCTGCAGACGCCGGTGCTGGTCGACTTCTGGGCCACCTGGTGCGGGCCGTGCAAGACCCTGGGCCCAATGCTGGAAAAACTGGCCGCCGAGTACAACGGCGCCTTCGAACTGGCCAAGGTCGATGTCGACAAGGAACAGCAGATCGCAGCGGCCTTCCAGATCCGCTCGGTGCCGACCGTGTTCCTGGTCAAGGGCGGCCAGCTGGTGGATGGCTTCCCGGGCGCGATTCCGGAAGGCCAGCTGCGTGAGTTCCTGGCCCAGCACGGCATCGTGCCGGCCGATGTCGGCGACGCCGCGCCCGAAGATGACGCCCCGCTGGACCCGCAGGCGCAGGTCGATGTGCTGCGTGCCCAGATCGCCGCCGAGCCGGACAAGGACGAACTGAAGCTCGACCTGGCCCTGGCCCTGCTGCAGATCGGTGGCGTGGACGAAGCCGGCACCCTGATCGACGGCCTGCCCGCCAATCTGGCCACCGACGACCGCGCCGTGCGTGCCCGCGCCCGCCTGGCCTTCGCCGCCGCGCTGAAGGATGCCCCGGCCGCTGAAGTGCTGGACGCCCGCATCGCCGCCGATGGCAAGGACCTCAAGGCCCGCCATCTGCGCGGCGTGCAACTGTTGCTCGGGGGCCATGACGAAGCTGCGTTGGCCCAGTTCCTGGAAATGCTGCGGATCGACCGCACGTTCGAGGAAGGGCTGCCGCGCAAGGCCCTGATCGACGCCTTCAATGTGATCTCCGACGAGGACCTGGTCGGCCAGTACCGTCGCCGGATGGCCTCGCTGCTGTTCTGAACGGGAGCCGTCCTCGTTCAGAATCCCTGCACTGAACGCGGGCAATAATGCACTGGATGGCGGCCGTGCGGCCGCCACGATCCGTTCGGGGGGATGAGGTCGGGGCCATGGGGTCTTGCAGCTGCGCCCCCGCATTGCCGGGATTGCAAACTGTGACCTTCGTCCGCTCGCTGTCGTTCGCCATGCGCTTCCAGGGCGCGCTGCTCTGCGCTCTTCTCTTCCTGCCGGCCATTGCCGCGGCCCAGGACTGGAACTACCGGGTCCGTCCCGGCGATACCCTGTGGGACCTGGGTGGCCTGTATCTCAAGCCCTCGGTACGCTGGCAGCAGCTGCAACAGCACAACCGCATCGACAACCCCTACCAGCTGCCGCCGGGGCAGCTGCTGCGCTTCCCGATCAGCTGGCTGCGCATCGAACCAGCCCCCGCCCGCGTGCTGTCGATAAGGGGCAAGGTCGAACTGTCCGGCGCCGATGGCAGCGCCACGCGCGCGCTACTGGCCGGGGAACAGCTTCGCATCGGTGACACGGTGCAGACCGAGGGCGACTCCAGCGTCACGCTTGAATTCGCCGACGCTTCCCGCCTGCAGCTGCGCGAGCATTCCCGGCTGCGCCTGGACCAGCTCAGCCGTTACGGCCACACCGGCATGGTCGATACCCGCGTGCGCCTCCAGCAGGGCCGCGCCAGCAACCGGGTGACGCCTGCCCGTGGCCCCGCCTCGCGCTACATCATCGATGCACCTACGGCGACCAGCAGCGTACGCGGTACCGTATTCCGGGTCAGCGCCGGTGACGCCGGCCACGTGGCTGCCACCGAAGTGCTGCAGGGCAAGGTGCAGGTCGGCAACATCCACGGCAAGCGCCTGGTCCAGCCTGGACAGGCCAGCCTCAGCAGCAGCGCCGATACGGCGCCGGATGCTGTCTCCGCCCTTCTTCCAGCACCGCAGCTGCGCAGCGACGGCATGCGCCTGGCGCCCTTGCCGGCCCTCCTCGCCTGGGACCCCGTCGACGGCGCCGCCCGCTACCGCGTTGAAGTGGTGCTGTCGGCAACGCCGGAAATCCTGCTGTTTGCCGCCACCACCACCGATACCCGGCTGGCGATCGGCGACCTGCCCCCCGGCCAGTTGCGCATCCTGTTGCGCGCCGTGGATGCGCAGGGTGTGGAAGGCCTCGACGCCAGCGCCGATTTCGAACTCGGCGACCAGCCCCCGCCGCCACTGACGGTGGCCCCGCTGCACGGGCAGACCATCAACAGCGACCGACCGCGCTTCCGTTGGAGCCAGGCGCCCGGTGCGCGCAGCAGCGTGCTGCAGATTGCCGCCGAGCCGAACTTCGAGCAACCGCTGCAGGAACAAAGCACCCCGGGCACCGACCTGCGCCTGGCGCAGCCGCTGCCGCCCGGCCAGTACTTCTGGCGGGTGGCCTCGCGCGATGGCAACGGCCACCAGGGCCGCTATGGCCAGGCCCTGCCCCTGCAACTGAGCAATGAACCGGTCGACCCGGCCCTGCAGCCGCCTGAGGCCACGCGTGGCGAACTGACCCTCCGCTGGCAGGCCGGCAGCGAAGGCCAGCGGTACCGGGTGCAGGTGGACCGTCGAGGCGACTTCCGGGCCCCCCTGGTCGACCAGACCGTAAGCGAGCCGCAGGTCAGCTTCAAGCAGCCGTGGAGCGGCACCCTGCATGTGCGCGTGCAGTACATCGACGACGACGGGCATGCGGGCGAGTACTCGCCGGCCCAGCAGATCAAGCTGCCTTGCCGTCTGTGCTACGGCGCTGGTGGCGGCGCCCTGCTGCTGTTGCTGTTGTTATGAGGCGCTCGCCGCTGCCGTGGTCGAAGCGGATTCTGCTGGCACTGCTGGCCGGCGTGCTGACGGTGATCGCCAGCCACGGCCAGTGGCTGTGGCGCCAGGACGAAGCCGCCTATGACGCCATGGTTGGGAATTGGGAGTACCGCCCCGACCCCAGCGTGCTGATCGTGGCCATCGACGAGGGCAGCCTGCAGCGCATCGGCCAATGGCCCTGGCCCCGTTCGGTCCATGCGCGCCTGCTGGACCGGCTGACCGACGCCGGCGCCGAGCGCATCGCACTGGACCTGATGCTGTCTGAGCCGGATCGACGCGACAGCCAGCAGGACGATGAACTGGCCACAGCGATCCGCCGCAGTGGCCGGGTGGTGCTGCCAGTGCTGGCGGCGCCGGCCGCCGGCGACCGCATGGCCGAGGAAATGCTGCCGATTCCGCAGATCGCGAGCAGTGCTGCGGCAATCGGCCATACCGATGTGGAAGTGGACGGCGATGGCGTCGCGCGCGGTGTGTATCTGCATGCGGGCATCGGCAAGGCCCATTGGCCGGCATTGGGCCTGGCGCTGGCCGACCTGCCGCCGGGCACGGTGCACGGCCTGCCCGATCCCGATCCGCAGATCGGTTCGCCCTATCAGTGGCGACGCGACGACTACGTGCGCGTGCGCTATGCGGGGCCGCCCGAGCGCCTGCCGCAGGTGTCCTATGCCGACGTACTTGATGGTCACGTGGACACGGCGATGCTGCATGGCCGCCGCATCGTGGTGGGCATGACGGCCAGCGGCATCGCACCGCGGCTGTTGACCCCGACCACCCGCGAGTACTGGATGAGCGGCAGCGAATACCAGGCCAACATCGCGTCGATGCTGCTGCAGCACAAGCAGATCGATCTGCTGCCACGCCTCTGGCAGCACGCCATCAGCGGCGTGCTGGCCGCGTTGTGCGTGCTCCTGCTCGGCCTGCGCCTGCCATGGCTTGCCGCACTGTGCTCGCTGCCGCTTCCACCGCTGCTGAGCTGGTTGCTGTTGCGTGCCGGTGACCTGTGGTGGGCACCGGCAAGCGCAATGCTGGGCATCCTGCTGGTGTTGCTGTCCTGGGCGATCTGGCGGATCTCGGCCTGGCACCGCCAGGCCAACCGTGATGCGCTGACCGGCCTCGGCAATCGCCTGCGTTTCGAGCAGTCACTGCAGCAGGAATGCGATGCCGCGCGCCGCAGTGGCAGGTCCTTGAGCCTGGCACTGATCGACGTCGACCATTTCAAGCGCCACAACGACCGCCACGGGCATCAGGTCGGCGACCGCGTGCTGCGCGATGTTGCACGGCTGATCGGTGCGCATGCTCGGCGCCCACGCGACATGGCCGCGCGCTACGGTGGCGATGAGTTCGCACTGGTGCTGCCGGATACCCCGGCCGAAGGCGCACGCCAGGTCATCGAGGACCTGATCGCCTGCGTGCGTGCACTGCCGGCCCCCGGTGATGGCAGCGACGGTGCCGTCACCCTCACCATCGGCGTGTTCACCCGCGTGCCTGACGGCACGCTGCAACCGCATCATTTCGTCGAAGGCGCCGACGCCGCGTTGTACCAGGCCAAGGCCAACGGCCGCGACGGGTATGTGATCGACGACAAGACGTGACCCTCGCCGCCGCCGGGGTGCAACATACGCATGCGAATGGCTAGACTGGGCGCCTCGCCCTGCGTCCCCGCACCCGCATGAACGCCCACCTGTTCCGCTTCGGTATCAATCTCTGGCCACCGTTCCTGTTCACCGGCATCCATGTCACCCGCATCACGCCGGACTACCGGCAGATAGATGTCGAGCTGCGCCTGCGGCCATGGAACCGCAACTACGTCGGCACGCACTTTGGCGGCAGCCTGTTCGCGATGACCGATCCATTCTGGATGCTGGGCCTGCTGCACATCCTCGGGCGCGACTACTACGTGTGGGACCGAGCAGGCGCCATCGACTTCCTCAAGCCCGGCCGCGGCACCGTACGCACGTCATTCCGCATCGACGACGCGCTGCTGGATGAACTGCGCACGGAAGCAGCCAGTGGTGAGAAGGTGCTGCGCTGGTTCAGCAACGACGTGGTCGATGAGAGCGGCGAAGTGGTCGCCCAGGTGCGCAAGCAGGTCTACCTGCGGTTGAAGCCACACGCACGCTGAGCGCGCCTCAATCGCGCGCCAACGCAGCCGAAGCTGGCTCCGCCTGCAGCGGTACCGTCAGCCACGGGTTCTCATCAGCGCTGCGCGCTGGAGAGCGCCGCGGCACCTGCAGATGGTGGCCATCGGCGGACAGCTGCGGCGACCGCACCGGCGAGCGGAACTGCGCCGGCAGCCGCTGCAGGGCGTGCACCGGATCGTCCGTCTGCTGCCGCAGCCAACGCTGCGCCCCCAGCAGCCGCACCATCGCCGCGGCATCCTGTGGCCGTGACGAATACGCAGGATAGACGGGCGCGGCAATCTCGGTCAGCACGCACCCCATCACATTGGACAGGCAACCGAAATCCCGCTGCGGCGGCGCTTGTAACGGCAGCGGCCGATCGGCCTCCAGCGCGGCCGTGGCGGCTGCGCCACAGGCCCAGCCAAGATTGCCGGCCACGCGCGCCAACGTGCTGCGCCGGTCAAGCACCAGGACGCCACCAAATTCCCGGGCCGAGGACTCGATCGCCGCCCGGCTCATCGCGTACTCGCCCTGCATAGCACGGCACAGGCTCTGTTCCTCGGCCCGCAACGGCTGCATGGCCTGTTCGCACTCGGCCGGCAGGGGGTGGTCGGCAGGCAGTTCAACCAGCATGTCGGCCAGCAGCTGGGCATTGGCCTGCACCAGGCTGGCACCGATGATGCTCTCGACCAGATAACTGCTGCCGGGCACCAGCCGCCGGCCCAGCTGCAGGCCACGGCAGGCACCACGCAGGGCACCGTCAATGTCACCCTGCACATAGGCCAGCGCGCGTGCACTGGTGGCGTCCATCACTACGCCATAGGCCGGCAACGGGACCAGAATGCCCTCGCCCTTCGGCGGGAACGGCGACGCGAAGTAGTCGGCGTCGGCCAGCTGATCCAGCCGCGCATGCAACTGCTGGTGCCCGGCGTGGGCCTCCACGAAGCGTTGCGGGTCCGCGCGGACCTGGGCGAGACAGCCGCTGGCGGCCGGCCCGCAACTGGCCCCGGGCCGCGAGTGCAGCTCGGCATGGTTGGCTACCAGGTGTGTCCGGCCGCTGCTTCCGCCATGTGCATCGGCTTCCCAGCGCCGTACATCCTCGGCCAGCGCCTGCTCGCGCTGCTGGGCATCCAGATCGTCGAACGGCAGCGTCCACAACAGTGCATATCCATTGCGGCCGCTCACCGGCAGGCGTGCTTCCAGTCGCTGCTGCGCCTGCAGGCGCGATTCGGGCACCGGCCACATGCGCGAGGCGCACCACACCACGATGGCCAGCACCAGCAGGCCTGCCAGGGTCCAGCCCAGTCCGCGCAGAATCTTCAACACAGCTTCCCTTCCATGTGCCGTTGCCGCAGTCGATTCCCCAGCGTAATCGACCGGCCGTGACCGCTACAATGCGCGCATGTCGCTCGAAGCCCCCGCCCTGGTCCCCCGCCCCTCCCTGCAGCGCCTGTTCCTGACCGGCCTGCTGACCCTGCTGCCGATCTGGCTGACCTGGGTCGTGGTCAAGTTCGTGTTCGTGCTGCTGTCGGGTATTTCCAGCCCGCTGGTGGTGCCGCTGTCCGAACAGATCGCAACCAGCTTCCCGCACTATCTGGGCTGGGTCCGCGCCGAGTGGATCCAGGACACCATCGCCCTGCTGGCCACCCTGCTGGTGATCCTGGCGGTGGGCGTGGCCAGCCGCCGCGTGCTCGGCCAGCGCCTGCTGCGCTGGGTCGGCGCGGTCATCAAGCGTATTCCGTTGGCCAGCATCATCTACGACAGCGCCAAGAAGCTGCTGGACATGCTGCAGACCGAACCGGGCAGCACCCAGCGCGTGGTGCTGATCGACTTCCCGCATCGCGACATGAAATCGGTCGGCCTGGTAACCCGCGTGATCAAGGAACACGGCACCGACCGTGAGCTGGCCGCGGTGTATGTACCGACCACGCCGAACCCGACCTCGGGCTATCTGGAAATCGTGCCGGTGGAACTGCTGACCCCGACCGACTGGACCGTCGATCAGGCCATGAGCTTCATCATCTCCGGCGGTGCCGTGGCACCATCCAGCGTGCCGTTCACCCGCGCCGGCGAACGCACTGGCGAACGCACCGAATGACACCGGCGCCGATCGAGCGCCCGCTGCAGGACCGCGCGGTCCTGCTGTTCATCGTGCTGGCCGCGTTCTTCTGCGGCAACGCGGTGCTGGCCGAGCTGATCGGGGTGAAGATCTTCGCGCTGGAAGACACTCTGGGCATCGATCCGCTGAACTGGAACCTGTTTGGCCAGACCGGCTCGCTCAGCTTCACCGCCGGTACCCTGCTGTGGCCGGTGGTGTTCATCATGACGGACACGATCAACGAGTTTTTCGGCAAGCGCGGCGTGCGCTTCATCTCGTGGTTGGCCGTGGTGCTGATCGCCTATGGCTTCCTGTTCGCCTTCGCAGCGATCTCGCTGGCTCCGGCCAGCTGGTGGGTCACCTCGATGGACGGCCACGGCGTGCCGGACTACCAGGCGGCATTCGCCGCGGTGTTCGGCCAGGGCATGTGGACCATCGCCGGTTCGCTGGTGGCCTTCCTGCTCGGCCAGCTGATCGACGTGGCCGTGTTCCATCGCATCCGCCAGGCCACCGGCGAGCGCCACGTGTGGCTGCGTGCGACCGGGTCCACCGCTGTTTCGCAGGTGGTGGACAGCTTCGTGGTGATCTGGATCGCCTTCGTACTCGGCCCGCAGCACTGGCCGACGTCGCTGTTCCTGGCCGTCAGCAGCGTCAACTACATCTACAAGATGGGCTTTGCGATCGCATTGATCCCGTTGCTGTACCTCATGCGGCGCGCGATCACCCGCTACCTGGGCGCCGACAGGGCCGCCGCCCTGCGCGCCGCGGCTGCGGCTGACTGAAGCCCCAGCGGCAAAAAGCTGACTGCGCCTTCACGCTGGCCGTACGCGGCCGGATCGTGCAAGCTCCACGGTCTGTGTTCCACGGAAGCTCCTGATGCCGCATCCCACCCGCGCCCTGGCCGTCGCCATCGCCGCGTTGTTCCTGTTCAGCGCCGTGCCGTCGGCCGAAGCAGCGAAGAAGAAGGCCAGCCGCCCTGCCGCCGCGCAGACCCGCCAGGCCGCCAAGCCCAAGGCCCGGCCCGCCCGCGCCACCGCGCCGGCCCGTGGCAGTTCGGCGCGCCGCGCCGCGCCGCGTCCGGTCGCAGCGGCCCGGGCCGTGCCCAAGCAGGTGCAGCTGGAGCGCCTGTACGACGAATACTGGGATGCCTCGATGCGGTTGAATCCGCTGCAGGCAACCTTCCAGGGCGAGGCCCGCTACAACGACCAGCTGCCCAACATCCTGTCCGCCGCCTGGCGCCAGCAGTCGCACGACTTCACCACGCAGTGGCTGGGCAAGGTCGAAAAACTCGGCAGCGACGGCCTGCAGGGCCAGGACCTGCTCAGCTACGAGATCTTCGTGCGCGACGCGCGCGCCTCGCTGGCTGCCGAGCGTTACCCGAGCTGGATGATGCCGATCAGCCAGTACTACAACATCGGCAGCATCATGGCGATCCTCGGCTCAGGTGCCGGCGCGCAGCCGTTCAACACCGTGCAGGACTACGACACCTGGTCGCGCCGCTCGCTGGGCATTCCCGAGCTGTTCGACCAGGCCATCGACAACATGCGCCAGGGCATGAGGGCCGGCGTGGTGCAGCCCCGCGACCTGATGGAGAAGGTGCTGCCGCAGCTGGATGCGGTGATCAAGCCGACTGCCGAAGAGAGCATCTTCTGGTCGCCGATCCGCACCATGCCCAACACCATCGGGGCGGAGGACAAGGCGCGCATCAGCGCCGAGTACAAGCGCATGATCGAGCTGCGCATCATGCCGGCCTACCGCGCCCTGCGCGGCTTCATCGCCACCGAATACCTGCCGGCCACGCGCACCAGCAGCGGCCTGGGCGCGCTGCCCGATGGCCAGGCCTGGTACGCCAGCCTGATCGTGCAGACCACCGCCAGCGACCAGAACGCCGCGCAACTGCACGCGCTGGGCGAGCAACGCGTGCAGGAGCTGCAGGCGCAGATTGCCACCGTGGTGAAGGATGCCAAGCTGCGCGGCACGCCGACCAAGCTGCTGCGCAGCATGCGCAACGACCGCCAGTTCCAGTACGGTGACGCCAACGCATTGATCAACCGTTACCGCCAGGTGCAGCAGCAGGTCAACGCACGCCTGCCGCAGGTGCTCGATACGCTGCCAAAGTCCGCACTGGACGTCCGTGCGGTGGAACCGGAGCGTGCGCTCACCGCCGCGGCAGCGGCCTATCAGCCGTCCGCGGCCGGACAACAGGCCGTGTTGTACGTGAACACCCGCGACCTGCCCACCCGCAAGCGCTGGAACGTGCCGGTGCAGTACCTGCATGAAGCGATTCCCGGCCACCACGTGCAGCTGGGCCTGCAGCAGGAACTGGCCAAGCTGCCACGCTTCCGCCGCCTCGGTGGCGATCTCGCCTTCGTCGAAGGCTGGGGCCTGTATGCCGAAACGCTGGGTGAGAACCTGGGCATCTACACCGATCCCTACGACCGCATCGGCTACCTGTATTCGCGCCTGCTGCGCGCCGCCCGCGTGGTGGCCGACACCGGCGTGAACGCACAGGGCTGGAGCAAGCAGCAGGCCGTCACCTACCTGCAGAAGACCGTGGACATGAGCAGCGACGACGCCAACGCCGAAGTCGAGCGGATCATGGCCCAGCCCGGCCAGGCGCTGTCCAACGTGGCGGGCCTGACCACCATCGTCGCTCTGCGCGACAAGGCCAAGGAACGCCAGGGCGCCGCCTTTGACCTGCGCCGTTTCCACGCCGAACTGCTGAAGGACGGCTCCATGCCGCTGGACGTGCTGGGCCGCAAGATGGAACGCTGGATGGCGCAGCCCGCCAGCGCCACACCAGCCCCTTCACCCTGACCCCTCCGGAGCCGCCATGCGCCCTGCCGTCGCCCTGTTCGCCGTCGTGCTGGGCCTGCTGCCAGTGGCGGGCTCCGCCGCGCCGGTGCTGACCCCACCGGATGCGGGCATCGACGGCCTGATGCAGGCCTACGATGGCCGGGTGCCCGGCGCCGCCGTGCTGGTGCTGCATGACGGGCAGCCGGTGTTCCGCCGTGGCTACGGCCTGGCAGTGGTGGAGGACGGTACTGCGGTCACTGCCGCCAGCAACTTCCGGCTGGCCTCGGTCAGCAAGCAGTTCACCGCTGCGGCGGTGCTGCTGCTGGTGGAGGATGGACGGCTGGGGTTGAATCAGCCTGCACGACAGTGGCTGCCCGAACTGCCGCCGGCTGCAGCGGCCATCACGATCCGCCAACTGCTCTCGCACACCAGCGGCCTGCTCGATTACGAAGACCTGATGGACCCGGCTGACACGCGGCAGGTGCATGACGCCGACGTGCTGACCCTGCTGTCGCGCGAGGACCGCCTGAATTTCGCACCCGGCACGCAGTACCGCTACAGCAACAGCGGCTACGCGCTGCTGGCCCTGATCGTCGGCCGCGCGTCCGGCCAGGATTTCGCCACCTTCCTGCAGCAACGCATCTTCCGCCCGCTTGGCATGGCGCATACCGTGGCCCACCAGGACGGCGTGGACACGGTCGCCGCGCGCGCCTATGGCTACAGCCGGATCGACGGCCGCTGGCAGCACACCGACCAGAGCACCACCAGCGCCGTGCTCGGCGATGGCGGCATCTATTCCTCGCTGGACGATCTCGCCCGCTGGGACGCCGCGCTGTATGACGACCGGCTGCTGTCGAAGGCTTCGCGCCGCGCGATGTTCAGCCCGGCCACGGCCACATCGGAACCGGACGTGCCGCATTACGGTTTCGGCTGGCGCCTGAACGGCCCGGTGCAATGGCACAGCGGCGAGAGCATCGGCTTCCGCAACGTGATCGTGCGCCACCCGGAAAAGCACCTGACCGTGATCGTGCTGACCAACCGCAACGATCCCGAACCGTACCCGCTGGCGCAGAAGATCGCCCAGCGCTGGCTGGACACTCTGCAATGAACACCGGTTCCGACGCCCTGCTGGGCATCCACCACGCCGCACTGATCTGCAGCGACTACGCACGCTCGAAGGACTTCTACGTGCGCATCCTCGGCCTGCGCGTGCTGGCCGAGAACCACCGCGCTGCGCGCGATTCCTGGAAACTGGACCTGGCCCTGCCCGACGGCGGCCAGCTGGAGCTGTTCTCCTTCCCCTCACCACCACCGCGCCCCAGCCGCCCCGAAGCCCAGGGCCTGCGCCACCTCGCGTTCCGGGTGGCTGTACTGGAACCCTTCATCCAGCGCCTGGCCGCGCATGGCGTCGCCTGCGAACCGGTCCGCGTGGACGAGTACACCGGCCGCCGCTTCACCTTCTTCGCCGATCCGGATGGCCTGCCGCTGGAGCTGTACGAAGTCGATTGAGCGTTTTCAATCGTGATTCATCCATGCATGGCATGGATCTACGTGTCGACCAAGGTCGACACCCACCAAGAGCAGGCCGTTCCATTCCGGCAGATCGCAGGAATCTGTCAGAGGTGGGGCGGTGTGGATGGGCAGGACCGTTGGCGCCATGGATGGCGCCATCGAGCCCCCATGGATGGGTTTACGGCGTGTCCTGCCCACCCACACCGCCCCGCCATCCCACGGATAGCTCGCTGTTGCGCTTGCTTCGGCTGTTGCCGTTGCCTCTGCGGGTGCAGGGCGCAGCCCTGCAAAGCCCCCCTTCCCCATACCCCGCCGAATGGGTATACAGTCGACCCATGCCGGCACCGTGCCGGAATGAACCCTGGGAGGGGACCATGCGCAAGACCTTCAAGACCCTGCTGCTGGCACTGCCGCTGTGCCTGGCCGCGCTCTCGGCGCAGGCCGCCGATGGCGCCGCAGGCCGCTGGAAGACCATCGACGACAAGACCGGCAAGGTGAAGTCGATCGTCGAGATCACCCAGGCCGCCAACGGCACCCTGACCGGCAAGGTGGTCGACATCCTGCACTCGGACAAGGGCCCGAACCCGGTCTGTGACGGCTGTGAAGGCGCCAACAGGAACAAGCCGGTGAAGGGCATGACCATCCTCTGGAACCTGAAGGCCGACGGCGCCAACAAGTGGTCCGGCGGCACCATCCTCGATCCGGCCAATGGCAAGACCTACAAGTCGAAGATGGAACTGCAGCCCGGCGGCACCCGGCTGGACGTGTCCGGCTGCATCGCCTTCATCTGCCGCGCGCAGACCTGGCAGCGCGAATAAGCGCCTTGGCCCCCGCTTGAACCCCGTGACCCGGCCCCGGCCGGGTCACCTCGTTGCGGGCATGCGATACTCTGCGGTTCCCCTCGGCTTCACCCCGCGACCATGACCCGTACCGCGCTCGTCACCACCGCTCTGCCCTACGCCAACGGCCCGCTGCACCTGGGCCACCTGGTCGGCTACATCCAGGCCGACATCTGGGTGCGTGCGCGGCGAATGAGCGGCGGCAGGGCCTGGTTCGTGTGCGCCGACGACACCCACGGCACGCCGATCATGCTGGCCGCGGAAAAGGCCGGGGTCACCCCGGAAACCTTCATTGCCAACATCCAGGCCAGTCACGAACGTGACTTCGCCGCCTTCGGCGTCGCCTTCGACCACTACGACTCCACCAACTCGGCGGCCAACAAGGCGCTGACCGAGCAGTTCTACCTGAAGCTGGAGGCAGCCGGCCACATCAGCCGCCGTTCGGTGGCGCAGTTCTACGACCCGGCCAAGGGCATGTTCCTGCCCGATCGCTACGTCAAGGGCATCTGCCCGAACTGCGGCAGCCCCGACCAGTACGGCGACAACTGCGAAGTGTGCGGCGCCACCTATGCGCCGACCGACCTGAAGGAGCCGCGTTCGGTCATCTCCGGTGCCACGCCGGAAATGCGCGATTCGGAACACTTCTTCTTCGAGGTGGGCCACTTCGATGCGTTCCTGCGCGAATGGCTGGCCGGCGACGTCGCCCTGCCGGGGGTGAAGGCCAAGCTCGGTGAGTGGCTCAATGCCGAAGGTGGCCTGCGCGCGTGGGACATCTCGCGCGATGCACCGTATTTCGGGTTCCAGATTCCCGGCCAGCCGGGCAAGTACTTCTACGTCTGGCTGGACGCGCCGATCGGCTACCTGTCCAGCTTCCAGACCCTGTGCGGCAGGATCGGCGAGGACTTCGACGCGCACCTGCGCGCCGGCACCGCCACCGAGCTGCACCATTTCATCGGCAAGGACATCGTCAATTTCCACGGCCTGTTCTGGCCGGCCGTGCTGCATGGCACCGGCCATCGTGCGCCGACGCGCCTGCACGTGAACGGCTACCTGACCGTGGACGGCGCCAAGATGAGCAAGTCGCGCGGCACCTTCGTGATGGCCCGTACCTTCCTCGACGCGGGCCTGGAACCGGAGGCACTGCGCTACTACTACGCCGCCAAGTCCAGCGGTGGCGTCGACGATCTCGACCTGAACCTGGGTGACTTCATCGCCCGCGTCAACGCCGACCTGGTGGGCAAGTTCGTCAACCTGGCCAGCCGCTGCGCCGGCTTCATCAGCAAGCGCTTCGAAGGCCAGCTGGCCGCGCAGCTGCCTGATGCCGCGCAGTACCAGCGCTTCGTCGACGGCCTGGCACCGATCCGTGAAGCCTACGAGCGCAACGACCCGGCTGCGGCGATCCGCCTGACCATGGCCCTGGCCGACGAAGCCAACCGCTACATCGATGACGTCAAGCCATGGGTCATCGCCAAGCAGGAAGGCGCCGACGCGCAGCTGCAGGCCGTGTGCAGCCAGGGCCTGAACCTGTTCCGCGTGCTCGTCACCGCACTGAAGCCGGTGCTGCCGGCCACCGCCGCGCAGGCCGAGGCCTTCCTGGCCGCGCCGGTGAACGACTGGACCGAGCTGGCGCAGCCGCTGCTGGATCACCGCATCGCCGACTACACCCCGCTGTTCACCCGTATCGACCCGAAGAAGATTGACGCCATGATCGACGCCTCCAAGGACACCCTGCAGCCGGCCGCTGCCGCCGCCCCCGCCGCCAGGACCGAAGCGGTCAAGCCGGCCGCCCCGGCCAAGGACGAAGCAAAGAGCGCCGATGCTCCGGCCTACATCGGCATCGACGATTTCGCCAAGCTCGACCTGCGTATCGGCAAGGTGCTGGTGTGCGAGTTCGTGGAAGGCTCGGACAAGCTGCTGCGCTTCGAACTGGACGCAGGTGAACTGGGCAAGCGCCAGATCTTCTCCGGCATTCGTGGCAGCTACGGCGAGCCGGAGCAGCTGGTGGGCCGCAACGTGGTGTTCATCGCCAACCTGGCCCCGCGCAAGATGCGCTTCGGCCTGAGCGAAGGCATGATCCTGTCGGCCGGTTTCGACGGTGGCGCGCTGGCGCTGCTGGACGCCGACAGCGGCGCGCAGCCGGGCATGCCGGTGCGCTGATGCCTGCAGCGGGCGCGGCCACCGCCGCGCCCGCCGGCAGCACCGGCCACGGGGCACGCGATGGGAGGCAACGGAATGGAACTGGCGCTGTTCGACTTCGACCACACCGTGACCACCTGCGATACCTATGGCCGCTTCCTGCGCCGCGTGGCCACCGCCGAACAGCTGGCGCAGGCGTGGTGGAAGGTCGGCCCGTGGCTGGCTGCGTACAGGCTGAAACTGATCTCGGCCGAACGCATCCGCGCACGCGTCACCCGTTTGACCTTCAGTGACCGCCACAGCGATGACATCGCCACGCTGGCGGCCGGCTTCTCGCGTGAGTTCCTGCCCGACGTGGTACGCCCGGAAATGCTGGAGCAGATCCGCTGGCACAAGGAACAGCAGCACACCGTGGTGATCGTGTCCGGTTCGCTGGACCTGTACCTGCAGCCATGGTGCGAGCAGCTGGGCCTGCAGCTGATCTGCAACCGGTTGGAGAGCCGGGACGGACGCCTGACCGGCCGTTACGTCGGCGGCGACTGCGGCCCGCGCAAGGCCGAGCACATTCGACGCCGGTTCGATCTGTCGCGCTACGTGCGCATCCATGCCTACGGTGACAGTGCCGAAGACAGGCCGATGCTGGCGCTGGCCCACGAGCGCTGGTTCCGTGGGAAACCCTTGAAGTGAACTTGACGCGCAGCCTTCGCCACGCATGAGCCTGATTCCGCCCCTGACCGAACGCCTCGACCGCCTGCTGCCGCAGACCCAATGCGGGCAATGCGGCTACGATGGCTGCCGCCCGTATGCTCAGGCCATGGCGCGCGGCGACGCGGGCGTGGACCGCTGCCCGCCGGGCGGAGATGCCGGTGCGCGTGCGCTGGCGCAGGTGCTGGGCGTACCGGCGATTCCGTTCGATCGTTCGCGCGGCGAGTACAAGGCACCGCAGGTGGCAGTGATCGTCGAAGCCGACTGCATCGGCTGTACCAAATGCATCCAGGCCTGCCCGGTGGATGCCATCGTCGGTGGCGCCAAGTACATGCACACGGTCATCGCCGACCTGTGCACCGGCTGCGAGCTGTGCATCCCGCCATGCCCGGTGGACTGCATCGAGCTGGTGCCAGCGTAGCCACCGGACCAACCGGCAGTGGAGCGGCGGGGTAGAGTCGACTGCTAGTCGACTGCTCTTCGTTCCGGCGGCGCAAAACCGCGCGCTGCGTGCGATAGTCGGCCAACAGTCGACTCTACCCCCTCCCTGGTGGGAGGTGACCTTGCCTGCCGTTACGGTACTGCCGCCGTCACCACGATCTCGACCTTCCAGTCGGCGTGGGCCAGCTTGGCCTCGACCGTGGCACGTGCCGGGGTCGCGCCTTCAACCACCCATTCGTCCCATGCCTTGTTCATGCCGTCGAAGTCGGCCATGTCGGCCAGGAAGATCTCCGCACGCAGCACGTGCTGGCGGTCACTGGCGACCAGCGCCAGCAGCTTGTCGATCTCCGCCAGCACCTGCCGGGTCTGGCCGGTGATGTCCTGGCTGGTGTCCTCCGGAATCTGGCCGGAGAGGTAGGCGACCTTGTTGTATACGGTCATTTCGGACATGCGCGGTCCGACGTCGTAACGCTCCATCATGGGCGTGGCTCCTGCGGTTGATCAGGCCTGCATTGTCCTCCAAACCGGTCGACGGTGGGTGCACGGGTGCCCTCCGCGATACGTCATTACCGGGCTCCGACGGTCCCACTGGTCAAATGACGATGACAGGCGCACGATGCGCCACGCCCGCGTTGACACCGCCCTCGCCCCTCCTGCCGCACCCTTGCGCCGATGACCGCCCCCGTCGATTCCACCACTGCCCCTTCCACGCCAACCTGGAAGCGGGTTGCCACCATCGTCATCCCGCTGCTGATCCTCGCCCTGGCCCTGCACGGCCTGGCCAATGAGTTCGACGAGCACGGCTATCGTGCGATCCGCCAGGCGTTCCGGCAGCTCAGCGGCACGCAGATCGCGCTCACCGTGGTACTCGGCCTGGCCAGTTACGCCTGCCTGATCGGCTTCGATGCCATCGGCCTGCGTCGCAGCGGCATCCGCGTGCACCCCGCGCGCGTCGGCATCACCGCGTTCCTTGCGCACACGTTGGGCCAGACCGTGGGCTTTGCCGCGTTGACCGGTGGCGCGGTGCGCCTGCGCGGCTACCGCGGCGCCGGCCTGGATCTGGCGCAGATCGGCCAGGTGGTGCTGATGAGCACGCTCGGTTTCGTATTCGGTGCATGGCTGTTGATCAGCGTGGCCCTATGCATGGAACCCGCCGCGGCAGCGTTGGCATTGCCATTGAATCCCGATGCCGTGCGCATCGTCGGCATCGTTGCCCTGCTCGCCTATCTCGGCACCGTGCTGCTGGTCGGCCGCGACGGACGGCAGTTCAGTGTGCTCGGTCACGCCTTGTGGCTGCCCGATCGCCGCACCATGATCGGTGTCACCGTACTCAGCGTCGTCGAGCTGGTGCTGGCCAGTGCCGCGTTCTACGTGCTGCTGCCGGACTCCACGCCAACCGGCCTGCCGGGCTTCGTCGGCCTCTACCTGGTGGCAGTGCTGGCCGGCCTGGTCTCCACCGTGCCCGCAGGCCTGGGTGTGTTCGAGTGGAGCCTGCTGAAGCTGTTGCCGCAGGTGGCACCGGCAGCGGTGCTGGCGGCAGCACTGATCTACCGCGTCACCTACTACGTGCTGCCGCTGGTGCTGGCCACCCTGCTCGCCCTTGCGCCGGCCCTGCGTCAGCCGCTGCAGGCCAGCGCAGGGGCAACCCGTGCCGGCTGGAACGCGCTGCGCCCGTGGCTGCCGCAGATCATCGCGCTGGCGGTGTTCAGCATCGGCGCCGCGCTGGTCATCGACGGCACGCTGCCGACGCCACGCCGTCACCTGGTGAACGCCTCGCTGCCGATTTTGGAAACCTCACACCTGATCGGCAGCCTCAGTGGCGTCGCGCTGCTGCTGATCGGCCAGGGCCTGGCCCGGCGCAGCCACGCCGCGTGGATGCTGGCGATGGCGGTGTGCGTTGTCACCCCGTTGCCGCTGTGGCTGCGCGGCGGGCAACCATTGATCGCCGTCTCGGCGGTGCTGGTGGCGATGGCCTTGTGGGCTGCACGCCGCGAGTTCTACCGCCAGGGCGCGCTGCTGGATGAAGCCTGGTCGTGGCCGTGGCTGCGCAATCTGGGTCTGGTGCTGGTCGCCGTCACCTGGCTGCTGTTCTTCACCTACAGCCATGTCGAATACCAGAACGAGCTGTGGTGGCAGTTCGCGTTGTCCGGCAACGCACCGCGCGCGCTGCGTGCGTTGCTGGTGGTGGCGATCGCGCTGGTGATGTTCGGCCTGGCCCGCCTGCTGCACAGTACGCGCAGCCCGCTGCCGGCCGCTGACGAGGCCACGTTGCAGTCGCTGGCACCGGTGCTGGCCGGGGCCACCGATACCCAGGCCTGCTTGGTACTGACCGCCGACAAGGCGGTGCTGCGCGATGATGCGAAACAGGGCTTCGTGATGATGCAGCGCTATGGCGGTTCGCTGATCGCGATGGGTGATCCGGTCGGCCCGCCGGACGTGGCCCGTGCACTCATCTGGCGCTTCCGCGAAGAAGCCGACCGGCTCGGCCTGCGCCCGGTGTTCTACCAGGTGGGCGAGACCTACTGGCAGACCTATCTCGACCTCGGCCTGGGCCTGGTCAAGCTGGGCGAGGAAGCGATCGTGCCGCTGCACGATTTCGGGCTGGAAGGCCGCGAACGCGCCGATCTGCGCCAAGCCTGGAACCGCGGCAGGCGCGGCGGCCTGTCGTTCCGCGTGGCACCGGAGGAGGAGGTTCCCGGCCTGCTGCCACGTCTGCATGCGATCTCCAACGCATGGCTGGAGGACAAGGCCGGCGATGAGAAGGGCTTTTCGCTGGGCAGCTACGACCCGGATTACCTGGTGCGCTTCCCGGTGGCACTGGTCGAAGCCGAGGGCCAGATCGTGGCATTCGCCAACCTGTGGCAGGCACCGGCCGGTGCCGAGCTGTCGGTGGACCTGATGCGCCACGTCAACGAAGCGCCGAAGGGGACGATGGACTTTCTCTTCATCGAATTGTTCCTGTGGGGCCGCGCGCAGGGCTATGCGCGGTTCTCGCTGGGCATGGCGCCGTTGTCCGGGCTGGCCCAGCATCGGCTGGCCGGTCGCTGGAACCGCCTGGCCGGCCTGCTGGCGCGGCATGGCGAACGCTTCTATGGCTTCAGTGGCCTGCGCCGCTTCAAGTCGAAGTTCGATCCGCAGTGGCGGCCACGCTATCTCGCGGCGCCCGGCGGCATGCATCTGCCGGCCGCGCTGCTGGATGCCACGCGCCTGATCTCGCTGGATCCGCGGCGGAACTGAAGCCGCGATGCGTCGGGCATGGCTCGACGCTACCCGCTGCTCGGTAGGTGTCGACCTTGGTCGACATGCAACCCCAGCGCCGACCAAGGTCGGCGCCTGCCAAGCGCTACATACCGCCCTTGAGGATCACTTCGGCCAAGCGATCGTAGTCCCCCCCGAAATGGTGATCACCCGGCAGCTTCACCTTCCTCACCCCGTCATTGGCCGGCAGGTCCGGGCACAATGCGTCCTCATCCTTGTCGCCGAACACGCACAGCGTTTTTTCTGCCGGCAGCCTGGCCACTTCCGGGGCGATCGGCAAGCCATCGCCGCCACCGCCCAGCCAGTTGCTGACATGGAATTCGAAGTCGGCCTTCCTGCCCACCGATAGCAGCACGATGCGCTCCAGCCCCTCACGGGTACCGGCATCGAGCTGGTTGATGGTGGCAGGCAACACATCGGCACCCTGCGAGAAACCAATCAGCATCACCTTGTCTCGGTGCCACTGCTGGCGGTAGTGGTCGATGATCTTCTGCAGGTCGCCGGCAAAGCCCTTAGGTGTGCGCTGGCTCCAGAAGTAGCGCAGCGAGTCGATGCCCACCACCGCCACGCCATGCGCGTTGAGTGACGACGCCACGTTCTTGTCCAGGCCCGCCCAGCCACCGTCACCGGAGACGAACACCGCCAGCGTATCGCCGCTGGTGGCCGCCGGCATTTCCACCACCGGCAGGCCCTTCAGTGCAGCAGGCGGCGGTGCCAGGCTGACGCCGGCCTGCGCGCCAATCACCCGCGCCGCCGCCACCAGGCCCGGTGATGCATCACCGCGCGCAGTGCGCTTGAACTCACGCGCCATGGCCACCTGCTGTACGAACCGGCTGGCCTGGCCCGCCCTGCAGCCGTTGTCACCTGCCGCACTCAACCACGGAAAATTCAGTTCGGCCGGCTGCAGCCTGTCGCGCTTCACGCCATCGCCGCAGACCATGCGCTGGTGGCTGTGGTCCGGGCAGAAGCCGGTGGTCAGCACACCGGCGAAAACCTGGGTGTCGGCCTGCGCTGCCAGCGCGTAGGCCATTTCGGCACCTTCGCCATCACCGCCGACCAGCGGCAGGTGGTAGCCGGGCAGATGCAGCGAGGCCTGCAGCCAGCGCGAGAAATTCTCGACGTCACCGGAACCGAACGAACAGGTCGGGTCACCCTCGCGCTTGAGCACACCGCGCAGATGCGCAATGTCCACTGCCGCCACCAGCGCGCCGTCGGCACGCAGGGCCTCGATCGGCAGGCGGCTGGTGTCACCGCCGGCAGTGGGTTCGTGGAACCAGATCACCACCCGTTGCGGCGTGCCGGCCGGCATATGCACCGGAATCTGCTCGAACCGCCCATGGCTGAACTGCTGCGGGGTCACCGCCGCCGTTGCCGGCAGCGTGGCCAGCGCCAATACCACACCCATTGCCCTGCCCAGCCCTGCACGCTTCATGTCGCATCCCCGATCGAATGCGCACACGATACGCCGCCGCCGCGTGCACGGCACGTACCGGCGCAGGCCGTTGGGGATTCAGTCGGCCGCGGCCTGGCGGCTGCGACGGTACAGGGCCGTCGCCAGGTACAGAAGCCAGCCGACGATCACTGCGATCACCACTTTCTGTCCGAGCCCGCGCGGTGGCCCAGCGCGCCACAGCACGTGCAGCCACAGCAGCACGAAGGCCAGCCATGCCCAGCCCCAGAGCAGGTCAGCGGCGGGCTGCCAACCCGGTTCCCGGCGCAGGTACCACGCCTGCAGCAGCATGCCGACGCTGGCACACAGGAACGCCGTGTTGGCTGCCAGCCCGTGGATGAACGGCGCCAGCAACGGGGTCGCTTCAGGCAGCCAACTGTCGCCGATCGCCACCGTCGCCAGGCCCAGGGCGGAAACCGTGAACAACAGCGGTGCGGCCGCACTGCTCCGTGGGCCGATGCTGCCGCGATACAGCGCAACGCCGAGTGCCGCAATGGCCAGCGCCAGCACGCAGTAGGCAGCGCGCAACGCCAGCCCCCACGGCCCGTGCAGATACAGGCTCAACGTCGCCCGCACCCAGTCCAGATCACTGCGCGCAACCTGGGTCCACAGCGCGGTTGCCACGAACAGCAGCAGCGCCACCAGTGCCAGCACCGCCACCGGACGCGCACGGCTCATGCTGCGTCCTCAGGATGCCGCGTCTTCCATTCGGCCAACGCCTTGCGGTAACGCTGCAGCTCCTCGGAGTACAGGTCCAGCACGCACAGCGGGCAGCCGCTGCCGCAGCATTCGTTGGGACCGGGTTCTTCCGGTGGTAGCGGGCGTGGATCGGGATCAGGGACGGACACGGTCGGAAGCGACGATCAGTGGAAGCAGGCCCCAGTGTACCGGGCTGGCTCAGCGGGCCAGCTGTCGGCGCAGGTTCTCCCGAGCGGCCGCATCCAGCCGTTGGTGGAAGAAGTCACTGAGGAAAATCCGCGGCGCCCGCAGCAGGCCCTGCAGGAACCGACGGCGGCCGGCGCGGTACAGGAAGCCCGGCACCACGCCCTTGTATTCGTCGGCCACGCCACGGTCATAGGCGGCAAACACCGGCTCCGGCGCGGCCAGGATCGCCATGTCGCAGTCCAGGAACAGCGCCGCCTCGGCATCCACATCCTGCGGACCCAGCTCACCATGGCGGGCGGTCAGCAGGATCAACTGCCCGACGCGTGCGGCATCCACTGCGGCCAGCTCCGGTGCCTGTGCGATCGCCTGCAGGGCCAGCTGCGCCGAACGGGCCTCGTTGTCCTTGCGCCCCGCGTGGTAGATCGCATCGTGGTAGAGCACGGCCAGATAGATCTCGGCCGGCTGGGTCCAGCTAGGGCCGTCGGCCACCTCCTGGCAGTGCTGCAGCACGGCGCGTACATGGCCGAAGTGGTGGTAGGCCCGTGGCGGCGTTGCATAGCTGTCCTGCAGCGCCTGCCACTGCGCCGGGGCAAGCGTCAGCGGTGAGAAGTCCATGCCCGGATCATCCCGCCTGTGCCGGCGCCGGGCAAGCTGGCGGTTTTTTCACCACGCACTCACAACGCTTGCCGGGCGGGGCCCGGAGCCAGTTGTCCACAGCTTTGTCGAGCGCTGGTCCACATCGGTTGTGGATGACCGCGGCGCCGACCAACGGTCGCTGCAGCCTGACATCCATGGGAATACACTCGCCACAGGCGGGAGCGCCCGCCGCTGCCGGGAACCGTCATGTACCGTTCTGCCGCCCATTGCCTCACCCTTTTCCTGCTGGCCTTCTGTGCTCCTGCCTTCGGCGCAGGCCAGGCACCGCCCGCCGATGTGGTGACGACCCCGACCATCACCGTGTCAGCCGTACGCGTGCCGACCCCGGAAGAAGTGTTCGCCATTCCCGCAGACCTGCGTGCGATGCTCCAGAAGCAGGTGATCCAGCGCAGCTACTCCCGCGACCAGCGGTTGCAGGCGCTCGTCGAGATGATCTTCGGCCAGCACGGGCTGGACCTGCAGTACGACGCCAATGCGACCTACACCGTCAGCGATATCTGGCAGCACCGCCGCGCCAACTGCCTGGCCTTCACCCTGCTGTTCGTGACGCTTGCGCGGGAGGCGGGCATCCAGGCGCGCGTGCAGGAAGTGGGGCAGGTAGTGTCCTGGTACCAGGACCAGGACGCGGGCGTGGTCTACAGCGTCGGCCACGTCAACGCCGGTGTCGACGTCGGCGGGCGTTTCGGTACCGTCGATCTGGATCGCAACGTGCTCTATGACCGCCGTGGGCCGGTTCCGGTCAGCCGTGCGCGGGCATTGGCGCATTTCTACAACAACCGGGGTGCGGAGCGCCTCGCCGACGGTGACTTCGGCGGCGCGCGTGCGTTCTTCGACGCTTCCCTGGGCCAAGACAGCGGGTTCGCTCCGGTGTGGAACAACCTCGGCGTACTCGCCCACCGCGAAGGCAACACCGAGGCGGCGCGGCAGGCGCTGGACCGATCGCTGCAGCTGGACGGCCGCCAGGATGCCGCACTGACCAATGCCTCTGCGCTGTTCCGCAGCCTGGGCTTGACCGCACAGGCGCAGTCACTTGAGCGCCGGCTGAAGTCGGTGCAGCGCGAAGACCCGTTCGCGCAGTACATGTTCGGCGCCAAGGCCGAACGCGCCGGCCAACTGGACGAGGCGATCCGCCATTACCGGCAGGCCGTGCGCCTGTACGACACCGCGCATCAGTTCCACTTCGGGCTGGCACGCGCCTATTTCCTGGCTGGCCAGCTCAAGCGCGCCGATCGTGAACTGCTGCGTGCACGGGAACTGGGGGGCGCGCCGGAGCAGGCGCGCTACCAGGCCAAGCTGGACAGCCTGGCCCGCTGGCGCGCGCAGCAGCAGGCCAGGCGCTGAAGGCGATCAGGCCTTCTTGAGGAAGCAGGTCTTCAGGACCAGGCCCTTGATCTTGTCCGAGTTGCCTTCGATGTGCTCGGCATCATCTTCGACCAAGCGGATGTTGCGGATCACGGTGCCCTGCTTGAGCGGGATCGAGGAGCCCTTCACTTTCAGGTCCTTGATTACGGTGACGGTGTCGCCGGCCTGCAGGGTATTGCCGTTGCTGTCACGCACGACCAGGGTGGAGCCCGCGCTTTCTTCGGGGGTCCATTCGAAGCCGCAGTCGGCGCAGATCCAGAGCGCACCATCGGCGTAGGTGTTTTCCAGGGTGCACTGCGGGCAGGCGGGGGCAGAAGACATCAGCAAGTACCTCAAAGTGAATCAACAGCCGCCATTGTAACCGCCTGGCTTCCCTGCCCCTTTTCCAGGCAGGCCCCGGGCTGCGCACCTGGCCCGACACACAACGGCACGCCCCCGGAACTTGCAGTCGGCGGCGAACTGCAGCAGAGTGCGCGGCCCCTGATCGACCCCGGAACTTCCCATGCGCCTCGGCATCGACTTCGGTACCAGCAACTCCGCCGCCGCCATCGTGCATGAGGGAAAGCTGCTGCCGATCCGCTTCGGCGACGCCGAACAGTTCCGCACCAGCGTGTACTTCCCCGGCGTGGTGCCCGACCCGGATGACTTCCAGCTCGATGATGGGCAGGAACACCAGCTGCAGCAGATGATCGACAGCGCTGCGCGCGCGGCCCGCGCCGCCGGCCAGGAACGCACGCCACAGGCACTGCGCCGCGAAGCCCTGCGCGCACTGCGACGGGAGTGGATGGAAGCGCGCGCCGGCAAGGAACGCAGCGCCAGCGACCTGCTGCAGAACGCGGTCTATGGCGATGACGCGCTGGAAGCCTATTTCGAGGAACACGAAGGCAACCTGGTGCAGAGCCCGAAGTCGATGCTCGGCTACAACCTGCACCCGCGCGCCAAGCAGACCATCACCGGCATCGCCGCGCACATCCTCGAGCACATCCGCCTGACTGCCAGCGCCCAGCTCGGCCAGCCGCTGCGTGCCGCCCTGCTCGGCCGCCCGGTGCAGTTCCGCAGCTCGATCGGCGCGGCCGGCAACGACCAGGCGCTGGACATCCTGCGCGAGGCCGCCACCCAGGCCGGCTTCGACCAGATCGATTTCCTCGAGGAACCGGCCGCGGCGGCCATGCATTACCACGCCGAAAGCCGCGAGCGGCACCAGGCGGTGATCGTCGACATCGGTGGCGGTACCACCGACATCGCGCATGCCGAAGTCGGCGGCGATGCTGCGCCACGCATCCACCGCGCGTGGGGTATTGCCCGCGGCGGTACCGACATCGACCTGGCGCTGAGCCTGTCCAGCTACATGCCGCTGTTCGGCCGCGGCATCACCCGCGTGCCCGCCCACCACTACGTGGAAGCGGCCACGGTGCAGGACATGACCCGCCAGCGTGACTTCCGCCAGCACAAATACGATCACGTCGACGATCCGTGGCGCGCGCGCCTGCAGGCCCTGCAGGACACCGGCAATACCGCCCGCCTGTACCGCGATGTGGAACGCGCGAAGATCGCCCTCAGTGCCGCCAGCGAGCACCGCAGCACGCTGGACTACATTGCCCGCGACCTGCATGCCGACAGCAGCGCCGCCGGCCTGGCCGCTGCCGCTCACGGCTACCTGGAACAGATCCGGGAACTGCTGGCCCAGGTCCGCAGCGACATTGGCGGCGACCCGGATGCGGTGTTCCTGACCGGCGGCATGTCCCGCGCCGGCTACCTGCGCCAGGCCGTGGCCGAGGCCTTCCCGGGCGCCCGCATGGTCCACGGCGAGCCCTCGCTGGGCGTGGTCCAGGGCCTGGCACTGGCGGCAGCCAGCCCGGATTAACAAAACGTTACGCGGTCTAAGTTACTCTTGGTCGGCTAGAACCCCGCTGCACCTTCCACTGGCCACGCCGGTGTGTGTCCACGGTGCAGCCTGGCCCGCCTGCGGGCCTAGCGGCCATGCCTTCCTGGCTCGTTCATGGTCCGCGCAGCACCTGAGCCGCCATCGAGACCCGCTTTGGGCACCCGCCAGGCCCCTGTGGCCTTACAACCTGACGCAGCACCTGCACCCATCGACTGCCGCCGTTGTGACGCGGTCTGTTGTCGGCTGCCCGTGCTGCTGCAGCCCGGCGACCACGTGCCTGGCCAGTTCCTGTCACGCGACTCCCACGGCCGTGCCGTGATGGCGCGCAACGAGGAAGGCTGGTGCGCGGCGATCGATCCCTATCACCTGCGCTGCACGATCTATTCGCAGCGCCCGGCGATCTGCCGCCAGTTTTCGATGGGCGGCGATGACTGCCGCCGCGAGCGGCAGGACTACCTGCGCCAGGCTGATGCCTGGTCGCTTTCCTCCCCTTCCACCTGACAGGAGCAACCATGCCCCGCAAGGCAAAGACCCCCGCGAAGGCCAGCAACAGCATCCGCAGCGAACGCAAGGGCGCGGCCGCCAGCACCGTGGTCAGCAGCGATTCGATCGCTTCGGACCTGGCAGAGTTCCGCAAGGCCGGTGGCAAGATCGAAGTCCTCGGCACCACCTGGGCGCTGAAGAAAGCCAGCTGACCCAGCACCGACCGCGGCGGCGCTGCCGCCGCGGCCTGCCGGACCGCGCTCAGCGATCCAGTCGTAACCTCACACTGCCCGAGTGCGACTGGATGCGGATGTCTCCATCACCGCCGCCCAGACGCGTGTCGAGATGGCTGCCCGGCCCATAGCGCGGCCGCTCCACCTGCCCGGCATCGCTGTTGATCGAGCCGCTGAAGCTGTTCACCGACAGCTGTGCCGACACCGTGCGCGGCAGGCTCAGCGTGACCGGGGCACTGACCGATTCGACATTGATGCGGCCACCGGGCGCCAACCCGGCTGCTGCCAGATCGATGCTGCCCGAGACGGTCTCCACCGCCAACCGCTGCACGCGTCCGGCCTCCACCGCAACCCGGCCGGATACCGTCTGCGCACCGATATCACCGGACACGCCGCCGCCGGCCTCGATCCGGCCACTGACCGTATTTACGTCCAGCTTCGGCGTCTGCAGGCGTGCGCTGACACTGCCACTGACCGTGTTGAGTTTGCTGTCGCCGCTGCGGCCAGCCGCGCTGAGGCTGCCGCTGACGGTGTCGGCCTGCAGCCGTCGCACATCGATGCCACTGATGTCCTGGCTGGCGCTGACCGTGCTCAACAGCAGTTCCACCGAGCGCGGCACGTTCAGCACCAGCGTCGCGCCACCATTGTTGCTGCGGCGCGGGTATTCAATCTCCCAGCGCACCCGGTTGGCGCTCTTTTCCTGGCGCAACTGCAGGCCATCGCTGAGCGTGCCGGTGAGTTGCACATCATTGCGGTCCCAGCCACGCACGGTCACCTTGCCGGCCACGTTGCTCAGTTCGATGCGACCGCCCGCAGCCAAGGTGTGGCGCTCGTCGATGCGGGTGTCGGCCAGCGCCACGGCAGGGGACAGCAGCAGTGCGACACAGCAGGAAATCAGGGTTCGGGTCATGGGGGTCTCCTCAAGTCGTCAGGCCGGACTCGGCGGCATAGGCCGCCTGCCGGGTCAGTTCCAGCCGCAGCGCATAGGTGCGCTTGAGCTGGCCAAGCAGGTGCGGCGCGCGCGGGTCCTGCGCCAGTGCGGCACGGATCTGCGCCGCGCTTTCATCCAGTTCGTGCAGGGCCGGCTGCCATTCCGGCGCGCGCCCATCGGGCAGCGAGGCCACGGCCTGCTGGTACTGCTCGGTCATCGCAGCCGCCTGCAACTGCAGCGTGGACGGCACCGGTGTATCCGGCTGCGCATGCCACCAAGGGGCCACCGCGTAGATCGCCAGGCTGGCAGCCAGGGCAGCGCCGGCCGGCAACCACCAGCGGCGCCGCGAACGCGTTGCCAGGGCCACCACGTTGCCCGTTGGCGCAGGTGCTGCCTGTGGTTCACGCGGCGGCAGCCGGGCAGACAGGCGTGCCCAACCATCAGTGGGCACTTCGCGCTCATTCGGCAGCGCACGCAGCCGGGCCAGCAGGTCGTGATCGAAATCGTGTTCGTGCGTACTCATGTCATGTCTCCCAGCCGTGCGCGCAACAGGCCGCGCGCACGATGCAGCTGTGCCTTGGAACTGCCGACGGCCATCTGCAGCTGCTCGGCGATTTCCTGGTGTTTCCAGCCTTCGATGTCGTGCAGCACCAGTACCGCACGCGCCCGTGGTGGCAGTGTCGACAGCGCGCGCTCCAGGTCGCGCTCGGTGCCGGCGCAGCGGTCACGCACCGCCAGTTCCTGCAGGCCCCCGTCGACGTCGTCCAGACTGTCGTGATCCTGCCCGCCCGCCCGGCCACGCAGCTCCATGAGCGCGGCGTTGACGCCCAGCCGATGCAGCCAGGTCGACAGGCTGCTCTCGAAGCGGAACCCCGGAAGCGCTTTCCAGGCCTGCAGGAAGGCCTCCTGCAGCGCATCCTCGGCACGTGCCTGCTGGCCGCCACACAACCGCCACAGCACAGCGAATACACGCGGCGCGTGACGCCGGTACAGCAGTTCGTAGGCAGCAGTGTCTCCCGCAGCGGCCGCCCGCACCAGGGCGGGTTCGTCGACGGGGTCGTTGGCGGCAGGCAGCGCTGGCATGGTGGTGTCGAGCATATCGCTTGGATGCGGCGGCCCGGAAAAAGGTTTAGAGGTGATCGGCGATCAGGGACATGCAACCTTTTCGACGATGGCTGCATCCATGAAAGGTCTTCGAGAAAACACCTCCGGGAGTCCAGTCATGTCCAGCCCCGCCTGCGCCGCCGTGCTGGTGATCGCCGCCTGCGTCGTGCTGCAGGCATTGGGCCTGTCCCTGCAGCTGCGCACGGACAGTGGCCGCGCCTGCCTGCAGCAGCATCGCCAGGAACTGGTGTGCCTGGCCTGGGCACCGGCAGTCGAATCCACGGCAGGCGCCGGGTAACATCAAGGGCCGTTATTGCCACCTGTTGTCGCGCCATGATGTTGTCGCTGAAGGATCATCTCCCCGCCTGGACCCACCCCTGGCTGCATGACGTGGGTATCGCCGTGAAGATCCTGCTGACCCTGCTGGCCGCGTGGCTGCTGCGGGTGCTGGCACGGCGCCTCATCCGGCGTTTCGCCGAGCACTACACACTGCCACCGGAGATGGCGATGGGCGCCCGGCGGATCACCAGTTTCGTGGTCTATTTCAGCGCCCTGCTGTACATCCTCAGCCTGCTGGGCGCGTCGCCTTCGGTACTGTGGACGGCGTTCACCGGCTTTGCCGCCGTGGGTGCGGTGGCCTTTTTCGCGGCGTGGAGCGTGCTCTCCAACATCTTCTGCACGCTGCTGATCTTCACCACGCGCCCGTTCCGCCTGCATGACTACATCGAGGTGCTGGAGAACGGCGAGAAGCCGGGCCTGAAGGGCCGGGTGATCGATGTGAACCTGATCTACACCACGCTGCAGGAAACCGGCGACGGCCACGAGGGCACGGTGCTGCAGTTGCCGAACAACCTGTTCTTCCAGCGCACCGTGCGCCGCTGGCGCGACCCGGCACAGGCGCCTGGCGGCATCCAGGGCGACGGTTGAGGCGCGGTGTTCGGCAGGGCTTGCAGCCCTGCACCTGCCGAATCAACGTCAACGTCAACGGCAGAAGCTGGCTATCCGTGGGTAGGCGGGGTGGGTCCGGTTGAGGGGGACGCTGCAAGTACGTCCATGTAAGCTCGGTCGCCGCATCCATGCGGCTCACGCCCCCTCAACCGGACCCACCCCGCCTTCGACAGTTTTCCGCGAGCTGTCGGAACGACGCATTGCTCTGGTGCGTGTCGACCTTGGTCGACACGGTGGATCCACGCCATCCGTGGATGACTCATTCGATATCTGACAGATGTGTCGATCAAGGTCGACACCTACCAACAGCCGCGGAAATCTGTCAGAGGTGGGGCGGTGTCGGAGTGCGGGGTGTCAGCCGCATGGATGCGGCTGCCAAGCCTACAAGGACGTACTTGCGGCGTCCCCGCACTCCGACACCGCCCCGCCACCCCACGGAATGCCAGCTTTTGCTGTTGCTGCTGCCTTGGCTTGAAGGCTTCGGCGGGTGCAGGGTGCAGCCCTGCCCAACAACCTTTACCTCAACTGGCTGTCCTTGCTGCCACGCCGGTTGTACCCGGCATGCGCCTGCTCTTCGTCATCCCGCGCCTGCTGGCACGCAACGCACAGCCGCACACCAGGCACGGCCTGGCGCCGCGCCAACGGAATCGGCGCGTCGCATTCCTCACAGTGTTCCAGACCGGGTCCCTCGCGCAGCTGGCGCCGCGCGCGGGCGATCGCATCATCAACGGTGGCGTCGATCTGGTCCTGGACCGCGCCGTCTCCCGCCCAACCGGTGGCCATGGCCGTCCTCCGCAGGTGTGTCGCCTGATATGGGGACGATACACCCCGGTAAAAAGGAATGCCTTCCTGTAGCGCCGAGCCATGCTCGGCGGGGCTTCAGCAAGCTGAGTGGAACGCGCACGGGTTCGATCAATCCGATTGCGACTTAATCCCCTCCGTCCCCTTTTTGTTTACCAGATCAGGTCGTCCGGTACCTGGAACTGCGCATAGTAGGCGTCGTCCTCGGCGTTGCCGGTCGAGATCTCGGCGGTCGAGCCCGGCTGGCCGTGGTCGACGATGATCGCTTCGGGCGCGCGTTCACGCACCTTTTCGGCGGCAGCACGCGGCAACACGGCGTAACCGTCACCATGGGCAATGATGACCAGAACGCCCACCGACAGCGCCTTGCGCAGCTTGGGGTCGATCAGCAGGGTGCGGATCGCCGTGCCATCGCTGAAGCGGTACTCGTCATCGCCCTTGTGGGGCACGGCATGGGCCGCGATGATCTGCTTCGCCTGCGCCTTCTGTTCAGCTTGCCTGGCCTGGGCATTGCGCTCGGCGGCCAGCGCGCGGTCGCGCTCGACCTTCTCGGCGCGGGCACGCTCAGCCTCGCGCTGGACCTCGGCCGACGTCGATTCGGCCTTGCCTTGCCGCGCCTTGGCCTGCTCGCGCGCGGCGGCGCTGGCCTGCGACTTCTTGGCCAGGCCGGCCTTGAGCAATTGTTCCTGCAGCGCGTTGGGCTTTGCCATGGTCGATGTGTACCGCGTGTAATCTTGGATGTCCCCATTCTACCGACGCCCCGCCACCCCTGCATGGCAGTCCTGAAGTACCTCACCGGCTATCCCGAACCCCTGGTCGCCCAGGTCAGCGACCTGCTGGCACAGGGCAAGCTCGGCCCATGGCTGCAGCAGCGCTACCCCGACCCGCACACCGTGCGCAGCGACCGCCAGCTGTACGACTACACGCAGGAGCTGAAGGACCGCTACCTGCGCAAGTCGGTGCCGCTCAACAAGGTCTGCTACGACAACACGCTGGAAGTGATCAAGCACGCGCTGGGTACCCATACCGCCATCTCGCGCGTTCACGGCGGCCGCCTCAAGGCCAGCCGCGAGATCCGCATCGCCACCGTGTTCCGCCAGGCACCGGCAGCGTTCCTGCGCATGATCGTGGTGCATGAGCTGGCCCACCTGAAGGAAGCCGACCACAACAAGGCCTTCTATCAGCTGTGCCAGCACATGGAGCCGGATTACCTGCAGCTGGAATTCGATACCCGCCTGTACCTGACCGAGCTGGCCAACCGCGGCCAGCGCTGACCGGCCGCAGCAGCTACACTGCGCGCCCACTGCCCGACCTGCCTGCCATGGAACCGATCCGTCTCGACAAACGCCTGTCCGCCCTGCTCGGCATCCCGCGCGGCGAAGCGCGGCGCTACATCGAAGGCGGCTGGGTCACGGTCAATGGCGAGGTGGTGGAACAGCCGCAGCGTCCGGTCGATGACAGCGCGGTGATCGTGGTGGCCGAGCAGGCCAGCGATGAAAAGGCCGAGCGGGTCAGCATGCTGCTGCACAAACCGGCTGGCGTTGCCGCCGAAACCCTGTGCGCGCTGGTCAGCAGTGACAGCCGCAGCGAGCTGGACGCCAGCGACATCCGTCCGCTGCAGCGCCACTTCCACGGACTGCAGCTGGCGGCCGCCCTTCCGGCCAGCGACAGCGGCCTGGTGGTGGTCAGCCAGGACCCGGCCACGCTGGCCCATCTTCAGCGCAACCTGGGACGCACCGAGCAGGAATACCTGATCGAGGTCGCCGAAGGCGGCCCCGAGCGTGGCCCATGGCTGCTGGCGCGCCTGCAGCAGGAATCCGGCGGTGCCAAGGTCAGCTGGCAGAGCGAGCAGCGCCTGCGCTTCGCGGGCAAGGGCCTGACCGCCAAGGGCCTGCGCGTGGCGGTCACCGCGGCCGGCCTGCAGGTGACGGCCGTGCGTCGGCTGCGTATTGGCCGCGTGGCACTGGGACCGCTGCCTGCAGGGCAGTGGCGTTACCTGGGCAGCGACGAGCGGTTCTGACAGGGAAGTCCCTGTGATCCACGCATGGCGTGGATCTTCTGCGATGCACCGTCTGCCTTTGATCCACGCGTGGCGTGGATCTACCATCGGCGCATGAGCCTGCCCAAGCCCCTGTGGCGACGTCTGCTTCGCGTTGCTGCAATCATCCTCGCCACACTGGTGCTGCTGGTCCTGTCCGGGCTGCTGCTGGCCGACCATCTCACCCCGCAGGCACGGGGCACGCCCTCGCACGTGCTGCCGCTGCAGCCGGCACAGACGCGGATCGACCGGCAGATCGTTCCGTTGCAGGAAGCCCATCCAGGCCAGTCCGGCGTGGCCTTCCTCAGCGATGGCATGGATGCCTTCGCCGCGCGCGCGATGATCACCACCCACGCCGGGCGCAGCCTGGATCTGCAGTACTACATCTGGCACGACGACCTGATCGGCCACCTGATGGCCAAGGCGTTGTACGACGCCGCCGAACGCGGCGTGCGCGTGCGCATCCTGCTCGACGACATGAACGCCAAGGACAAGGACGCCCTGATGATGGCGCTGGACCGGCACCCCAACATTGAAATACGCCTCTACAACCCGTTCCGCAACCGGACCGGCCTGCTGCGCATGGTGGAGATGGTGCAACGGTTCTTCAGCGTGAACCACCGCATGCACAACAAGAGCTGGATTGCCGACGGCCGCGTCGCGATCGTCGGCGGCCGCAACATCGGCGAGGAATACTTCAGCGCGCGCACCGATGTGAACTTCCAGGACCTGGACCTGCTGGTCGCCGGCCCTGCCGTGGAGCAGGCCAGCCGGATCTTCGACGACTACTGGAACAGCGAGGCCGCCATTCCGGTATCGGCGCTTGCCTTCCATACCGATGCCCAGCTGCGCCTGCTGATACGCGAATCGGACCATGAGGCCCAGCGTGACGTGGCCCAGCCCTACCTTGCGCGCGTGGCCGAATCGCGCAGGCGGCAGCGCCCGAGTCCCGAGCCATTGCGCTGGAGCCGTGCAGTGCGCATCGTCTCGGACCCGCCGATGAAGCACCGCGACGATGATCGCGGCGCGTGGCTGGTTTCGACGCTGACCAGCGAGCTGCAGGCCGCCCGGCACAAGGCCCTGTTGATCTCGCCCTACTTCGTGCCCGGCAACGAGGGCCTGGATGGCTTTTCGGCCATGGCCCGGCGGGGCGTGCAGGTCGGCGTGGTCACCAACTCACTGGCTGCCAATGACGTCGCCGCGGTGCACGGCGGCTACATGGGCTACCGCGTGCCGTTGCTCGAAGCCGGCGTCCACCTGTATGAGCTGAAGGCACAAGGGCAGTCCGGCGATGCGGGCGTGTTCGGCAGCAGCGGCGCCAGCCTGCACACCAAGGCGTTCCTGGTCGATGACCGCCGCGGCTTCGTCGGCTCATTCAACCTCGATCCGCGCTCGGCCTACCTGAACACTGAAATGGGTGTGCTGTTCGACGATCCGTTGCTGGGTGCACAGCTGCGCGGCGAGTACCTGCGCCTGGCGGATCCCAGGCACAGCTGGTGGCTGGCGCTGGACGACCGTCGCCGGTTGCGCTGGCTGGAGCGCGAACCACCACCGCACTGGGCGGAGGAAGAGCCAGGGGCAACGGCGCGCAAACGCTGGTTGTCGCGGGTGATCAGCTGGCTACCGCTGGAATCGCAGCTGTAACGCTCAGCGCCCCGGATCGGTGGCTTCCTGCCCGGCATCATCCAGCGTTTCCACGCTGCGCCCATGCAGTCGCCGCCAGATCCAGCGCAATGCATGCGGCGGTGCCGAAGGCAGCTGTTCCAGCAGGGCCAGCATGCGGCTCTGGCTGGCATGCCCATGGCGGCACAGCAGGCTGGCCGCCGCAGCGGCGCTGGCCAGGCGCAGGCTGTCGGCCAGCGGGCCCTCGGCCTCCGGCAACAGCGCCTGATGCACCGGCTCGGGCAGCTCCCACGCAGCCGCCACCCGTTGTGCCAGCGGTAACGACCACTGCTGAAGCAGCTGCAGTGCCAGCGCCGGCTCCACGGTTTCACCACGTGCCTGGGCTTCCTGCAGCAGCTGGCGCATCACCAGCGCCGCGCCCAGGCCCTGCACCAGGCCCAGCCACTGCGCGGCGAAAGCATCACCGAAGGTAACCGTGCGTGCGTGGTCTGCAGCCGCGCGCGAGGCCAGCAGTGCGTGCTCCCAGATGATCGTGCTGAACTGCGGGAACGCATCGCACTGCATCTGCATCACCGGCTGTACCAGTACCGCGCTGATGATCTGCCGAACGCCGTCGGTACCGACCAGGGTCACTGCCCGCTGCAGGCTTTCCACGGGCCGCTCGTGCACCTTGTAGGCGGGGCTGTTGGCGATGCGCAGCAGGTTGCCGGTCAGCACCGGGTCCTGGCCGATGATCGCGGCCATCACCCGCGCGGAGGCGGCATCGTCGTTGACGGTCTGGATCAGCTGCGGCAGCAGCTGCGGACGGCGCGGCAACTGCCGGGTAGCCCAGTCGCGGTCCTGCAGCGCGCGTGCCACCGCTTCCCCCAACGCCGGATCCTGTAAAGGCGCCGGCTCACCGGCCAGTCGTGGGTACAACGCCAACGCGTGCAGGCCGCGCTGCAGATGTGCGGCGATCTCCGCAGACGGCAGGGCCTCACCCTGCAGGCTCGCAGCCGCTGCCGCCACTGCCTGTCGCGATACCGCCGCCAAGCGGGACGGCGCAGCCCCGGTCGAGCGCGCCAGCCAGCCGCGCAGTGATCGCCACCAGGCCGCTGTCATCGCCGCCTGCCCTGTCGTTGTGGTGCCCTTGCCGTCACTGACCGCCTGCCTCTTCACGCGAATCCGGCCACCCGCCGTCGTCGCAGCATCGGCCGCACTTTCATCTTCTTTAACCGGAAGGCATGCGATGTCGACGGCACCGGCCGGGGGAATGGACTAGAATGGCGCCGCGCGACCCGTCCCCCTGCACCGACGACGTCGCTTTTTTTGTTTTGGGACCCTACCGTTCACTGGCCGTTCGCTGCAGTTCGCCGCTGATCGCGCCATCGGAGACGCCATGCTATTCGAAACCCTCGCCACCACCGGCCACGAACAGGTGGTGTTCTGCCACAACCACGACGCCGGCCTGAAGGCGATCATCGCCATCCACAACACCACCCTTGGCCCGGCCCTGGGCGGCGTGCGCATGCGTCCTTACGCCAGCACCGACGAGGCGCTGGCCGATGCGCTGCGCCTGAGCCGGACGATGACCTACAAGAATGCACTGGCCGGCCTCAACGTCGGTGGCGGCAAGGCGGTGATCATCGGCGACCCCAAAGCGGACAAGACCGAAGTGCTGTTCCGTGCCTTCGGCCGCTATGTCGATTCGCTGGGCGGACGCTACATCACCGCCGAGGACGTCGGCACCGATGTCAACGACATGGAGAACATCTACCTGGAGAGCCAGTTCGTGACCGGCGTGCACCAGGTCCATGGCGGCTCCGGCGATCCGGCCCCGTTCACCGCCTACGGCGCGCTTCAGGCGTTGATGGCGTCGATGCGCTTCAAGTTCGGCCATGAGGAAGTGGGCAAGACCAGCATCGCGGTGCAGGGCCTGGGTCACATCGGGATGGAACTGGTGAAGCTGCTGCGTGACCGCGGTGCCAAGCTGTATGTCACCGACCTGGACAGCGCGCTGGTTGACCGCGCGGTCAGCGACTTCGGCGCTGAAGCGGTCAAGCCGGACGAGATCCATGAAGTGAATGCCGATGTGTTCGCACCGTGTGCGCTGGAAGGCGCGATCAACGCCGACACCCTGCCGCGGATCAAGGCAAAGATCATCTGCGGCACCGCCAACAACCAGTTGTCGAGCCTGGAAATCGGCGACGAACTGCATGCGCGCGGCATCCTGTATGCGCCGGACTATGCGGTCAATGCTGGTGGCGTGATGAACGTGTCGCTGGAGATCGACGGCTACAACCGCGAACGCGCGATGCGCCTGATCCGCAGCATCTATCACAACCTCACCCGCATCTTCGAACTGTCGCAGCGCGAGAACATCGCGCCGCAGCGAGCGGCCGACCGCATCGCCGAAAGCCGCATCCTGTCGATCGGCAAATTGAAGATGCCGCTGGGCCGCAGCACCCCGCGCCTGGGCAACCTGCGCGGCGGCTGAGCGCGTCGATGTCGCGCCGGGGCTGGCGTCCCGGCGCGACTGTCACTCAGAACCCGGTGCTGTAGCGCAACGCCGCCTGGCGCGCGCCCTCGCCCCCGACGCGCTGGTCGAAGCCCAGGCTCAGGCGGCCACTGCGACCCCACCACGATTCCAGCGCCATGCCGATCAGCGCACTGCCGCGCGGCGCATTCCAGCCCGCCAGTGGTGCCCAGGCATCGACGCCGACGAAACTGGCCTGCCACGCCGCATCGGCACCCTCGAGCCGCTGCTGCCACTCGGCATGCCCGCGCAGGGTCCAGCGCCCCCAGCCATGCTCGCCGCGGATGCCGGCCAGCATCTGGCTGCGCTGCACGCGGTTGGCATCGCCACGCAGGCCGAAGCCGAACCCGCCCAGTTCGTTGAACGCATCGGTATCCACGCGCGTAGTGCTGGCGCCCAGATACGGTGTCAACGAGGCACCCGCGCGGCCGAAGCGATAGCCGCCTTCGACACTGGCACTGCTGAAGCGCCCGCCATAGCGGGCCGAAACACCGTAACTACCCGCGCCCAGCAGCAATTGGCGATCCAGCGCCCGGGTGAACTGCCCGCTGCCGATCTGGGCCAGCGCATAGCCCCGGCCCAGATTCCAGCCCGCGTAAAGCTGTGCCTGCGCCTGGCGATCACGCCCGCGATCGCCGCCGAAGCTGCTGCCACCGTTGCTGCGGGTCTCGCCGAAGGCCACACCCATCAGCCCGGTGCTGCCCAGCGGCAGGTCCTGGCCGGCCATCCAACCGCGGCTGTCGGCGGCGTTGCCGGCAAAGCTGCCCTGCCCGGCCTGGCCGAGCGCACTCTGCCAGGCCCCGCGCAGGCGCGGCGCCGCCTGCACGCGATCAAAGCGCTCTGCGATGGCACGGCGTGACATGTCGATGCTGTCGAAGGTGGCCGCTTCGGCCCGCGCGTGCGCCTGCCCGGACAGGCTCTGCAGACTAGCCTCGAGGCCTTTGCTGCCACCGCCGGTCCACTGCAGCGCCCCGGCGGCCGTACCGAAGGCCGATCCCTGCAGTCCTGCATTCTTGTCGAGCACGGCAAATGCACCCTCCAGCCGCTGTGCTGCCGCCTGGGCGGAAGCCCCCAGGCCGCTGGCTGCCCCGGTGACACTGACCTGGGTCAGGTTCAACCAGGCGTTGTTGCTGTCGTAGCCATAGCTGCTCTGCAACAGCGACAGTCCCTGCAGGCCGCTGGAGGTGGCCGGCGTACTGAAGGCACCACTGAGTCCGCCGTCCGCATGGATCAGGTCCTGCCGGGTGCCGCTCTGTGGCACGTAGCCGGAGACGAAGCCATGCACGCGCACGCCACCGTCGAGGGTGGCCTTGCCGGTGACCTGCAGCGCATTGGCGCCGAGTGCGATCATCAACTGTGCGCCCGCCTGCTGGGCGTAGTCGCCCTCGATGGTGCCGGTGGTGTTGCCGGTGGTGAGGAATACGCTGCTGCCGTTGACCACGTTGCCGACCACGCGCGGCGCGCCGCCATTGAACTGCAGGCCGGTCGAATCCGGATCGGACTGGCCGAGGATGGTCACGTTGGAACGGATCACGCCACCGTCCTGCAGTGCCAGGATGCCGCGTTCGATGCGGGTGGAACCGGTATAGCTGTTGTTGCCGGCCAGCACCAGAGTGCCCCCGCCCTGCTTGACCAGGCCGCCGCTGCCGACGATGTTGTTGCGCCACGCCGAACCGCTGGAGGCCACATCCACGTTGGCAACCACATCCCCCCAGTCGAAGCGACCCGGACCGTTGATCGCACGACCGATGTCGAGCAGGCCGTAGCCGAACACCGGATCCACGCCCGGGGCGCCGATGTCCTTGGCAGTGCCCAGCAGGGTCTGCCGCACCAGGTCGTTGCTGAAATACGGATAGCGCTGCCAGACCAGCGCAGCGGCGCCGGACACCAGCGGCGCCGCGAATGACGTGCCGTAGTTCCAGTAGTAGCTGCCCCCGTTTGCATCGGGATAGACCGCGCTGCCCGGCGCTGCCAGGCAGTAGCGCGCGGCCTGGCCGCAGCCATTGGCGTAGCTGGCCAACGTGCCCGGTGCATAGGGATCCACCGCGGTCGCCACCAGCCAGCCGCGCTCCAGATCTGCCGCCGGCAGCGAGCCGGCAACGCCCAGCTGGCTGGGCAGCGCGGCCAGGCTGCTCGGTTCACTGCGGCCGTCATTGCCCGCTGCGAACACCACCAGCCCGCCGTGGTTGACCACGAAGGGGCGATACTCGGCGGCCACCTGCGCGGTGGTCGGCAGGTCGGTCCAGTACAGGCCGCCCCACGAGTTGTTCATCACCTTTACGTTGTAGCTGATCAGGTCCTGGTGCACCTGGGCCACGCCCAGCGGTCCGCTGAAGGAATTGCCCTTGCCGCTGCCATCGTCGGCGGGCGGCTTGTCGGCGATGATCCGCGCCGAAACGATCTGCGCACCAGGGGCGATGCCGCCTGGCCAGGACCCAACCGGCGCGCCGGCAGCCAGGCTGGCTACCGCCGTGCCGTGGCCCACCACGTCGTCCACCTGCAGGTTGTTGCGCGACGGATCGATGTAGTTGAGGTTGGCCACCACCCGCCCGTTCAGTGCCACCGCGTCGCGCTGCACGCCCGAATCGACGATACCGATGCGCACGTTCTGGCCGCTCAGGCCGGCGGCCTGTGCGGCACGCGCATTGGTGACCGACAGATGCGCGTCGAAGGCCGGCTCCTGCGGTTTTGCCGGCGGCGGCGGCGTCGGTGGCGGGGTCGTGGGTGGCGGCGGTGGTGGCGGTGTGTCAATGCGCACGTTGCCGCCCCCGCCACCTCCGCCACAGGCTGTCAGCGCCAGTGCCAGCGCGGTTGCCAGGGCAGATTTCACCGTCGTCGTGCGTTCCATCGATTCCTTCCCATGAACATTGGCCCGTCGTTGTCCCGGCAGGCATGCGGCGCCGTCCAGCGGCGGCCCTCCCCGACCCTCTATACTTGGGCCGACCCCCACGCAGTCTGCCGGGAAACCGGGGCGCTTCCAACGGCCCACGGTCTCCTTTCCGAACATTGCTTACGCATCAACGAGATTGCCATGTCCAACATCGTCATCGCCGCCGCCAAGCGCACCGCCATCGGCTCCTTCCTCGGCCAGTTCAACGGCGTGCCGACCCCGACCCTGGGCGCGGCCGCCATCGCCGCCGCACTGGAGCAGTCGGGCATCCCGGCCAGCGACGTTTCCGAAGTCCTCATGGGCTGCGTGCTGCCGGCCAACCTCGGCCAGGCGCCCGCCCGCCAGGCGGCGATCGCTGCCGGCATTCCGCTGTCGACCGGTGCCACCACGCTGAACAAGGTCTGCGGCTCCGGCATGAAGACCATCATGCTCGGTCATGACCTGATCAAGGCCGGTTCGGCCAGCATCGTTGTCGCCGGCGGCATGGAATCGATGTCCAACGCGCCGCACATGCTGCCCAACTCGCGCACCGGCAACCGCTTCGGCAACTTCCAGGCGGTCGATCACATGGCCCACGACGGCCTGGTCAACGCTTATGACGGCAAGGCGATGGGTGAATTCGCCGAATGCGCCGTGGACAAGTACCAGTTCAGCCGCGAAGAGCAGGACGCCTACGCCATCGAATCGGTCAAGCGCGCGCAGGCAGCCCAGGCCAACGGCGCGTTCGCCGATGAAATCGTCGCGGTGAAGGTCGCCACCCGCAAGGGCGAGGTCGAGATCACCACCGACGAGCAGCCCGGCCGTTCGGACATCGCCAAGATCCCGACCCTGCGCCCGGCCTTCAAGAAGGACGGCAGTGTGACCGCCGCCAGCTCTTCCAGCATTTCCGACGGCGCTGCCGCAGTGGTCCTGCTGACCGAGGAAGATGCGGCTGCGCGCGGCATCAAGCCGTTGGCCCGAATCGTCGGCCACGCCACCCATTCGCAGGAACCGGAGTGGTTCACCACTGCCCCGATCGGCGCGCTGCGCAAGCTGCTGGACAAGACCGGCTGGTCGCTGGATCAGGTCGATCTGTTCGAAATCAATGAAGCCTTCGCTGTGGTGGCGATGGCGCCGATGCGCGAACTGGGCATTCCGCACGACAAGCTCAACGTGAATGGCGGCGCCTGTGCACTGGGCCATCCGATCGGTGCCTCCGGCGCACGCCTGGTGGTGACCCTGGTCAATGCCCTGCGCACGCGCGGTGGCAAGCGCGGCATTGCCACCCTGTGCATCGGCGGTGGCGAAGCAACCGCGATCGCCATCGAATTGATTTAACTAGATTTAACGATGATTTCGCAAAAATGAATGCGGGATCGCTTGACACCCAATCTTGGCTTGTCATCATGTTGTCGGCGCGCAGCATGCGCGTTGCCTAATTCTAACGACGAGGATTTACACAATGAGCATCAACAAGCTGCTGGTCGCGATGTCCCTGGCTCTGGCCCTGGCCGCCTGCTCGAAGCAGGAAGCTGCCCAGGACGCCGCTGCTTCGGCCAACGAAGCCGCCACCGAAGCCCAGGCTGCTGCCGACCAGGCCGCCGCTGCTGGCGCCCAGACCGCCGACGCTGCCCAGCAGGCCGCTGACACCGCCGCCACCGCTGCCGACGCTGCGACCGACGCTGCTGCCAACACCGCCGCTGCTGCCACCGACGCCGCTGCTGGCGAAGCCAAGGACGCCGCCAAGGCTGCCGAAGCTACCGCTGAGCAGGCCAAGGACGCTGCTGAAGAAGCCAAGAAGTAATCACTTCTTTCTTCACGCTGTTCCGGAAAAGCCGCTGGTTCGCCAGCGGCTTTTTCTTTGCGCCCGTGGATCGCGACTGAGCGCGCTCCGCGACCCCGTCTTCACAACGGCATGAATAGGCTGGCGTCCCCATCCATTGCAGTACCGGAGACCGCCATGAAGATTCGTCCGATCACCACCACCCTGCTGGCCGGCTCCCTGCTGCTGGCCCTGGCCGCCTGCAAGGGCCCGGAGGCCGAACAGGCCAAGCAGGACGCGCAGCAGGCCGCCGACAGCGCTGGCGTCGCTGCCCGCGATGCCGTCGACCGGGCCGCTGCCGCAACCCGCGACGCCGCCGACAAGACCGCTGCTGCTTCCGAGCAGGCCGCCGCCGATACCCAGCAGGCGCTGGACAAGGCCGCCGACGCCACCGCCAATGCCGCTGACCAGGCCAAGGTCGCCGCCACCGACGCGGCCGCGCACGCCAGCGACGCCACTGCCGACGCCGCGCAGAAGGTCGCCGACAAGGCGCGCGATGTCGCCAATGACGCCAAGGCCAACGCCGCCAAGGAAGAAGCCAAGCACTGAGCCTTGCCGGCAGCCGAGCACCGGCTCGGCGCTACAGGAAAAGCCGCGGCATGGCCGCGGCTTTTTCTGTTTTTCGCTCTCCGCTCTTTCTGTTGATTCCGTGGTGGACGGCACGGAAACCGTCCAAGGCCGCGCGGGTAGGTTGCGCAGGGGCGTAAGCGCCATGGATGGCGCGCCCGAGCCTACAAGGACGTATTCACGGCGCCCCCTGCGCGACCTACCCGCGCGGCCCATCCATCAGTATCAGCGCCCACCACGAGGGGCACCGCCGTTGGCCATTGCCTACGGCAGCGCGCGCGCCAGCATCGCGGTCAGCTCCAGGCCCGCCGGCAGCGTCCCGAATGCCAGCCCGTGCTCTCCTTCCAGCCGGCTGCGCACGAACGCCTCGGCGATCGGGCTGCGCGCACGCAGCAGCAGCGCTGCCTGTAACAACAGCGCAGTGCGCTCGCAGAACAGCCGCGCCTGTGATTCCTCCGGTGCCGGTGCCGCTGCCCAGCGCTGCAATGCCGCTGCGTAGCGCGCATCACGGTCGGCCACCGCCGCCAGCTCGCCGCGCAATGCCGCCATCGCCTCCGGTTCACGGGCCAATGCACGCAGCACATCCAGACACTGGATGTTGCCGCTGCCTTCCCAGATCGAATTCAACGGTGCCTGCCGGTACAGGCGCGGCAGCATCGACTCCTCCACATAGCCCGCGCCGCCCAGGCATTCCTGCGCTTCATTGACGAAGGCCGGCGCACGCTTGCACAGCCAGTACTTGCCCAGTGCCGTCCCCAACCGTGCCATCGCGGCTTCATTGGCATCCACACCGGCACGATCCACCGCGCGTGCGATGCGGATCGCCAACACCGTGGCCGCTTCCGACTCCATCGCCAGATCAGCCAGCACGTTGGTCATCAACGGGTGCTCGACCAGCAGCTTGCCAAAGGTGCGGCGATGCCGTGCGTGATGCAGCGCCTGCGCCAGCGCCATGCGCATCTCCGCTGCGGCGCCCAGCATGCAGTCCAGGCGGGTCATCATCACCATGCCGATGATGGTGGCCACGCCGCGGCCCTCTTCACCCACCCGCCACGCCTGCGCGCCGCAGAACTCGACCTCGCTGGAGGCATTGGCCCAATCCCCAAGCTTGTCCTTCAACCGCATCAGGCGGAACGCATTGCGGTCACCGTCTGCCAGGCGGCGCGGCAACAGCAGGCAGGTCAGTCCTCCCGGCGCCTGCGCCAGCACCAGGAAGCCGTCGCACATCGGCGCGGAAAAGAACCACTTGTGGCCGACCAGGCGATAGCGCTCGCCATCGATCGGTTCGGCGCGGGTACTGTTGGCACGTACATCCGAGCCGCCCTGCTTCTCGGTCATGCCCATGCCCAGGGTGATGCCGGCCTTGTCCGCCACCGGCACGTCGCGCGGGTCATAGACCGGCGCTGCGGCCTTGCGTGCCCACTCGGCCAGGTGCGGCTGCGTGCGCAGCACCGCTACTGCTGCATGGGTCATCGTCAATGGGCAACTGGTGCCCGCCTCGGCCTGGTGATGCAGGTAGCTCAACACCGCACGTGCCACGTGCGCGCCGGGCTGCGGCTCATGCCAGGACAAGCCTGCGACCCCGTGCGATTTGGCCGTGTCCATCAACTGGTGATAGGCCGGATGGAACTCCACCGTGTCGATGCGATGGCCCTGCGCATCATGCGTGCGCAGGCGTGGCCGATCGCGGTTGGCATCGAAGCCGACCCGGTACAGCTCATCACCCGCCAGCGCGCCATACACCGCCAATCGTGGCGCGAAGCTGCCAGCGCCTTCGCGCTGAACGGCTTCCATCAGCGCCGCGTCGTCGGTCCACAACTGCCGCCCCGCGAACGGCGGCGGCTGGTTCAGTACCACATGGGTTTCGTAGGGCGCGTTGCTGCTGAAGCTCGGTCCACTCATCCGGTCCATCCTGGCGGCAAGAAGTGTGCGGCCCGATTGTGCCGCATGACCTGCCAAGCCCGTGTTCAGGCCGGTTCTCACCCCGTGCACGAGCCGCAGGCCACAGTGATGGCATGGCAAGCAATGACGATCTGGTGGTGTTGCGACCGGAGGGGCTGTACTGCGCTGCGGGCGACTTCCACATCGATCCCTGGCGGCCGGTGCCGCGCGCGGTCATCACCCATGGCCACGGTGACCATGCTCGCCCGGGCATGGGCGAATACCACTGCAGCGACGGCAGCCTGCCGATCCTGCGTTGGCGCCTGGGCGACGTGCCGGTGCAGGCGCATGCCGAGGGCACCCCGTTCCGCCTGGGCCGGGTGCAGGTATCACTGCATCCAGCCGGCCACGTGCTGGGGTCCTCGCAGGTGCGCATCGACGACGGGCGGCAGGTCTGGGTGGCCTCCGGCGACTACAAGCGCCAGCCAGACCCGACCTGCGCGCCGTTCGAAGTGGTGCCCTGCGATACGTTCATCACCGAGGCAACCTTCGCCCTGCCGATCTACCGCTGGCCGGACACGCCGGCAGTCGCTGCGGAGATCGTGGCGTGGCGCCGCGAATGCGAACAGCGCGGCGAGGCGGCGATCCTGCTGTGCTATGCACTGGGCAAGGCACAACGGGTGCTGGCCGAGCTGCGGCCGCTGGATGATCGCCCGGCCTGGCTGCATGGCGCCATCGCCAATGGCGTAGCGGTGTACCGGCAGGCCGGCGTACCGATGCTGGAGACGCTCACCGTGGCCGAACAGGGCCGTCAACCCGATGCCGCCGGCCAGTTGATCCTCGCCCCGCCCTCGGCTGCGGGCACGCCCTGGATGCGCCGCTTCGGGCGCCACCAGCTGGGCTTCGCCTCGGGCTGGATGCAATTGCGCGGTAACCGGCGCCGACGCAACGTCGATCGTGGCTTCGTCATTTCCGATCACGCCGATTGGCCAGCACTGCTGACGACGATCGAACAGACCGGCGCGCAGCGGGTGATCGCCACCCATGGCAATACCGATGCGCTGATTCCCTACCTGCGTGAGCGCGGCGTGGCTGCCGAAGCCTTCCGTACCGGTTTCGGGAGCGAGGAATGAAAGCCTTCGCAGCGCTCTACCAACGCCTGGACCGCAGCACTGCCACGCTGGACAAGCGAGCGGCACTGGTCGATTACTTCGGCCAGGCAGGCGCGCACGATGCGGCGTGGGCGCTGTACCTCCTCAGTGGTGGCAAGGTGGGCGGCGCACGCCGGAAGATCGCCGCCAGTGGCGAACTGCGCGCCTGGATCGCCGAGGAATCAGGGTTGCCACCGTGGCTGGTGGACGACAGCTATGCGCAGGTCGGTGACCTGGCCGAAACGCTGACCCTGCTGCTGGACGACCCACCAAACCCCTCGCCTGACCGCCCCCTGGCCGAATGGATCGAACAGCACCTGCTGGCGGTGGCCAACCAACCCGAGGCGGTGCGCCGTGCGGCGGTCGTCGCCGGCTGGCGGCAGCTGTGCAGCAGCGAACGCCTGGTGTTCAACAAGCTGCTGACCGGAGCCCTGCGCGTTGGCGTCTCGCAACGGCTGGTGCAGCAGGCGCTGGCCGAGTGGTCCGGCCTGGATATTGCCCGCATCGCCCAGCGCATGCTGGGCGAGTGGGTGCCCTCGCCCGGGCTGCTGGCCCAGCTGCTGTCGCCGGATGAGCTGCCGCTCGACCGGCAGCAGCCCTACCCCTTTTTCCTCGCCTCGCCACTGGAGGGCAGCCCTGCCGAACGACTCGGTGCGATCGACGACTGGCTGCTGGAATGGAAGTGGGATGGCATCCGCGTGCAGCTGCTGCGCCGGCGCGGCGAGGTCGCCTTGTGGTCACGTGGCGAAGAGCGGCTGGATGGTCGCTTCCCCGAAATCGAACAGGCGGCGATGGCGCTTCCCGATGGCTGCGTGCTGGATGGCGAGCTGCTGGCCTGGGACGAAGCCGCGGACCTGCCACGTGCCTTCACCGCGCTGCAGACCCGCATCCAGCGCCGCAAACCCGGCGCGGCCACCCTGCGCAACACGCCGGTGCGCGTGCTCGCCTACGACCTGCTGGAACTCGATGGCGCGGACCTGCGCGAACTTCCATTGCAGCAACGGCGCGCGCGGCTCACCGAGGTCGTCGGTGCACTGGGCGATGCGCGCATCCAGCTGTCGCCCGACGTTGCCGCCGGCGACTGGCCGCAGGCCGCGACGATGCGCGATGTGGCGCGCGAACGCGGTGTGGAGGGGTTGATGCTGAAGCGGCGCACGTCCTCCTACCAAGCGGGGCGACGACGCGGCGACTGGTGGAAATGGAAGGTCGATCCACTCACGATAGACGCGGTGCTGCTGTACGCACAGGCCGGGCACGGCCGACGCAGCACGCTGTACACCGACTACACCTTTGGCGTGTGGGACGGCGACACGCTGGTGCCGGTGGCCAAGGCGTATTCCGGCCTGGACGACAAGGAGATCCTCGCGCTCGACCGCTGGATCCGCGCCAACACCCGCGAGCGCTTCGGGCCGGTGCGCAGCGTACGCGCCGAACAGGTGTTCGAGCTGGGCTTTGAAGCAGTCAACCGCAGCAGCCGGCACAAGTCCGGCATCGCCGTGCGCTTCCCGCGCATCCTGCGCTGGCGCCACGACAAGCCCGCCAGCGAGGCCGATCAGCTGGCCAGCCTGAAGGCGCTGGCGCGATGACCCGCAGCCAAGCGCTGCGCCGGCTGGAAGACTGGTTTGCGTCCAGAGGCTGGCGCTCACTGCCGTTCCAGCGCGCAATGTGGCGCCACTACCTGGCGGGCGAATCCGGGTTGCTGCATACGCCCACGGGCAGCGGCAAGACACTGGCGATGTTCGGCGGGCCCCTGCTGCAGGCCATGATCGATCCGCCGCCCTTGCCCCGTCGGGCCAGCGCGGTGCGCCCACTGCAGGTGCTGTGGGTGACGCCCTTGCGCGCGTTGGCCAGTGATACCGCACGCGCACTGCAGGACGTGGTCGATGGGCTGGGGCTGGGATGGCGTGTCGGCCTGCGTAGTGGCGACGCCAGCAACCGCGAACGACGACAGGCGCGCGAGGGCCGCGTCGACGTACTGGTGACCACGCCCGAATCGCTGGCGCTGTTGTTGAGCTATCCCGACACGCTGCCGCGCATGCGCCAGCTGCGCTGCGTGGTGGTGGATGAATGGCACGAACTGCTGGGCAACAAGCGCGGCGTCCTGCTGCAGTTGAACCTGGCGGTGTTGCGCGATGCCAGGCCGGCATTGCAGCTGTGGGGTCTGTCGGCCACGCTGGGCAATCTGCAGGAGGCGCGCGACGTGCTGCTGCCCGGTCAACCGGAAGCACCGATCGTGCAGGGCGTACGGCCGCGCACACTCAGCGTGCGCAGCCTGCTGCCAGACCCCGGCGAACGCTTCCCATGGGCGGGGCATCTGGGCCTGGCACAGCTGCCACGCGTGCTGGAGGCGCTGATGCAGGCACGCAGCAGCCTGCTGTTCACCAACACCCGTGCACAGGCAGAACTGTGGCATCAGGCGCTGGCCGCGGTGTGGCCGGAGGAACTGGACACGCTTGCGCTGCACCACGGCTCGCTGGATCCGGCCCTGCGCCAGCAGGTGGAAGACGGACTGCGCGCGGGCGCGCTGCGCTGCGTGGTTGCCACTTCCAGCCTTGACCTCGGCGTGGACTTCCCCGAAGTAGAACAGGTCCTGCAGCTGGGCAGCCCGAAGGGCGTGGCGCGCCTGCGCCAGCGCGCCGGACGCGCACGCCACCGCCCGGGTGCCAGCGGCGCCATCCTGTGCGTGCCCAGCCATGCGCTGGAACTGGCCGAGTACGCTGCGGTGCGCCGTGCATTGGCTGAAGGCGTGGTCGAAGCGCGCAGGCCGCCGACGCTGTCGCTGGATGTGCTGGCCCAGCACGCGGTCAGCCGTGCGCTGGCGGGCGGCTTCGACAGCACTGCGCTGCTGGAACAGGTCCGGCGTACCCATGCCTTCGCGTCGCTCGGCAACGACCAATGGCAGGCCGTGCTCACGTTCATCGTGCAGGGCGGGCAGGCCTTGGCCCAGTACCCCGATTTCCACAAGGTCGTGCGTGATGCCGATGGGTGGTACCGCATGCATGACCGCCGCCAGGCGCTGCGTCATCGGCTTTCGATCGGCACCATCAGCAGCGATGGCAGCGTGCGCGTGCAGTTCCTGCGCGGCGGCAGCCTGGGCGCCGTGGAGGAGCAGTTCGCCAGCCGGCTGCGACGTGGCGATCGTTTCCAGTTCGCCGGGCGCCTGCTGGAGCTGGTGCAGCTGCGCGACATGACCGCCTTCGTGCGGTTGGCACGAGGGCGCGGAGACGGCGTCGTGCCACGCTGGCAGGGAGGCCAGTTGCCGCTGTCGATGCCACTCGGTCGCGAGCTGGAGTGGGTACTGTCCGGCGCCGACAACAGTGCCGAATCACGCTGGCTGTCGCCCTTGCTGGCACTGCAGCAACAGTTGTCGGCGCTTCCCGGCCCGGACCACCTGCTGGTGGAACAGGTGCGGCGTCGCGAAGGCCAGTTCCTGTTCGTCTATCCCTTTGCCGGCCGCCACGTGCATGAGGCGCTGGCCGCCCTGCTGGCCTTGCGCTGTACCCGCCTGCAGCGCAACAGCATCGGCTACGCGGTGAACGACCATGGCCTGGTGCTGGCACCGGCCCAGGCGATCGATCTGGACGCAGCGCAATGGCGAGCATTGTTCACCCCCGATCAGCTGCTGGATGATCTGCGTGCCGCAGTGAACCTGGGCGAGCTGGCGCGGCGCCAGTTCCGCGGCATCGCACGTGTGGCCGGCCTGCTGGTGCCCAGCCTGCCCGGTGGCATGCCGCGATCGCTGCGGCAGTTGCAGGCGTCGGCGGGCCTGCTCTTCGATGTACTGCGCGAGCACGATCCGGGCCATCTGCTGCTGGCGTTGGCCGAACGCGAAGTGCTGCACGACAGCCTTGACCTGCCGGGCTTGCGGCAGGTACTGGCAAGGATCGGCACGCAGGCGCTGTCGGTGCAATGCCCGGCGTCGCTGACGCCCCTGGGCTTCCCGCTGTGGGCCGAACGCCTGCGTGGGCAGTTCAGCAACGAGGACTGGCGTACCCGCGTGCAACGCGCGGCCAAGCAGCTGGAGCGCCGCCATGGCCGATGAACTGCTGCTGCTGCGCGCGGGCGAATCGCTTGTGCTGCTTGGCGAGCGCGCGCTGTACTGGCCCACACGGCAGGCGCTGTTGATCGCCGACCTGCACTTGGGCAAGGCCGACGTATTCCGCCGTGCCGGCATCGCGCTCCCCAGTGGTGGCACCGGGGAAGACCTCAATCGCCTGCAGGCGCTGCTGGACAGGTATGCATGCCGCGAGCTGTGGATCCTGGGCGACATCCTGCATGGACCGGCGCATCGCGCCGCGTGGTACCAGCAATGGTTGGCGTGGCGCGAACGCAACGCGGCGCTGGACGTGCATGTCCTGCGCGGAAATCACGACCGCCACCTGCCGCACGCCCAGCTACTGGTACAGATCCACGATGAAGCACACCTGCATCCGTTCATGCTTCGCCATGAGCCAGTGGCCGATGCAGGACGGCATGTGATCGCTGGGCATCTGCATCCGCAGGTCGCCCTGCCGCCGTTGCGTCGGCGCTTCCCCGTATTCTGGCTGCGTGACGGGATGACGGTCCTGCCGGCCTTCTCTGCGTTCACTGCGGGAATCGTGCCTGTTCCCGCTCCCGGCGAGCAGAGGGTGGCCTGCGTCGAGGGCAGCCTGGTCGAACTGCCCGTGACGTGAATCAGGCGGGGCGGATCTCCAGCTGCGGCATCAACTGGAACTCGGGCGTATCCCCTTCACGCCGCCGCGGCAAGGCCTGGATCCTCGCCAGCATTTCCTGCGCGCAGGCGCGGATGCGTGCATGGTGTTCCGGCGACGCGTGGCTGATCAGGCTGCCCACATGGAATTCAAACACGTCCTCCAGTACGTCGGGCTGGTCCTCGTGCAGCATCTGCAGCAGACCACGCAGCTTGCAGATTTCCGATTCCAGCTCCTCGACCGCGAACAACATGGCGTCCTCCTCTTCAACAACAGGCGGCGCGTCCGGGCCGCAACAGGCCGCAACGGCAGCGCCGCCCGGGCCACGCGCGATGTCGATCACGGAAAGGAAAACGGGCGACGCGCAATCGCGTGCAACCCACTTCTCGCATATCTGTAGTGACGCAGCCGTTAATTCACGTGACGACGCGCCTCACGCACTGGCCGTGATCGCGTTGCTGGGAGGCATTGCCATCGACGTGCCCAGTTCGTTGACGAATGCCGGGTCCAGTTGGAGCGAGCCAAGCCAGCCATGCTGCGTGCCACTGAGTATGCGCAGCATATGCCCACGGCCACCGGGCAGGCGCCCCATCGGGCCAAGCAGCACATCACGCGCTTTCGCCCAAGCGTCGCGGTCGGACTGGAACAGTGGCGTCAGCCAGCGGCTCCAGCGCTGGTACACGGCCACATGTGCGCGCCGCTGCGCTTGGTAGGCCTGCAATGCCGCCGCACTGCCGCCATGGCTGCGCACGGCATCGCGCAGTGCCAGCGCATCGAGCAACGCCATGTTCACACCCTGCCCCAGCTGTGGGCTCATCGCATGCGCCGCATCACCGGCCAGCACCATGCGGCCTTGGTGCCAACGTGTCATCACCGCATCACGGTAAACGGCGCGCGCCATCTGGCCGGCATCGCGCAGATGGGCGAAGCGCGCACTGGCCTGCGGCCACAGCGCATGCAGTTCATCCAGCCAGGGCGCCATACCTTCGGCCTGCCACCGATCGAAATCGGCGCGTGGCAGGCTCCAGAAGAAGCTCAGGCGCGGCATGTCATCACCGGGGCGGGTACCGACCGGCAGCAGCCCGATCATCTTGCGCGCGGCCACGTAGCGCTGGCGCAGCTCGCTCATGTGCGGCCAGTCCTCGGCCGGCAGCAGGCACCACAGCGCGCCCCACGGGTAAACCCTGTCCAGCGCGATGCCCCGCTCGACGCCGCCGCGCAGCGTTGAAGCTGCACCATCGGCAGCCACCACAAGGTCGAACGGTCCGTGCTGGCGCCCCTCGCTGTCGCGCAAACGCCCCTGTGCGGCGTCGACGGAAACGATGGTGGTGCCGACATGCAGCTGGCCGGCGCCATCGCGGGCCTGGTCCAGCAGCGAAAACAGCGCCCCGCGCTGCATGCCCAGCCCATGCAGGCGTGCATCCAGCCCGGCATAGGCCATGTCCATCACCGCGCGCTCGCACGGCGTGTCGCCATACAGGCGATGCACCGGCGCGGCATGTGCACGCACGGAATCAAGCAGGCCCATCTGCCACAGTACCTGCAGGCCGCTGGGCTGCAGCAGGAAGCCGGCGCCAACCGGTCCCGGCGTGGGCACGCGTTCGAAGATCTCCACCTCGTGGCCGTCACGGGTGAGCAGGATGGACACTGCCTGTCCAGCGGTGCCGTAGCCGATCACGGCGATGCGCAGTCGTTCCTTCATGGGCGCATTGTGCCCGAGGTGGGTGGATCGCGAACGGGCCGCGAGCATGCCGCGCAAAAAAAACCCCGCCGGAGCGGGGTTTTCAACGCACTGTCGAGTGGATCACTCGGCCGGCGTGATGTTCGAAGCCTGGGCACCCTTCGGGCCCTGGGTCACGTCATAGGTGACACGCTGGCCTTCCTGCAGGCTGCGGAAGCCCTTGGAGTTGATGGCGGAGAAGTGCGCGAACACGTCGGCGCTGCCATCCTCCGGCGAGATGAAGCCAAATCCCTTGGCGTCGTTGAACCACTTGACGGTACCGTTCGGCATGGTGATGCGAGACCTTATGCAATGAATGGGTGGTGTACGCTGAACCCGCGCACAAGCTGAGTATGCAAAGCTTGCTCGGCGAAGACAATCACCCCCGTGCCAATTCACCTACCAGTTCCGGAAGTCCGTTGCTGGCGGCCTGCACGTTGGCAAGTACTTCAGCCATCGTGATCTCTTCACCATCGCCACAGCCGGCAGCCCAGTTGGCGATGATCGCCAGGCAGGCGTAATCCAGCCCCAGCTCCCGTGCCAGTGCGGCTTCCGGCATCCCGGTCATGCCCACCAGATCGCAGCCGTCGCGGCGCATGCGGGCGATCTCGGCGATGGTTTCCAGGCGCGGGCCCTGCGTTGCGCCGTAGCAGCCGCCGTCATGGACCGTGACACCGGTCACTTTCGCAGCGGCCAGGATCTTGCTGCGCAGCACCGGCGTATAGGGGTGGCCGAAATCGACGTGGACCACGTCGGTGCCTTCTTCTTCACAGATCGTGCTGATGCGGCCCCAGGTGTAGTCGATGATCTGATCCGGGCAGGCCAGCACGCGCGGACCAAAGTGTTCGGTGATGCCTCCCACCGTGTTCAACGCCAGCACGCGCTGCGCGCCCAGTTGCTGCAGTGCGGCCAGGTTGGCGCGGTAGTTGATCTTGTGCGGCGGCAGCGAATGGCCCTCGCCATGCCGCGCCAGGAACGCCACGCGGTGTCCAAGCAGCGTACCGACGCGTACCGGGCCGGACGGGCGGCCGAAGCGGGTGTCGACCTCGTGGGTCTGCACGTCGTCAAGCTTGGCCAGGTTGTAGACACCGGTACCGCCGATCACGGCCAGGGCGATCTGTTGCATTCAAAGCACTCCATGAAAAGACCAACGCCGGCACCCGAGGATGCCGGCGGCAGAAGAAGACGCGCCGCGGGCGGCTGCGCCGTTATTCCTTCATCGCGTAGATGGCCGGCACGCAGCGCAGGGTTTCATTGACGTCCATGCCGAAGCCGAACACGTAGCGGTCCGGCAGTTCGATGCCGGCGTAGTCGGCGGTCACGTCCGGCAGCGCGCGGTCGTGCTTCTTCACCGTCATCGCGGCGATGCGCACGTCGGTCGCGCCCTGTTCCAGGCACCAGGTGCGCACGCCCTGCAGGGTGTAGCCCTCGTCCAGGATATCGTCGACCAGCAACACGCGGCGGCCGAACAGCGAGGTCGCCGGCTTGTGCTTCCAGACCAGGTCGCCGCCGGTGGTTTCGCCGCGGTAACGGGTGGCGTGCAGGTAATCGAACTGCACGTCCTGGCCGCGCGCGCCCAGCTCCAGCGCCAGCTGGCCGGCGAACGGCAGCGCGCCGTGCATGATTGACAGGAACAGTGGCACCTCGCCCCTGTAATCGCGCGCGATGGCGTCGGCGATACCAGCGATGGCCTTGTCGATGGTGGGGCGGTCGACCAGCAGGTCAGCCTGGGCCAGGGCCTGGGAAATGGTGAGGTTGGGCATCAGACGGTTCTTCCAAGGGTTTCAATCAGACGGGATTGGGTGTGGCCATGGCGGGCATCGGCCAGCAGGCCATCCCAGCCAAGCGCGCCGCGGCCGAGCAGGCCCAGCAGCGCAGCAGTATTGAGGGAGCGCCCCTGCACCGCGTGCAGGGCTTCATCAACCAGCTCCGGGTGGCAGATCAGCACCACGTCGCAGCCGGCGTCCAGGTGTGCGTGCACGCGCGCGGGCACGCCACCGGCACTGTGCGAGGCGGCCATGCCGATGTCATCGGAGAACACCACGCCGCGGAAGCCGAGCTCGCCACGCAGGATGTCCTGGATCCAGCGCGGCGAATAGCCAGCCGGTTCAGGCGCAATCTGCGGGTAGATCACGTGCGCCATCATCACCGCGTCGGCACCGGCGGCGATGCCGGCCTGGAATGGCACCAGGTCCTGCGCGCGCAGCTCGTCCAGCGCGCGCGGGTCGATCGCGGTATCCACGTGGGTGTCTTCCAGCACGGTGCCGTGGCCGGGGAAATGCTTGAGCGTGGCGGCCATGCCGACCGCATGCATGCCGCGCACATAGGCTGCGGTGAACGCCGCAACCACCTGCGGGTCTTCACTGAAGGCGCGGTTGCCGATGGCGCGGTTGCCGCGGCCAAGATCGACCACCGGGGCGAAGCTGAGGTCCAGCCCGCTGGCGCGGACTTCACTGGCCATCAGCCAGGCGTGCTGCTCGGCCAGCGACAGGGCCTGCTGCGGGTCGGTGGCGTACAGGGCACCGATGTCCTGCAGTGGCGGCAGATCACTGTAACCTTCGCGGAAGCGCTGTACGCGCCCGCCTTCCTGGTCCACGCAGATCAGCTGCGGGCGCGGCGCAGCGGCGCGGATCGCCGCGCTCAGATCGGTTACCTGCTGGCGCGAGGCGAAGTTGCGCTTGAACAGCACCACCCCGGCCACGGCATCGTGCTGCAGCCAGTCACGTTCCTGGGTGGTCAGTTCGGTGCCAGCAACGCCGATCAGCAGCATGGTTGATCTCCACAACGCGCGCCCGCATGGCGCAGTGCCGCATTGTCGCAGAACCGGCCGACAGGCGCAGTGGTCAAGGGGAAAAGGGAAACGCGGGGGCTCTGCCCCGGTCTGCTCAGACCCTGCAGCCGTCCGGGCCGCAGGCCTCGTCGTCGCCAGCCGGGGCGGCCGGGGGCCCCTGTTCGGCCGCGATCTGGCGCAGCGCGTTGGCAAAGCCTTCTGGCGGCTGCGCCCCGGAGATCGCCCACTTCCCGTCGATGACAAAGGTCGGCACGGAGGAAATGCCCAGCGCGTGGGCTTGGCCGAGCTTGGCCTCGACCTCGGCCAAGCCACGGTCCGAGGCCAGCATCTGCGCGATTTCGCCACCGTCCAGGCCGCCAGCCACGCCGGCCTTCACCAGTACAGCGTTGTCGGCCAGGTTCTGGCCATGTTCGAAGTGGGCGCGGAACAGCGCCTCGCTGACCGCATCCTGCACGCCGTGCTCGCCGGCCAGCCACAGCACTCGGTGCGCCGGCAGCGTGGTCACCCGCACCTGGCCCTGGTTGAAATCCATCGGAAGCCCCTCCGCGCGCGCGGTGGTCTGGGTCTGGCCGAGGATCTGCTCGGTGCGCTCGACGCCCCCAAACTTCCGCGAATAGGCCTCGCGCAGCGGCACCGGGGTGTCGTCCGCATCCGGGTCCAGCTGGAACGGCTGCCAGTGGATATCAAGATCAGGCGCGTGCTCGCCCAGCAACTGCACGCCCTGCTGGAAACGATGCTTGCCGATCCAGCACCAGGGGCAGACCACGTCGGAATAGATGTCGATTCTCATCCCCACCACATGGGGCCCCCCTTCCTCGATAAAAGGGGACGGAGGGGATTAAGTCGCTTTCTGCACAGGCGGGGTAAAGACGACTTAATCCCCTCCGTCCCCCTTTTTGGGGTTCACCACTCTGAATACGGGCGGCTGGCCAGGGCAACGTTGTAGTAACGGGCGTCATCGGTCACTTCGGCACCGACCCAGTCCGGCAGGTCGATGGCTTGGTCGGCGCTTTCCAGCTCGACTTCAGCCACCACCAGGCCGGCGTTGTCACCGAGGAACTCATCCACTTCCCAGGTCAGGCCGGCGTGTTCGACCAGATGGCGGCGCTTGTCGATCAGGCCGCCGACGCACAGCGCCAGCAGTGCGCGCGCGTCCTCCACCGGGATCGGGTAGTCGAACTCCTGGCGGGTATGGCCGAGGGTGCGCGACTTCAGGTTCAGCGCGGCGTGGTCGCCTTCGATGCGCACGCGCACCGAGGCGTTCTGGGTGCCGCGGTCGAGCGCGCCCATGTCGTTGATGTAGCCCTGCGCCATCGGGATCACCCGATGCGCGGCGGTGCGCCAGCCATCGCTGCTGACCAGGAATTTGCGTTCGATTTCGATGCCCATGGCGCAATTATGCGCCACGGGTGATGACACCTGCTCAGCGCTTCTCGAATACTGCGATGCTTTCCACGTGCGCGGTGTGCGGGAACATGTCCATGGCACCGGCGCTGACCAGGGTGAAGCCCTGTTCGTTGACCAGATAGCCGGCATCGCGTGCCAGCGAGCCCGGGTGGCAGCTCACGTAGACAATGCGCTTGAACTGCTTCAGCGGCAGCTGCTGCAGCACTTCGATCGCGCCCGAGCGCGGCGGATCCAGCAGCAGCTTGTCGAAGCCCTGGCGCATCCACGCCGTGCTGCGCTGGTCCTGGGTCAGGTCGGCGCTGAAGAACTGGGCGTTGGCCAGGCCATTGCGCTCAGCATTCTCACGGGCGCGCGCGACGAGGCCGGCATCGCCTTCCACGCCAACGACCTCGCGCACGCGGCGGGCCAGCGGCAGAGTGAAATTGCCCAGGCCGCAGAACAGGTCCAGCACGCGCTCGTCCTCACCCGGCTCCAGCAGATCCAGGGCATGGGCGATCATCTTTTCGTTGAGCTTGGCGTTGACCTGGATGAAGTCCAGCGGGCGGAATGCCAGTTCCACATCCCAGGGCGCCAGCCGGAACGACAGGGGCACACCCTGCCCGTCCAGCGGCTGCACGGTGTCCACGCCACCGGACTGCAGGTAGATCACGAAGCCATGCTGCTGGCCGAAGGCAGCCCAGGCCGCACGGTCCGCATCGCTGAGTGGCTGCAGGTGGCGCACGGTCAGGACCACGGCCTGGTCGCCGGCGATGAACTCAATCTGCGGGATATCGCGCTTGCCATCGAGCGATTCGATGAAGGTGGACAGCGCCTCGACCTTGGTGCCGATCTCCGGGATCACGGTCAGGCACTGGCTGAGGTCGGCGACGAAACGCGGATCCTGTTCACGGAAGCCGACCAGGGTCTTGTCCTTCTTCTCGACCCGGCGCACGGAGAAGCGGCCCTTGCGACGGTAACCCCAGCTGTCGCCGACCAGCGGCGCAAGCACGGTGCCCGGCTTCACATGGCCGATCCGCTCCAGGTTGTCCATCAGCACGCGCTGCTTGGCGACGATCTGCTGGTCTTCGTCCAGGTGCTGCAGCACGCAGCCGGCGCAGGTGCCGAAATGCGGGCACTTCGGGGTCACGCGCTGCGGCGAGGCCTGCAGAACTTCCAGAGTGCGCGCTTCGTCGAAATGGCGGCTGCGGGCCGTCTGTTCGGCCGTCACCACCTCACCCGGCAGGGCACCGCTGACGAAGGTGACCTTGCCGCCCTCGCCTTCACGGCGGGCGACGCCGCGACCATCATGGCTGAGGTCGAGGATTTCGGTCTGGAACGGGGTACGGTCGATGCGGGAGCGGGATCGGGCCACGTGGCAACAGGCTGCGGGCAAAAATGGGGGCGTATTGTCGCAGATCCTGACCGGCAGGGTCCGGACCCGCTTGCGCCCGCCGCCGCCGTGCTTGATGATTGCAGCAGCTGACATGGAGGCAGCCCTGATGCAGATGACCCCGCGGGCCAGCCGGCCCCGCTTCCTGCTTGTCGAGGACGACATCATCAGCCGCGGTTTTTTCAAGGCGGCGTTGGAAACGTTACCGGCGGATGTGGACACCGCAGATTCGCTGGCCAGCGCTTTGGCCAGCGCCGAACCCGGCGCGCACGACCTGTGGCTGATCGACGTCAACCTGCCGGACGGCAATGGCGCGCAGCTGCTGCGCGAACTGCGCCGTTCACATCCCGACACCCCGGCGTTGGCACATACCGCTGACGGTGACACGTCCATCCATGCCCGCCTGCGCGAAGCTGGCTTCAGCGACACCCTGGTCAAGCCTCTGGGCCGCGACCAGTTGCTGAAGGCGGTGCGCCGCGCACTGGTGAACAGCCCGGCGGGGATCTCCGTTGCCCCGGCCCCGGCAGCGGTCGAGCTGCAGGTGCAGGACTGGGACGAGACAGCGGCACTGGCCGCGCTCAATGGCCAGCGCAACCACTTGATCGCCCTGCGCGAACTGTTCCTGGCCGAGCTGCCGGGGGTGCGTGACGCGGTCGAGCAGGCGGTGGACCAGCATGATGAGCGTCAGCTGCGCAGCCAGTTGCACCGGTTGCAGGCGAGCTGTGGGTTCGTGGGCGCGGCACGCTTGGCCCGGGCGGTGCGCCAGCTGCATCATGCGCCGGAGTCCGGGCAGGCCCAGGATGGGTTCCGCGCGGCGGTGGCGGCCCTGCTGCATTGAGGGTTGGTCGGCAGGGCTGCGCCCTGCACCTGCAGAGGCTTCAAGCCAAGGCAACAGCAACAGCAACAGCTGGCATTCCGTGGGGTGGCGGGGCGGTGTCGGAGTGCGGGGACGCCGTAAACCCGTCCATGGGGGCTTGGCAGCCGCATCCATGCGGCTGACACCCCGCACTCCGACACCGCCCCACCTCTGACAGTTTGCCGCGATCGGGTAGATCCACGCCATGCGTGGATGAATTTCTGTCAGATATCGAAATTCAAACTGGGGGTCAGATCCGTTTTCCGAAGGAAAACGGATCTGACCCCATTGCCATTCCGACAGCTCGCGGAAAACTGTCGAAGGCGGGGTGGGTCCGGTTGCGGGAGTGTCCGCGGCATGGATGCCGCGGCCAAGCCCCCAGGGATGGGTTTACGGCGTCTCCCGCAACCGGACCCACCCCGCCTACCCACGAGTAGCCAGCTTTTGACGTTGCCGTTGATTCGGCAGGTGCAGGGCTGCAAGCCCTGCCGAACACCCCCTACCTGCGGGGTGCGAGCTGCTCGAGCATTTCCCAGGACTTCAGGCCGCGCGGCCCGAGGTGATGGGCCAGCACCCGCCGCATCGGCAGGCGCAGGCTGGCCAGATCGGCGGCATGGGGTTCTTCGTCGGCCGCCAACGCCAGCAGCGCCGAGCCAGTGGCCGCCGCCCGGCGTTCCCCACCGCGCTCGCTCAGCAGGCGCTGCGCGCCTTCCTGCGGGTCCAGTTCGTAGCGCGCGGCCGGGTCGATCGGCCGGCCGTCGCTCGCGCTGTCCAGATCGAAACCCAGGCCCAGCGCGGACAGCAGCTCGCGTTCGAAGCGACGCAGGGTCCAGGCCAGGCCGGCGCCCACGGCCAGCCGCGCACGTGCCTCGCCGTAGGCCAGGTACAACCCGGGCAGCGGGTCCTGGCGCGGGGCCAGGCGCAGGGTCAGTTCACTCAGGTAGAAGCCGGCCAACATCGCCTGGCCGACCAGGCGTGGCGCGGCATCCAGCGCCTCGGCACCGCGCAGCTGGGCCAGTTCACCGCGCTGCTGGGCACTGAAGCGGATCCATTGCAATGGCTGCAGGGCAGCGCGCAGCACCTGGCCCTTGGCGGTTGACACACCACGCGCGAGCAGGCCGATACGGCCATGCTGCGCGCTCAGCACTTCGACCAGCAGGCTGGTCTCGCGGTAGGCCCGTGCATGCAGCACGAAGCCGGTGTCGTCCTCGATCAGCATCGAAGCGACCGCAACGACTTACTCGTAACCGAAGGCCTTCAGTGCGGCCTCGTCGTCGGACCAGCCTTCACGCACGCGCACCCAGGTCTCCAGGAACACCTTGGCCCCGAACAAACGTTCCATCTGCAGGCGGGACTTGGCGCCGATCTCCTTCAGCCGGGTGCCACCCTTGCCGATCACGATCGCCTTCTGGCCTTCACGTTCGACCCAGATAACCGCACCGATGCGCAGCAGGTTGCCATCTTCGGTGAAACGCTCGATTTCCACCGTGGTGGCATACGGCAGTTCCTCGCCGAGCTGGCGCATCAGCTGCTCGCGCACCAGTTCACCGGCCAGGAAACGCTGGCTGCGGTCGGTGATCTCGTCCTCGCCGAACATTGGCGGGGCTTCCGGCAGCAGCTTCAGCACATCGCGCACCAGCGCTTCCAGGCCGTTGCGCTTCTGCGCGGAGATCGGATGCACGGCGGCGAAGTCGCGACCTTCGGTCACCTGCTGCAGGAACGGCAGCAGCGCGCCCTTCTCCTTCAGGCGATCGATCTTGTTGACCACCAGCACCACCGGAATGCCAGCGTCGCGCAGCACATTGAAAGCCAGGCTGTCCTCTTCATCCCAGCGGCCGGCTTCGATCACCAGCAGGCCGGCGTCGACGCCTTCCAGCGAGCCGCGCGCAGCGCGGTTCATCACCCGGTTCATCGCCCGCTTCTGCACCTTGTGCAGGCCGGGGGTGTCGACCAGCACCAGCTGTCCTTCCGGATAGGTGGCGATGCCCAGCAGGCGATGGCGCGTGGTCTGCGGGCGGTTGGAAACGATGCTGACCTTGGCGCCGACCAGGGCATTGGTCAGGGTCGATTTGCCCACGTTCGGGCGGCCGATGACGGCCACGCTGCCGCAATGATGGGAAGTTTGTTCGCTCACTTGGAATCCAGTTGTTCTAGGACGGCCGCAGCCGCCTGTTGTTCGGCAAGCCGCCGCGAGGCGCCTTCGCCCTCGGTGCTGGCGGCCGGGTCGGCTACGTTGCAGCGTACCCGGAAGTGCTTGGCGTGGTCGTCACCGGATTCTGACACCAGCTCGTACTGCGGCAACGCCTTCTGTCGGGCCTGCAGCCATTCCTGCAGGCGGGTCTTGGGATCCTTCTCAGGCCGGCCCGAGGCCGGCAGCGCCTCGATCGAAGCACTGAACCAGGGCAGCACCACTGCCCGGCAGGCCTCGAAGCCGGCATCCAGGTAGATCGCAGCCACCACGGCTTCCACCGCATCGGCCAGGATCGAGTCGCGGCGATGACCACCGGACTTCATTTCGCCCGGGCCCAAGGTCAGCCGCTCGCCCAGTTCCAGGCTGCGCCCGATCACCGCAAGTGCGCCTTCACGCACCAGCTCTGCGCGGGCACGGGTCATCGCCCCTTCGTCGGCCTTGGGCCAGCGCCGGTACAACGCCTCGGCCGCCATCATGTTGACGATGCTGTCGCCAAGGAACTCCAGCCGCTCATTGTGCGGCGCACCGGCACTGCGATGCGTCAGCGCCTGCTTGAGCAGCGCCGGGTCGCTGAAGGCATGACCGATCAGGTCGCCACGTTGGATGAATTTACTGGGCACCGCTTCGTGTCAGGTCCTGGGAAGAATCGAATTTGCCAACCACATCGAGGTTGCCGATCAGCTGACGGCGCACTTCGTAGTTGACCTTGAGGGTCCAGCCATTGTCGCGACGGTCGAACTTCACGTTGGCCGGCTTCACGTTGTCCGAGTAGTTGATGTACAGGCGCTTGAAGAACAGGTCCTGGATGCGCGCCGGCTCCATGCTGCCCACGCCCGGCTCGTTGGCCAGGCTCTTCATCGCCGAGCGCACAGCGTAGTACTCCTGATACATCGGGAACAGCTTCATGCCGATGTAGAGGAAGAAGCCCACCACGATCAGGACCGTCAGGAACGAGGTCAAGGTCATGCCACGCTGCGTGTTCATCGTCTTCATTGCGTTCTCCCCAGATACGCGTTGGATGTGAAGGTACTCAGTTGATGCTCGAGCCGATCCGCGACGGCTCGAAGCCATCCTTGCACAACCAGCCCTGGCAGTTCAGCCAGATCAGGAACGCCTTGCCGCGCAGGTTTTCTTCCGGCAGCAGGCCCCAGAACCGGCCGTCATCGCTGTTGTCGCGGTTGTCGCCCATCACCAGGTACTTGCCGGCCGGCACGGTCCACTGGCCCTGGCCGCGCGGATAGTCGGTCTCCAGCACCGTGTGGCTGCGGCCCGGCAGGTGCTCGAGCAGCAGGTTGGCGCCCTCGCCCTGGCCCTTGTGGCCGGCGTAGATACCCTTGTTGTCATACTTCAGCGGCTCGCCGTTGAGGATCACGCCGTCGCCTTCGAAGACCACGGTGTCACCCGGCACGCCGATCACGCGCTTGATGAAGTTCTCGCCCTTGGCCGGATCGTTCTCGCCATGGCCGGGGAAGTGGAACACCACCACGTCACCACGCGACGGCTCGCCAAACGGCACGATCTTGGTGTTGCTGATCGGCAGGCGCAGGCCATAGGAGAACTTGTTGACCAGGATGAAATCGCCGATCAGCAGGTTCGGCATCATCGAACTGGATGGAATCTTGTACGGCTCCGCAATGAAGCTGCGCACGACCAGCACGATCGCCAGCACCGGGAAGAACGCACGCGAGTAATCCACCAGCACCGGCTCGGAATCGAGCAGGCCCGCGCGCTGGGCGCGACGCTTGGCGAGGTACAGCTTGTCCGCAAGCAGGATCAGGCCCGAGGCCAGGGTCAGCACGACCAGGAGGATCTCAAACAGTTTCATTCAGGGTCCTTTGCAACGTCACCAGACGACCGGCCCCGCAGGGCCGGTGCGGGCTTACTTGTTGTCCATCTGCAGCACGGCCAGGAACGCTTCCTGCGGGATCTCCACGCGGCCGACCTGCTTCATGCGCTTCTTGCCTTCCTTCTGCTTTTCCAGAAGCTTCTTCTTGCGCGAAACGTCGCCACCATAGCACTTGGCCAGCACGTTCTTGCGCATGGCCTTGACCGTGGTGCGGGCGATGATCTGCGAGCCAACGGCGGCCTGGATGGCCACGTCGAACATCTGGCGCGGGATCAGGTCCTTCATCTTTTCGCACAGCTCGCGGCCGCGGCGGTCGGCATGGCTGCGGTGCACGATCAGCGACAGGGCATCGACCTTGTCACCGTTGATCAGCACGTCCACGCGCACGAACGGGCCCGCGTCGAAGCGCACGAAGTGGTAGTCCAGCGAGGCATAGCCACGGCTGACCGACTTCAGCTTGTCGAAGAAGTCCAGCACCACCTCGGCCATCGGCAATTCATAGCTGATCTGCACCTGGCTGCCCAGGTAATTGATGCCGATCTGGCTGCCGCGCTTTTCTTCGCATAGCTTGATGATGTTGCCGATGTACTCCTCGGGAGTGAGCACGTTGGCACGGATGATCGGCTCGCGGATCTCCTCGACCTGGTTCACCGGCGGCAGCTTGGCCGGATTGTCCATGTTGATGATCGAGCCATCGGTCTTCAGGACCTCGTACACCACCGTCGGCGCGGTGCTGATCAGGTCCAGGTTGTATTCGCGCTCCAGGCGCTCCTGCACGATCTCCATGTGCAGCATGCCCAGGAAGCCGCAGCGGAAGCCGAAGCCCATCGCCTCGGAGCTTTCCGGCTCGAAACGCAGCGCGGCGTCGTTCAGGCGTAGCTTGTCCAGCGCTTCGCGCAGGTCCGGGTAGTCCTCGGCGTCGACCGGGAACAGGCCGGCGAACACGCGCGGCTGCATTTCCTGGAAGCCCGGCAGCGGCTTCGGGGCCGGGTCGCCGGCCAGGGTCAGCGTGTCGCCGACCGGCGCACCGTGCACGTCCTTGATGCTGGCGGTGACCCAACCCACTTCACCGGCCTTCAGCGCCGGCAGCACCTTGCGCTTCGGGGTGAACACGCCAACGTTGTCGACCTGGTGGTTGCGGCCGGTGGACATCACCTGCAGCTTGTCACCGGCCTTGATCTCGCCCTGCATCACGCGCACCAGCGACACCACGCCCAGGTAATTGTCGAACCACGAATCGATGATCAGCGCCTGCAGCTTGTCGGTGTCGCGCGGCGCCGGCGCCGGGATGCGGTGCACGATCGCTTCCAGCACATCCTGCACGTTCAAGCCGGTCTTGGCGCTGACCGGCACCGCGTCGGAGGCGTCGATGCCGATCACGGCCTCGATCTCGGCCTTGGCGCGCTCGATGTCGGCGGTGGGCAGGTCGATCTTGTTGATCACCGGCACCACTTCCAGGCCCTGCTCCACCGCGGTGTAGCAGTTGGCCACCGACTGCGCTTCCACGCCCTGGGCGGCATCGACCACAAGCAGCGCGCCTTCGCAGGCGGCCAGCGAGCGGCTGACTTCATAGGAGAAGTCGACGTGGCCGGGGGTGTCGATGAAGTTCAGGTGGTAGGTCTGCCCGTCCTTGGCCAGGTACGGCAGCGACACCGACTGCGCCTTGATCGTGATGCCACGCTCGCGCTCGATCGGGTTGGAGTCGAGCACCTGCGCTTCCATCTCGCGGGCCTGCAGGCCACCACAGAGCTGGATGATGCGGTCGGCCAGCGTGGACTTGCCGTGGTCGACATGGGCGATGATGGAGAAGTTGCGGATGTTCCGCATCGAATCAGAAGACATAGGTGGCGGCGGCGCGCGGCGTCGTCAGGGTAACGGTCGATTATCGCATGCCCGGCGCCCGCCCGCGAAAACGGCCTCATCGAGCCGGGCCCGGAATGCCCGAAGCCCCGCCGGGGCGGGGCTTCGGGGGAACCACGTGGCCGCCGGGGCGGCCCTGCACCGGCCTTATTGGCCAGCCTTGACCGCTACGAACGCGCTGTTGCCGCTGCCGGTGCGCACCAGCAGCATCACTACGTCGCCCTTCTTGTAGCTGGACAGCGCACGGTTCAGCGCGTCCACGCTGCCGACCTGGGTGCTGGCTACCTGCAGGATCACCATGCCCGGAGACAGGCCCGCATCGCGGGCGCCCTGGCCCTTGACCCCGGTGATGCGCACGCCCTCGCCCGATTCCAGGCCCAGCTGCTTGCGCTGCGGCGCGGTCAGGTCACTGACGTCCAGCCCCAGCAGGGCGTTGGCGCCGGCCTGTGGAGCCGCATCGCTGTTGCCGGCAGCCGGGCCACGCGAACTGGCCTGCGCATCTTCGGTCAGTGCGGTCAGGGTGGCGCTGAGGTCGCGCGGCTTGCCATCGCGGATCACGCCCAGGGTGACCCGGCTGCCCGGTGCCATCGCGCCGATCAGCGGGGGCAGGTCGGACCAGCTGTTGACCGGCGCGCCGTTCACCGAACGGATCACATCGCCGATCTTCACCCCGGCCCGGGCTGCAGCCGAGTCCGGCACGATCTGGTTGACCAGGGCGCCGCGGCTGTCCGGCAGGCCCATCGCCTGCGCTTTCAGGCCGTCGATTTCCTGCACCACCGCGCCGAGCTGGCCACGGGTGACTTTGCCGGTCTTCTTGATCTGCTCGACCGCGCTCATCGCCAGGTCGATCGGGATCGCGAAGCTGATGCCCATGTAGCCGCCCGAAGCAGAGAAGATCTGCGAGTTGATGCCGACCACTTCGCCACGCGTGTTCAGCAGCGGGCCACCGGAGTTGCCCTGGTTGATCGCCACGTCGGTCTGGATGAAGGGCACGTAGCGCTGGTCCGGCCCGCCGGTGCTGCGGCCAAGGGCGCTGACCACGCCGGCAGTGACCGAGTGATCGAGGCCGAACGGCGAGCCGATCGCGACCACCCATTGGCCCGGCTTGAGGGAGTTGGAGTCGCCAACGCGCACGGTCGGCAGGTTCTTGCCGTCGATCTTCAACAACGCGACGTCGTACTGCTGGTCGCTGCCCACCACTTTCGCGGTGAACTCACGGCGGTCGCCCAGCTTGACCTTCACCTCGCTGGCATCGGCCACCACGTGGTAGTTGGTCAGTACATAGCCATCGGGCGAGATGATGAAGCCCGAGCCCATGCCACGGCCCTTGATGCTGGGGCCGCCATCCGGCCCACCCGGCCCCTGCCCGGGCATCGGGAAGTCCGGGCCGAAGAAGCGGCGGAAGAACTCCGGCATGTCATCGTCGCCCATCGGGCCGCGGGCGACCTGGCGGTTGTTGCGGACGATGGTGGTGTCGACGTTGACCACGCCCGGGCCGACCTGTTCGACCAGATTGGTGAAGTCGGGCAGGCCGCTGACCAGCGGCTGCGCCGGTGCCCGCGCTGCTGCAGCTGGCGCAGGCTGGGTCTGCGCGGCAGGCGCGGGGGCCTGTGCGCAGGCCACCAGGGGAAGGGTCAGGGCCAGCAGACCCATGGCCTGCGTGCGGAGTCGGGGAGTCATCGGACGGCAACCTCCGGATCGGATGGAAAGAGGAATACGGACCCCGCCGGCGGCGGGGCGTGAAAGCGCCCGGCTCAGTCGCGCGGGCGCGGCGGCACCGGCAGGTCGTCCTGCAGGCGCGGCTCGAACGGATAGAACGCCGCGCCGCCGGCATGGGCCGGGAAGCTGGCATTGAGTGCGCCACCGGCAGCGGGCGCCAGGCTGGAGCGCGGCCACGGCCGGGCCTGCAGTCCGCCCACCTCGCCGAACGGCAGGTTGCGGCTGGCGTTGGCCGGCACGGTCGGGGTCAACGGCGCCGGCGCTGCGGCGACGGCCCGTTGCGGGGCCTCGTCGCGCTGGGCGGCACGCGCAGCCTGCTGGGTACGCGTGGCGCTGGCACGGCGGGCGTCCTGACGACGGCTGGAAGCGGCCATCGCCACAGCCGGCGCAGCAGCCACGGCCATCGCGGCCGTATCCACCGAAGCCTCGGTCACCGGGGCCGGCGCGGTGGGCGCCGGCGCCAGCTCCGCCTGGCTGGCGATCACCTGCGGCGCCAGCGGTTCACCCGGCGTGGCCTCCTTCAGCTTCTCGCCGCCGATGAACAGCGCGACGGCGGCCACCGACGCGGCCAGGGCGGCGCCGCCGCCCCAGGCCCGCCAGCCACTGCGGCGTACCTGGCGACGCGGCTCGACCTGCGGCGCCGGTTCGGCCGCGATCGCGGCGGCCACGGCCGCGCTGAAGCCGGCCGGCGCCAGCGCCGACGCCTGCCCGCGCATCACGTCGCCCAGCAGCTGCCAGCGTTCCTGGCATCCGGCCAGCTCGGGGTCGTGCTCCATCCGGCGCAGCAGGAAGCGCGCTTCGTCGGCGCCCAGCTCACCATCGACCAGGGCCGACAGCTGCTCGCGATGGCGCTGGTCCAGGCGCTGTCCGGCGGGCGATTGGTGGTTCTGCGATTCGTTGAACGGTTTACTGGTCATACGCGGCTCTTCTCACGGGTGGCGCTGCCGATGTCCAGCAGCGGCCGGAGTTCGGTGTCGATCGCCTCGCGCGCCCGGAAGATCCGTGAACGCACCGTGCCGATCGGGCACCCCATCTTCTGCGCGATATCCTCGTAGCTCAGGCCTTCCACCTCGCGCAGGGTGATTGCCGACCGGAGTTCTTCCGGCAGCGCGTTGACGGCCTTCATTACCGTCTGTTCCAGCTCCTGGCGCATCAACTCGCGTTCGGGCGTGTCGGTGTCGCGCAGGCGGGTACCGGTGTCGAACTGTTCGGCGTCGCCGATGTCGATGTCATCGGTCGGCGGCCGTCGATTGTGTGAAGCCAGGTAGTTTTTGGCGGTATTCACGGCGATTCGATGCAACCAGGTTGAGAACTGGGCGTCGCCACGGAAACTCCCGATCGCGCGGTAGGCGCGGATGAAAGTGTCCTGGGCGACGTCCTGACATTCGCTCCAGTCGGCGATGTAGCGACCGACCAGGGCCACCACCCGATGCTGGTACTTGCGCACCAGGACATCGAAGGCGGCACTCTCGCCGTGCTGCACGCGCCGGACCAGTTCCAGATCCAGCTCCTGTGGTGTATCAACCTCGGCCATGAGGGGCCGCACTCCTGTCAGCCCAACCGACGTCGGGCAATGAGACTGCCAATCCCGGGAAAAGTTCAGTCGCCGATCACCTGGCGCCGCACCAGCTTTTAACCACCGTTCCGTTAGCGTCCCGGTCCACGGCCATGGATCCGGGGGCGCCACTCCCCTGCTATTGGGATTTGACGCGGGGGAAACAACCTCTGGATCATAGCCGCTTCTCCATACACAACCGGATGGAACGTCCATGCTCTCAGGCTTCGATGGTCTCCGCTTCAGCCACTGGCACCCCGAGATCCGCGACGACGGCGTGGTGGTTCTCTCCCTGGATCGTCAGGACAGCAGCGTCAACGCCATGTCGCAGGACGTGCTGCTGGAGCTGGGCGACCTGCTTGAGCGCATCGCGCTGGATCCGCCCAAGGGCGTGGTGATCCAGTCGCTGAAGAAGGCCGGCTTCATTGCCGGTGCCGACCTGAAGGAGTTCCAGGAGTTCGACCGTCGCGGCACTGTCAACGACGCGATCCGGCGTGGCCAGGCCACCTACCAGAAGCTGGCCGAACTGCCCTGCCCGACCGTGGCGGCGATCCATGGCCACTGCCTGGGAGGCGGCACCGAACTGGCGCTGGCCTGCCGCTACCGCGTGGCCTCCAACGACAGCAGCACCCGCATCGGCCTGCCGGAAACCCAGCTGGGCATCTTCCCGGGCTGGGGCGGCAGCGCCCGCCTGCCGCAACTGGTGGGTGCACCGGCGGCGATGGACATGATGCTGACCGGACGCACCCTGTCGGCCTCGGCCGCGCGGGGGATCGGCCTGGTCGACAAGGTGGTGGCGCCGGCGGTGGTGCTCGACACCGCCGTCGCGCTGGCGCTGTCCGGCACCAGCCGCCCGTTCAAGCAGCGCGCGATGGCCTGGGCCACCAACACCTGGCTGGCACGCCGGCTGCTGGCGCCGCAGATGGTCAAGCAGGTCGCACGCAAGGCGAAGAAGGACCAGTACCCGGCGCCGTACGCGCTGATCAGCACCTGGCAACGCAGTGGCGGCAAGCCGATCCAGGCGCGTTTGGACGCCGAGCGGCGCGCGGTGGTGAAGCTGGCCAGTACACCGACCGCGCGCAACCTGATCCGCATCTTCTTCCTCACCGAGCGACTGAAGGGCCTGGGCGGTGGTGATTCCGGCATCCGTCACGTGCACGTGGTCGGCGCCGGCGTGATGGGCGGCGACATCGCCGCGTGGGCCGCCTACAAGGGCTTCGACGTGACCCTGCAGGACCGTGAGCAGCGCTTCATCGACCCGGCCATGGAGCGCGCGCAGTCGCTGTTCGCCAAGAAGGTGCGTGACGAGAGCAAGCGCCCTGCCGTGGCCGCGCGCCTGCGTGCCGATCTGGAAGGCAACGGCGTGGCCGAAGCCGATCTGGTGATCGAGGCCATCATCGAGAACCCCGAGGCCAAGCGTGCGCTGTACCAGACGCTGGAACCGAAGATGAAGCAGGACGCGCTGCTGACCACCAACACTTCGTCGATACCGCTGGTGGAACTGCGCGATCACATCCAGCGCCCGGCGCAGTTCGCCGGCCTGCACTATTTCAACCCGGTCGCGCAGATGCCGTTGGTGGAGATCATCCATCACGACGGCATGGCGCCGGAAACCGAACGCCGCCTGGCCGCGTTCTGCAAGGCACTGGGCAAGTTCCCGGTGCCGGTGGCCGGCAGCCCGGGCTTCCTGGTCAACCGCGTGCTGTTCCCTTACATGCTGGAAGCGGCCACCGCGTATGCCGAAGGCATTCCGGGCCCGGTGATCGACAAGGCCGCCGTGAAGTTCGGCATGCCGATGGGACCGATCGAACTGATCGACACCGTGGGGCTGGACGTGGCTGCGGGCGTGGGCCGCGAACTGGCGCCGTTCCTCGGCCTGCAGATTCCGGCGGCCCTGCAGACGGTGGAACAGGACAAGCGCGGCAAGAAGGATGGCCAGGGCATCTACACCTGGGAGAACGGCAAGCCGAAGAAGCCGGACGTGGCCAGCGATTACCAGGCCCCGGCCGATCTGGAGGACCGCCTGATCCTGCCGCTGTTGAACGAGGCGGTGGCGTGCCTGCACGAAGGTGTAGTGGCCGATGCGGACCTGTTGGATGCGGGCGTGATCTTCGGTACCGGTTTCGCGCCGTTCCGTGGCGGCCCGATCCAGCACATCCGTGCGGTGGGTGCCGATGCGATCGTCGAGCGGTTGAAGGCGCTGCAGCAGCGGCATGGCGACCGCTTCGCCCCGCGCCCGGGCTGGGACAACCCCGCCCTGCGCGAACCGGTGGTCTGAGTTTATCGGCCGGGCCTGCGGCCCGGCACCCGCAGAGGCAACGTCAAGTTCCACAGCAGAAGCCAGAGCCAAAGCGGCTCTGGCTTTTCTGTTTGTTGGGCGGGGCGGTGTCGGGTTGCGGGGACGCCATAAACCCGTCCTTGGGGGCTTGGCCGCGGCATCCATGCCGCGGACTGATCTGGCCCCCCGTCAGCGGACGCCAAGAAGCGATACTTTGATCGCACCTGGAGGTCCCTTATGTCCCGTATCACCCGTCGTAGCTATACCGATGAGTTCAAGCACCAAGCCGTGGAGTTGGCCGAGTCGCTCGGG